>JAPDLJ010000001.1 GCA_025920705.1 Candidatus Jingweiarchaeum tengchongense
ACCAACCAGTATTAGGATTATATAACCAGATACTCATTGCAGTGTAATAAATGGAATTGTTCCTTGGACAGAAATTGATTACATTACCAGCTCTCCAACCATTACTACCACAACTTACCGAATAATAGCAATTAACATTGTTACTGTTGTAATAGTAACCATTACTGCAGTTGTATTCAATTGAATTGTAATTGCAGTTACCTATGAAAGTTCCATTGTAAAGATATAGCTGGTTATCAGTGTAGTAATTGCCATTGTTACAATAACTACAATTGCTACCTGTTATTATACCAAAGTTATCATTGATTCCATCATCACCACAACAAGAACCGGTGGTAGAATTTGATATCCACACGAATCCCGATAACTCACATACAGCCTGGGAATTATCCATCTCGATCCATCTACCATTACTACAATATGCCTTTCCGAATGGTAGATTGTGTACCTTATTACTTTCATAACAAACCCCATTGTACACACACTTGTCACTCGAATTACAGCAAGCTTTATCACTAGTATCATTGTTACAACCACTACCAGGATCACAAATTCTATATTTGTTATACTCATTAGTGTCATCGCCACAGCAGTAAGTGTAATAGGAATCTCCTGATACATTCCAATATCCACCAATAGCACTGCAATACATCTCAGCATCATCTATCTCATGCCAGGTTGATTCCCAACATATCGCATCCTTATTTGGATATCTGGTACCATTCGGATAACAATTCGGTATTTGCTCGTTTTCATAGCTACATGAATAGGGCTGAGCACAGCAGCTTGTGAAGCTGGGTATTCTAAAGCTCTCGAAGTTTGTATTATTAGAAACCAATGTTATGGGATACTCTCCTTCATCATCACCACAGCAGTAAGGATATCTGACATTTGGCATGTTCCAGTATGTTGGAATTCCCCTTATTTGACCATACAGTGAACATGCCCATTCATAGTCATCTGGACTTACCCAGTAGTTTATGTATTGGTACCTATTCTCTGATGAACCGTCAATAATTACACTTCCCATCAACACACTGGTCCCATTGCTATAACATATGGCATCCCAGTTTTCAGGTGTGGTTCCATTCTCATACCACCTGTTTTCATACACACAATAAGTAGTCTTATTACCACATCCATAGGTATCTGAAGGTTGAATGAACCTTTGAAAGGACTCATCAAACGCTCTACTTTGATTTCTTAAGATAGTTGTGTTAAGTATGTATTCATTCGGATCATCAATGCAACAATATTGATTACATCCATATGCGCTGTATTGCACATCTCCTGAGGAAGCACATCTTGGTCCTGTATAACTCAAGTTAAAACAATTTTTTCCAAATATCCCACCACATACACCCCAATAAGGAAGGCAGCGATATACACCAATAAGTGCATCTGCATCGTAAGCTGAGCAATCACTTGCGCAATAGTATGTGGAATTGTATGGAATAATGGTGGGTTCTCCTTTTGTATTACTACAACCACTTGGACTTGTACATCTATACGCTTGATTTGGTGCTTTCCCTAGACATGCCGCACTTGCCCCACATGCTGAGCTGCACGAAGAAGGATCACAATTCATAGTGGTGTTCACAGTTATTATTGGTTCTGGTAGTGAAAACTTTCTCATCCTAACTGAGAATATATCGATAAAGTTACTGCCACCACCAAGTTGTAGTTGAAATTCTATTACACTAGTGGTGGATACGCTGCAACTCACACTAGTTAAGAGATTATAATCTTTGTATAGATACAAAGTATTACCAACTCTAACTATTCCCCATGTTCTTTTACTACTATCATAGCTGATAGATACCCAGTTTGTTGGATCGCAGTATAAATTCATTGTTGTTGTTTTGTAAATATAAATAAGTTGATAAATTCTAAATCCTTGATAAACCCAATTATTTAAGGTCCCAGAAATTTCAAACTCTGATTCGAATTCCAACATATTAGTTGTTGGAAATGAACTCGTAGAATTAATTACGCGTGTGCCACCACTTCCCCAAAGTTCTACACTCCCGCCAGAAACACTAAGGTAAGGAGAAGAATAATCATTCCATTTACTCGTATTTAAACTACTTCCATCAAAGTCATCAAAGAATATGAATACGTTATCTCCGTTGCTTATGCTACTAACAGAGCTGTTTCCGAAGTACATGTATATCGTCTTATTAGAATTGGCTGGTATGTTTGGGACCTTTACCCATATCTCTGTATTCGGTGTGTTACAGGTTTCTTGCTTTATCCAATAACTGAAATTTGTGGTAACATCAAAGTTATCAACATCCGAGAATCTTATGTCACCACAATTGCTTCGCATGTATCCACTGGATATTAGAGACTGTGTATTTACATTGATCCTGATCTGATAATCGGTCAAAGTGTTTGAATTTTGGGTGTTGTCTATTGTTATCGTGTATCTATAATTAAACTTCACAGCATGTGAAATGTTGAAAATAATAAATAAACATAAAAGAACTAATAAAATCTTGATTAAGCATTTCATATACTTATTGAATAGTAATTTTTGGTATAAATTTTTTAGTATAGCAATAAACTTGATTTTGGTAATAATAAAAAAATATATATCAAAAAATCTTCTCATTAACAGGGATGCAAAATGGTAAATCCAATCAAAAGCGATTACATACCATTGGGTGAGGGTAAGGGGATAACCATCACATTATTTCCGAACTACTTGGTAATAGAAAGGAAGGAGAAGAAAGGAAATACATGGGTTGTTACAGAAAAAGTCACGCTTGCGCAAAAAATTTTGGAATATTTATTTGCAAGAATACCTGGATACATAGCAGTCATGGATAGTGAGAACAAGGGCAAGAGATAAATGGAGCATGTATTGTTAGATACAAACTTCCTTTTAGTACCATTCAGATTTAAAGTTGATATTTTTTCAGAATTTGAAAGGATAATTGACAAGGAATTTGATTTATGGATCCTTGACGTTTGCTTGAAAGAATTGAAAAAGATCACAAAAGAGATAGAATTCAAGTCAATAATGGAACTAATAAAGAAAAAAGGTGTGAAAATAAAGGAAACGAAGGAAAAAATCAGAAATATCGATGATTTGATAATCAAATTTGCAAGAGAGAATAATTGTATTATCGCGACGAATGATAAGTCGTTAAGAAAAACAGCGATGGGTGAAGGTTTGCACGTGATTTATCTCAGGAAGAAAAAGTTTCTAGAAATCCTATGAATAAATTTTATGCGTACGTGTGAGTTTTAGGTGAACATTGTCATTCTCAACGATTAATTTAAGACGATTTCCTGGTTCCTCCTTGAACCTTACTGATGGGTGATTAGCAGCTTTGAGAAGTTCGATTGTTTCCTTGAACAAGTTTTTATTTTGCTCACCTTCCTTCTCTTTAATTATTTTTATGATCTCCAATAAATCTGGTATTAAATTGTTGAATACTTCACACATAGATCCATTCATCATTTCTTTTGCTGAATTTACCGCACGTTCCCGATTTACCAAAAGCTCCTCCAGGTCAACAAAATGACATATGCCTTTCTCGTCAACCACGACATCAGCCCACGGAGAAGTGTCTGTGTAATAACTCAACACATATAAATTTGAATATTTTGAATTTTTAGCTGAAGTTATTGGAAGTAAAAATTGGGAAAGTGAAGTATCTAAAAAATTTTTCATAAACCTGTCTATCTCATTTAAAGGTTTTCTTTTTATCCTCTCAAAAAATTTTGGACTGCTTGCCCTGATTGTACTTGGTAAAAGCCTTTTCTCTTGTGCAATGCTTGTGATATCATCATCAAGCGCGTGCTCCAGATCCTCCCGATCTCTCCAGTAATTAGGTCTATCATTCTTCAATTTAAGTCTGAATATTCTTCTCAAGTAATTTTTTGGCAGATATGTAACTAAGATAGTTGGTGCAATATAAAATTTGTAAAAGTTGTGTAACCTGAAACCATCACCATCAAATTCACAATCAAGCGAATTGTGAAGCGCATCAATTGCATTCATTGGATGCTGTCCACCAATTGGCTTACCATGTATGACATTGTTATAGATGAGTCCTTCCTTTGCTCCAACGTATTCAGCTCCGCTGACAATACCCACACCTTTAACATCAAGTATGTATTTCTTATTTCCAACTAGATATGAATACCTTGGGAAAGTGGCACTCCTTCCACCGCTGGGGGTACCATCAAGCTTACGGATGTACGGACCACCAACAAGCTCTGCAAGTGCTTCATGCACAATGCAAGTCGTAGGCAACTTTTGATCTATTTCATTCAAATGTACATCCTTAGCTCTCCCATTTATTCTCTTGTAGTTCATCGATTCTATTTCCACGAATTTCATAGTTACTATATAGTAGTAAATATTTAAATAATTTCCCATTTAAGAGTATTTAATAATCAATCTATGGAAAAATTTAAAAACAATCAAAATTTAAAGAAATGAAGTTATATCTATCTAAGAGGTGAAAATATGGATCCGTTGCTGCTTTCACTATTGGCTGCCTTAGTTTCAATATTCGTAGGGTTGTATTTTTACAAGCGTGTAAATGATCACGATCCTGGAACTCCAAGGATGGTGGAAATTGCGGGTGCAATAAGTGAAGGAGCTAGGGCTTTCTTGAAAAGACAATATATGACGCTTGCCATTTTTGTGGTTGTGGTTGGTATCATTCTCACATTTTTCATCGATGTCAATATGGCGATTGCCTATGTGATTGGGGCGGTCTGCTCAGGATTGGCCGGTCTTCTGGGTATGGATGTGGCAATAAAAGCAAACGTAAGAACAGCAAATGCAAGTAGGAAAGGTATTAACCAGGCATTCAAAGTTGCTTTTTATGGTGGCGCAGTAATGGGTCTAGCTGTGGTTGGATTGGCTCTATTGGGCATAACGGTCCTCTACTGGATCTATAAAGATGTGAACATAGTTCTTGGATTTAGTTTTGGTGCGAGCAGCATTGCACTATTCGCAAAGGCTGGTGGTGGTATTTATACAAAGACAGCTGATATAGGTGCTGATTTGGTTGGTAAGGTGGAAATGAATATTCCAGAAGACGATCCAAGAAATCCGGCTGTAATTGCGGATAATGTTGGAGATAATGTAGGTGATGTTGCTGGTATGGGTGCTGATATATTTGATTCTTATGTTGCAAGTATCATTGCTGCAATGATACTTGGTGTAGAAATCATGGAAATAAAAGGTGCACTTTTCCCGCTCCTCTTAGCAGCAGCTGGAATACTTGCTTCTGTGATTGGAATGTACTTTGTTAAAATAAGAAAGAAGGAACATCCGGGTGCTGCGTTGAACAGGGGAACTTTCTCAACTTGTATTGTCTTCGCAATTCTAGCATATCTTGTATCTATCTTCCTGGGTGTCGATATAAACATTTACCTTGCTACGATTGCTGGTTTGGTGGCTGGTGTTGTGATTGGAATTACTACGGATTACTTTACATCGATTGACAGACCATTAGTGAAAAACATTGCTGAATCAGCAAAAACTGGTGCAGCGATAAACATTCTATCTGGTTTTTCTTTTGGTCTTATTAGCGTTGCACCTCCTGTAATCGGTATATGTATTGCGATGGTAATTGCATGGAATCTAGCTGGAATTTATGGTATCTCAATCGCCGCTATAGGTATGTTATCAATCACTGGAATGATAGTTTCTTCGGATGCTTATGGTCCGATCGTAGACAATGCAAAGGGAATTGCAGAGCAGTCACACTTAGGAGAGAAAATAATTGCAATCGCAGATCAATTGGATGCAGCTGGCAATACTGCAAAAGCAGTAACAAAGGGATTTGCGATTGGTGCAGCAGCGCTTACTGTACTAGCACTATTCGCTGCGTATGCTGAGATCACTGAAATAAGTAGTATTGATTTAATGAATCCATATGTAATAACGGGTGCATTCATTGGTGCGATGATGCCTCCACTATTGTGCGCTTTACTCATCCTTGGTGTTGGAAAAAATGCATTTAAAATGGTGGAAGAGATAAGGAGGCAATTCAAGGAAATTCCTGGATTAATGAAGGGAAAAGCGAAGCCTGATTATGCAAGGTGTGTTGATATTGCAACAAAAGGTGCTTTAAAAGAGCTTATACTCCCAAGCATATTATCGCTAGTCGTCCCAGTCGCAACTGGATTTTTATTGGGTAAATATGCGCTTGGTGGTTTTTTAGCTGGAAGTATACTTACAGGTATCATATTCGCCTTACTTATGGCAAATGCTGGTGGCGCATGGGATAATGCAAAGAAGTACATAGAGGAAGGAAACTTTGGTGGAAAAGGCTCAGAAGCACACAAAGCAGCGGTTGTTGGTGATACTGTTGGAGATCCTTTCAAGGATACTGCTGGACCATCCATTAACACATTGATCACGGTAATGTCATTGTCAGCATCTGTATTCGCACCATTGATTCTCAAGTACATGTTAATCCGATAAAATTGTGATAAAAAATGGGGTCAGAAGAAACTAGGAATGAATGGCATTCGATGAATGCTGAAGAAGTAATAAAAAAATTATCAACGAGTTTAAAGGGATTAAGCGAGGAAGAGGCAAGAAGAAGACTTGAAAAGTTTGGACCTAATGAATTAAAAGAAAGAAAAAGAGTAACTGTGATTGAAATATTTCTGAATCAATTCAAAGACATATTCGTTCTGATGCTCTTGGCTGCCACTGTAATTTCTTTTTTAATTGGTGAGACAGTTGATGCGATTGTAATCGCTGCAATTGTGATTTTAAATGCAATTGTTGGTTTTATCCAAGAATACAGGTCTGAAAAGGCAATGGAAGCAATGCGAAAATTGACGAGTCCAAAAGCAAGAGTGATAAGGAATGGGAAGGAAGTTCTAATAGATGCAAGGGAAGTAGTTCCTGGTGATATACTATTACTGGAAGCAGGCGATAGAATAGCTGCTGATGCAAGAATAATCGAAGCGATAGATTTAAAATTGGATGAGGCTGTGTTAACGGGAGAATCAACTCCAGTTAATAAAACTATTGAAAAGATACCCAAAGAAACAAAGATTTCTGATCGAAAAAATTGCGTCTTCATGGCAACACATGTGATTTATGGAAGAGGTAAGGCTGTTGTAACAGCAACTGGAATGAATACTGAATTCGGTAAGATTGCCGAGATGGTGCAGGAAATCGAAGAGGAAGAAACGCCTCTTAAAAGGAAATTGGAAGACTTTGCAAAAAAACTTGCTAAGCTTATCATCGTGATATGTATTATTATATTTGCGCTTGAAGTTTATGAGTTGGTTTTTATTGAAAAAATAACAGGGGGTCCATCTTTAATAAAAGGTTTAGTCGAAGAGTTTATGACTGCTGTGGCATTAGCTGTTTCTGCAGTTCCAGAGGGATTGCCAGCGGTCGTGACAGTTAGTCTTGCGCTTGGTGCTAGGGAATTGGCAAAGAAAAATGCGATAATTAGGAAGTTATCATCTGCTGAAACATTGGGTTCAACAACAGTAATATGTTCAGATAAGACTGGAACATTAACGAAGGGTGAAATGACTGTACGCAAGATATTTGTGAATGGCGAAATAATCAATGTCTCTGGTGTTGGTTATGATTCAAAAGGTGAATTCTTGAAAGGAAATAAACAAATCAATCCTGAGAAAGATGAACATTTATTGACACTTCTAAGAATTGGCGTACTTTGCAACAATGCAAGCTATGCCGAAGGAAAAATAACTGGAGATCCAACTGAAGGTGCGCTTTTAGTTGCTGCGTACAAGGCAAAGATAACGAAAGAAGAACTGGAGAAAGAATTTCCAAGATTACATGAAATACCATTCAGTTCAGAAAGGAAGAGGATGACGACGATCCACCAAGTCGGAAAGAAGAAGGTAGCATATGTGAAAGGGGCTCCTGAGATCATATTAGCAAGGTGTACACACATTTATGAAAAGGATATGATAAGAAGATTAAGTGAAAAAGACAAGAAAGAGATTTTGAAGACAAATGAAGAGATGGCAAGTGAGGCATTGCGTGTGCTGGCAATGGCTTATAGAGAAGTACCTGAAAAATTTAAAGAAGATGAAGTCGAGGACAAATTAATCTTTGTTGGTTTGATGGGTATGATTGATCCACCACGGGAAGAAGCAAAAGAAGCGAATCGTGTATGTGTGGAAGCTGGTATAAAGACAGTAATGATCACGGGTGATCACAAACTTACTGCCATTGCTATTGCGAAAGAGATTGGTATGTTAAAGGAAGGAGATAAGGTTCTAACAGGTGAAGAACTGGATAAAATGAGTGATGAAGAATTTGAAAAGATTGTTGAAAATGTCAGAGTTTATGCGAGAGTTTCTCCTGAGCATAAGATGAAAATTGTGAAAGCGCTAAAGAAAAGGGGACACATCGTTGCTATGACTGGTGATGGTGTGAATGATGCTCCTGCGTTGAAACAGGCAGATATTGGAATTGCGATGGGTATAACTGGAACTGACGTGAGTAAAGAAGCAGCTGATATGGTACTTGCAGATGACAATTTTGCTACGATCGTAAATGCAGTTAAGGGTGGAAGAGTGATCTACGATAACATTAGAAAATTCGTATTTTTCCTATTGCGATGCAATTTTGATGAACTGGGTATAATTGGTATATTCGCACTTTTAGGTCTACCATTACCATTGAGTGCGCCAATGATACTTTGGATAAATCTTGTTACCGATGGTGGACCTGCAATTGCATTGAGTATGGAGCCACCAGAAGAAGACGTAATGAAGAGACCACCAAGAGATCCAAAACAAGGCGTGTTGTATGGTAGATTTGCTTCGATACTTGCATCATTCTTCACACAATTTTTTGGAACAGCAGGCATCTTTTGCTTATCCTATTACATTTGGAAAGAGCCATTGCAGGAGGCAATGACAATGGCATTCATACAAGCAACATTTCAAGAGTTGGCAACGGTATGGAATTGTAGGTCTGAAAAGAAATCTGTGTTTAGAATGAATCCATTCACAAACAAATTCCTAGTAATTGCTGTCTTAGCTTCCTTGGTTTTAACTGCATCTCTAACGATCGTTCCAGTATTCCAGCAAATGTTTGGTACTGTTGCATTAAGTCTCACTGATTGGATCATAGTAATTGCAATTGGCAGTGTCGGATTTTTAATCGTACCTGAAGTATTTTATGGTAGAAAAATTTGGAAATGGGTTTAAGTAAAATATTTAATGTTATGAAGGTAAGTGATTAATATGTATAAAATCTTAACAATAAGAGACAGGATAAGAGTACCACCAGAATTATTTAGTAAAGATATAGAAGAAGCTGTGGGTGAATCGATTAAGAAAAGTTATGAAGGTGTATTGGATAAAACACATGGGCTTTTTCTTGCACTCACAAAAATAAATGAAATAGGTGAAGGGGTAATAATTCCGGGTGACGGTGCTGTTTATTACAATGTAACGTTTGAAGTGTTAGTTTATAAGCCAGAATTGCATGAGGTTGTTGAAGGTAAAGTGAATGAGATAGCGGAATATGGTGCCTTCATAAAGATTGGGCCATTGGATGGACTCGTTCACGTATCGCAAGTAATGGATGATTACGTGAGTTATAGCAAATCACAAAGTTTGTCTGGAAAACAGACAAAGAGAACGCTAAAAGTGGGTGATGTCGTGCTTGCAAGAGTAATCGCAATAAGTTTAAGAAGTTTGCAGGATGCAAAGATAGGATTAACGATGAGGCAAGAAGGACTTGGAAAAGCAGAGTGGTATGAAGAAAAGAAAAAGGGTGTGAAGAAATGAAGGAAGTTGCATGTAAAAGATGTTTACGCATTGTACCAAAAGGAAAAGATTGCCCAATATGTAAAGGGAAGGACATGAGTGAAAATTGGAAAGGTTTTGTTGTAATTATAAATCCTGAGAAAAGTAAAATTGCGAACATACTTAAAAGGGATTTGCCTGGCGAGTATGCACTAAAGGTGAGTAAGTGAATGGATATCGAGATTAAAGGAAGAAATGAGAATAAACTCTTCAATCGCGAAGAGATAAGTTTTTCTGTTGAATTTGATAAGATTCCAAAAAGGAGTGAGATAAAAGAGAAGTTATGTGAGAAGTTAAATCTACAAAAAGATTTGTGTGTTTTAAGGAGATTGAAAGGTGGTTTTGGTTCAAGGAGATTAATCGGAGAGATTTTTGTTTACAAAAACAAGGAAGAACTGATGAAATACGAACCAAAGTTTTTTTTGATAAGAGATGGTTTTCTAAAGAAAGAGGAGAAGGTAAAGAAGGAGGAGAGTAAAGAAGAGAAGTGATTCAGATGGTAAAAGAAGATGAAGAAGCAAAAGAAGAAAAGAAAGAGGAAAGCTTAGAGAAAGAAGGGGAGGAAAAGGTAAAAAAGGTCGAGAAGAAGGGTAAGAAAAAAAGAAAAAATAGAAAGCCGAGTGAAAAGTGGAGGATGTACAGTATTTCTGGTGAGAAAGGTATTAAAAGGAAAAACAAGTCTTGTCCGAAGTGTGGCGAAGGTGTTTTCTTGGCAGAGCATAAGGACAGGTTCTCTTGTGGAAAATGTGGATACACAATTTTTAAGTAGTTTTCTATTCGTTTGATATCATTAATTTATAAAAAATGAAATACTAAAAATTGATGATGATATGTCTTGGGATTGAAGGAACGGCACATACATTTGGTATAGGGATTTTAAGTGAAGATGGTAAAGTGCTAGCAAACGCTAAAAAGGTATATTCGCCGCAAGAAGGATTTGGAATCAAGCCAGTCGAAGCAGCTGAGCATCATAAAAAATTTTCGGAAGATGTGTTGAATGAAGCATTGGAAAGGGCAAAGATAAAATTGAGTGATGTTGATCTGATTGCATTCTCGCAGGGTCCTGGTTTACCTCCTTGCTTGAGCGTTACATTAAAAAAGGCAATAGAGATAGCAAAGAGAATAAAAAAACCAATTGTTGGTGTGAATCACTGTATCGCACATTTAGAGATTGGTAGGTTAATTTGTAAATGTAGTGATCCTGTAATGTTATATGTTTCTGGAGGTAATACACAAGTAATCGCATTTAGCGAAGGTAAGTATCGTGTTTTTGGTGAGACATTGGACATCACAATAGGAAACCTGCTCGATTGTTTTGCAAGGGCAGCAAATCTACCTTTTCCTGGTGGACCAAAAATAGAAGAACTTGCAAAAAGAGGGACAAAATACATACAATTACCATACAGGGTTAAAGGTATGGATGTGAGTTTTACAGGTATCCTAACACTCTTGGAAAAAAAATTGAAAGAAAATAAAATAGAAGACCTTTGTTATTCACTGCAAGAAACTACATTCGCAATGTTAGTTGAAGTGAGTGAAAGAGCGATTGCTCATTTAAGAAAAAATGAGTTGTTGCTTACTGGTGGAGTTGCAGCAAACAAAAGACTACAAGAGATGTGTGAAGTAATGTGTAGAGAAAGGGGGGCTGGGTTTTATGTTGTTCCTCATGAATATGCTGGTGATTGTGGCGCTAATATAGCCTGGACTGGTATACTGGCAAAAAATAATTCAACAAGGAATTTTGGAAAGATTAAGATAAAGCCAAAGTGGAGGACAGATGATGTATCTGTAGACTGGAGATGATTTATTTCCTTTCTCTTCTTCTACTTTTCTTCTTAACCTTTTCTTCCTTTGGTGGTTTTTCTACTTTAACTTCTATTTTTTCTGATGGTACTTTTCTCTTTTTATAGAATTCTAGCAGATATGATAAGAGTATAAGCACGATGCCAATGATCAAAAATATTGTAAAATTGTTCATTGTCACGGATAAAATGTTGATCACGATCTGTGATATCTCAGCTCTTCCTATAAATGGTGATTTTTCTAGATAAGAATTGATACTTGCTACAACAATAAAACCTAAGAATCCAACAACTCCAAAACATATTCCTATTGTCCTTAATTTCCAGTACTTTTCTGTGAGATAAATCAGTACTAATATGATCAAGAATGATATTAGTACCATATACGAAAAAAAGCTGAATATTGTTTTGTGTGTTTTTTCTGTGAGAAACGCCAATAAAGCAGTTGTGCCTCCTTCTCTAAGACATTCAAGTATCTCACATTTTGGTTCGGTATAGTATATGGAATTAACTATTTTATCAATGATGTGAGAGACGAATCCATCATAATTTAGGGGGAGTATCTCACTGCATTTGATTGTGATGGTAGTTATGCCTGCATTTATGTTGTCAAACTCCATGTTTGGATCCAATTCACATACTTGTCTCATTGAAGTGTATACTTCGATCGTCGAGTTAGAAACCTCTGGTGATTGTAGAATCACGCTTTTTAATATGTCTTTAACTGTCTCTACGGATGTAAGCTGATAGCCTGTAAGACTGAAAAGTGATAGAAATAAGAATAAACATAGGAAAATGCCAAGTACAAATTCAACAAATTTTTTAATTGTACTCACATTATTTATACAAAATTCTTAAATTATAAATTTATCTCATTAAGTAAAAATTGGATGTCTATCTTGTACTTCTTTGTGTGTTATACCCTCTAAATTTAAGAAATAATGGATGAACACATCATCAGCGATCAATGTTCTTATTTCAAAAACTAATTTTTCTAATGAAGATGGTACTGCAGTTTCACCGAGTTCTTTTTCTCTTTCGATTATCCTACCAGGGATTTGTATCAACAGGTCATTTGCATTTAATTTCATTGCTGCTAATGAAGTTTTATATGACGTAATTAAATTAATGTTGGCTCCTGAACTGTGAATTAAATCGATCTTTTCAGCCCAATATTTTCTTCCAGATCCAGAAATTATTTCAATTAAATCGTCTTTTTTTATCGTGGACAAGCCAGCATCTGATTTATGGTACACGTGTATGTCATCGTCTTTTTTTGCGCAATGTGCCAATCTTTTTGCATAGAATTTTGCAACGACATTACTCATACCCACACCAACGGTAACAATTTTTTTGTTGTTTTCCTTAGTTTTATGAATCCTTAATGCTCTTTTTAAAAATTGATTTGAATCAAGCTTTATATTTTTTATATAATCGATGAACTCGCTTTTTCTTTGATTGATGTTTTTATCTGAATTGAGTATATCAATTAAACATAATCCAGTCAAAAGGGCTGAGTGCTCAAATTCTGAACCGAGAATGTCCAATGGATTGTTGATTAGTTGTCTCGTATCTAAATCACGTTCATCAATCTTTGTTCTACCAGGTATGTGTATTTTATAATCGGAGAGCTCACCTATTTTTTGTTGCGGATATGAAGTAAAACAGATTAATTTTGAACCTGCTTCTCTTGCTTCACTTGCATAACCTACTGTTTCTGGTGTTGTGCCTGTACCTGTAATCAACAATAATGTGTGGTCTTTGTTAAACTCGGGTGATAAAGTGGATTCCTCGGTGATCCAACCTGAGTTAAAACCATTTATCCTTGCATATGCAGACAGGATAACACCAACCAAACCTGACCTACCAACTCCAACAAACCAAATTGGTTTTTTTTCATCCTTAACTTTTCTCAGATGAGACTTGACTTCATCAATCGGACCACTTATTTGATTCATCTTTAAACGTTCACAAGCAAATTGAAAGGAATCATTGAAGTAATCAAAAATTTTGATTTTTTCTGAAAGTTTATCATCAAGTGTCATGTTCATTTAAGAAATGTTTGATTATTTAAAAAACTTTTTACTATAATTTTAATTTCTGGAATTCTAATAGGTTGTGAATCGTTGCATTTGCATGACTTGTACCTAATGAGATGCACGGTATATAAACTGAAAGCTTCCTAAAAATATATGGTACTTTTCCGTATTTTTTATTGAATGATTTATCTATTATTCTTGATGTGGTGTAACCAAATGCAAATGTGCCTGCAAATTCTAGTGCAGCAAATAATGTCAACCCTGCATGGAAGCCAAAATTTTGGATAAAGAAATTCACAAAGGGATTGAGCTCTTTAAATTCTCTTGAAAGCGCATGACCCATGTAAGTGGTTACATAGTCACTGGTCAAGTTAAATGTATAATAGCATGTGGAAATCGCCTCAAGAATTTCTTCTAAAAACTTTGCTTTTTTGTTACTTAATTTATCAACGAGGCATCTGTTGAGTTTGTCTTCTAAATTATTTAGCTTTTCCTTTGTTCTTCTACTAATTTTATTTATGCTATCAAACATAGAATCTGTGAGGTAATATACAATTATATTTTTTACTAAATAGTGATAAATTAACCTAAATATGACATTTTCACGTAAAAAGTTCTCGGAACTCTTTTTAGCACATGCTCAACCATTTTGTCATCGATTGGTCTTATACCCTCATTTGCATAGAATCTACAAACTCGCTCGCAATTGACAAGTATCTCTCTTGGAATATATGAAGACAGGTGAAAAATCTTATTCAATGCTTCTTCGCTGAATGGGTTACTCTCTTCTTTGCTTTGCATTGAGTTTAAAATTCTCAGTTGGATCATTCTCGTTGCTTCATCACTCTGCATCGGTCTCAATGCATTTTCCCAAACAATTCTATTTCTAAACGCATCTTTAAAAGGTTTATGTGATTTTATCCGCTTCGTTGAAGCCATTATGATACTTGCACCTAGATGATCATGGAATGCTCTTAAAAAATGATAAACATTTTGATTGTTTACCAAATGTGCTTCATCAAGAAAAATGATTGGTCTTCTGTCGCCAAGCTTCATTTTTAAAAAATTTAAGAATCCAATCCTCTCTGGTGTTCTTCTTAGAATAATATCTAGGATGTTTTGCTTACCGATCGTATTTGCAAACTCATATACTAGAGAATTCTCAGTACTTATAACAGGATCAATGAATATCGTCGCATACTTTTTCTTGTCTAAAAGTTTTTGGAAATGTAAGAGTAATGAGCTCTTACCGCTACCAGGTGGTCCAAAAATGTTCATTGAATCTCCAGAAATTATAATTTCGTGAAGGTCTCTCTTTATGTCATCAAATCCAACAAAGATTTGAGGGTCAGCACTAATAATGAATGGATTGGATTTCCATCCATATCTAACGAACCATGTGTCCATTTTTTTGCTTTTTAAACATAACTCTCATCTAATCATCCATTTGTCCTATCCAGTTATGATTTTATATGCGATGTTAGTTTTTAACTTTGTCGGATGATGTTCTATATACAATGAATCATACAAAGTCCTTTATCGATAACTTTTTTATTTCTGAGTAGTATTATAATGCTTATTAAATGGTCAACATGAAGAGAGATAAAGCTTTTTATGTAGTGTTAGTCTTAGTTCTTTTTATATTTCTTTCCATCTCATTCACTAATCAAATGATAGCTCAAATTCTACTTCTATTGGTTTTATCTAGTTTTATCTTCATCAGAGTCAATGTTATTCCAAACAAAAAAGCAATTTCAAGAGTGGTGCTCTATTTAATTGTGATCATTTTTTTCGTTTTCTATCAGTTTTACTTCTCAAGGCTCATTGACGTTGTTTTTGCTGCCACTGTATGGAATTTTGTTTCTCCAACACCCACAAATAATACTTGCACCACGCAAGGACCAATAAATGCAACTGTGATCGATGGAAGTCCAAGTCTATGTAAGTTGTACGTAAGCCAAAATCCAGGTTCCGGCTGGAGTATACATGAAATGAGCTTGACACTAGGCTCACCAAACTATTGTTATAACGGCACTTGGTGGCAGAGTGTTAGTAATGGGAGATGGTATTACAAGGTCAACATGACGGATGTAAATGGAGTCTCAAGCTTTTCTAACGGTGATTATGAAAGGACATTCGTTTTAGATACTGCAAATCCATCTGTGACAGCGAATCCAACCAAATATCCACCTGGGCAAACAAGAGCCAAGAATGGTGATAATGTCACGTTCAATGTAACTGTTATTGATTCTACGATTGCTCCTTGTGGTGTAAAAAATGTAACCGTACACTTGAGTCTTGGATTTAATTGTACTCAAGGTGAAATTTTGAATTTAATAAAATATGGTGCAACGGATTATTACGTTGGGAATTGTACTGTAGATGCAACAAATGAGGGTACATATTACCTTCCTGTATATGCATATGATAATGTTGATCACTTGAATGATAGCGTACAGGTGACAGTCTCAGTAGATTATACGCCACCAACTGTAACAATAACATCTCCCACGAACACACAATACAATACGAGTAGTATAAACCTAACATTCACTGCTAATGATAACATAGCGTCAACGATGACTTGTCAGAGGACTTTGGACGGAGTAACAACATTGATTGGTGCAGTAAACAATAATACTGAAAATACGACAATAATGAACCTAGAACCTGGAGTACATCAAGTAAATGTAACTTGTTGGGATGATGCTTACAACAATGGAACTTCTTCAACGATCACATTTGGGGTATGGCGTTATATTTACGCGAATGTGACGCGGAATCCGGAAGCGCCTGCAAATTTATCAAGAGTTCCTGGTTGCTCAATACCAACTTCAATTACGTGGAATGTGACAGATATAAAAGATGAGTTTGATAACCCAATTAATGGAACTCTCTTGAATGTAACATGGCGTGGAAACACGGTATGGAATGGGAACATTTACACGTGGTGGAACAAAAGTTGGCAGAGAAGGAAACCAATCACAATTTCAAATGTTAACACCTCGGATCTAATCGATTATCAAGTCGTAATGAACATTACATATGATAATGATATGCAAAGCGATTTTTCAGACATCAGATTTACTTGGTATAATAAAACAAGTGGTGTAGAAGTAGAAATACCATATTGGATTGAAAACAAATCTGATTCTAATTGGGTTTATGTTTGGGTCAAAATACCTATCATTTATGCTAGTTCAAATACCACAATTTATGTTTATTATAAAAATACCACTCTCGTAAGTTCAAAAAGTAACGGTAGAGATACATTTGATTTATTTGATGATTGGGAAAGCGGGATTGTAAACACAAGTTATTGGACTACTGGTGGTAGTGTTTCACCATATTGGATCACTCACACATCAACAAAATACCAGGGAAGCTATTCTTCTGGTAATAATGATATTGGAGATTTACAGATATCATGGATTAAAAAAAGTATTAATCTTTTGATGCCTGGAAAATTGGAATTCTATTGGTCAGTTTCTTCAGAATCTTGCTGTGACTTCCTTTATTATTGTATAGACAATGATGGTTGTACGAGAACTTCTGGTTATATAAGTAGAATTGCTGGTACGGTGGGCTGGACATTTGTGAATTATAACTTGACAGCTGGCACCCACAGTATAAAGTTCGCGTATGAGAAAGATATAAGCGTATCCTATGGTTCGGATACTGGGTGGATTGATTTTGTGAAAGTCAGGAAATATGTTTATCCTGAACCGACTAGTTCCATTGGGACAGAAGAGCAAATAGAAAATTTAAATCTTTTACCACTAAGTGGGGTGTTTGATATTCCCAATGATAACGTTCTTGGAGAAAGTGATGATTTCTTAAACATTACGATCACAAAACCATATTACTTTGCTTACACAAACAATTCTTCTGATTATCATATACAGGGCGTCCTGAATCAAAGTGGTTCGTTGATCTCATGGACACCAAGTGGAAGTGCAATAGATAATTTTGAACCTTCTATTGAAGGAGGACCATCAGTCAGTGCTAGTTATTTGATAAGGGATGATTTGAGTGTAACCTTAACAGAAAATACACATTATATAAAAACAAATTATGGAGATTGGAATGCAAGTGATAATAATGCTGGTGATACAATTATACCGAATACCACATTTACTGGTATAAATAATTACTGTGGTACTGTCACGTTCTCAAAGAGCTATCTCGTGCATGGAAAGATAAGTGATATATCCAGCATTATCTGGTCTCCTTCTGGGAATAATATAGATAGATTTTATGGTGGAAGTTATGGTGGTCCAGATGTAAGCTATGGTAGCTTGGTAGTGATTGACAATAAAGGTAATGTGGTAGCACCAACGAATTACTCAGAAAATAAAATTGGAGATTGGAATGCAAGTGATAATAATGCTGGTGATGTGATAATATCAAATTTAAATATCACATCAAAGCTCGATGCTGGTAGTTGTGGTACATTAAATTGTTATTGGCACGGTTATGTGAATCAAACAAAGAGCTATACTGTCTGGGCAAATTTAACAATTAAGAGTGTGGCACCGCCAAATGCTACAATTGTCTATAGATCAAATTGTAATACGCCTTATAATGTAACTTTAAGAGTAAACTTAACTGATGATAAGGGTAACTTGGTTTCGGGAGCGAATACAATTATATATCATCCAAGTGGTACATGCAGCGTGAATGATGAGAATAATGGATATTATAATTGTACCTATGATCCAAGCGATACGATAGTGCCTGGGCTCTATACATGGACAGCAGAGGCAAGTAAAAATTATTATTATAATACTGGTAATGCAACACTTTTGTATTTGGAAATCAGAGGTTGTTCTAACATTAACATTACCCAGCCATTAAATACTTCTTCCTTTAATCGATCACAAACAATGGATATTAAGGTTAACATAACGGATGAATTCAATCAACCAGTAAGCGATGTAGGCGTTACTTGTGAGCTCACAAAAGCAAATGGGGTGAAAGTTTATCCAAATTGTATTTACAATCTTTCATCATATCTTTGGGAAGCTAATTACACATTTGCAAATGATGATCCGGTTGGAATTTGGTATTTGAAAGTGAATGTAAGTGGAAGTTATTCTTACGCTGAGAAAATATACGAAATCACTTTGTTCGGAAAGTTGAATGTTACAAGTGTCTTAACAAAAGATAAAGTAGATAGGGGTTCTGATTGGGGGTATGGTACGATAGCATTGTTGAATGCAAGTATCAATGATGAGAGTGGCCCAGTAAGTGATGTATATGTAAAATTTTATGCAAATGATAATTTCATTGGTGAAAACACGACAGATAGTAGTGGAATTGCAAGATTGTACTGGGATCCAGATGATAATTTAAATGTGGGTGCATACAAGATCGAGGTGGAAGCGTACAAGACTTATTATTATAATGATACAAGTAAAAGTTTGAACAATTATACAGATGTTTATGGCAAGTTATTTGTCAGAAATGTTTCATCACCGGTAAATGTTGATAGAAAAAATAATTATGGTTATGGTACAATTGCGATTCTTGAGGTAAATGTGAGTGATGATTTATATGTTCCAATAAATGCATCAACAGTAGAATTTTACATTAATACTAGTGTTGTGGGAACAAACACAAGTGGTGTGAATGGATATTATAAATATAACTGGGATCCAGATAACAATCTAAATCCTGGAATTTATGTTTTCTATGCAAATGCAAGAGATGTGCAATACTATCACAATTATACAGATACTGTACCTAATAGTACAATTACTGTTTGGGGTAAATTAAACATTACTTCTTTCGGATTTACTGATAAAGAAATTTACAGGATTGGAGAATCAACAGTTCTAAGCGTAAATGTGAGTGATGAAAATGATGTTGCTGTAAATAATGCAATAGTTTCATTCGTAAGAGATTCAAGTATCATAAATGTGACCAACACTACAAATGGTTATGCAAGTTACACTTATGATCCAAGCGATACGATAACGCCAAACAACTATACTATGTATGTAAATGTGAGCAAGCAGTACTATTACAATGATTCAAAGCAAGATTGGCTTTTAATAAAAGGCAAGATAAATTTAACTATCATTTCGCCAAACACAGGTCAGAAGTTCTATAGAAATAATACAGTACAATTAAATTCAAATGTGACAGATGAAAATAATGTTGAAGTCTCTCCTGATTGGTCTGAATGGAAGAAGATATTTCCCACGCAAGAAGTGATTTCAAATCAACCCGATTATGATTGGAATATTCCATACAACTATCCAAAAGGATTGCTTTCAATACAATTTAATGCAACTAAAATGTACTATGATATTGTAGGTGCAATTCCAAGTGTTGACATTACAATATGGTCTAAAGCAAATGTCACAATATTAAACTCTCCTCAAGATTTGAATAGGGGAAACAATATAACAATTGTTGCAAGGGTTTCAGATCATTTCACGAATGAGAACTTGGGTGGTTACGATATTGGTTGGTTTGTGAATGATGTTAATATAGCAAATTACACAACTGCCCCTGATGGAACTTCTTCTTATTATTGGATAACGAATTGTTCATATGATGTTGGTGTGAATTGGATAAATGCTACGATTGGAAATGATACAAGTAATTACATTGATGCTAACATAGCAAACAGTAAAATAGATATCCACTTAATTGGAAACCTATCCACATCAATCATTTCACCTCATCTGGATTCACTCTACCATATAAATGATGTAATACAATTAAATTCAAGTACAATTGATGATTGTAACAATTATGTCATACCAGTTGTTACATGGAGAAATGAAACAGATGTCATTCAAAGTGGTATAAATGCGACATGGACGATTCCGTTGACCTACAATAAGGGACCAACAAATATCACTATTTATGCGAATAAAAGTTATTATTATAATGCAACAAATTCGACACGGATAATCATATATCGCTGGGTAAACATCACGGACTTAAACCCAATAAATGTTACTTATCCTGTTGGAACAATCATAAACTTTACATGTTTTGTTAGAGATGCAAATCTTTCACTAGGAATCGAGAATTATCCTGTAAACTTCTATAAAAATGGAGTACTTCAGAATGTTAGTTATACAAATACAAGTGGTCTCGCACTTTGGATATGGAACACAACGAATGAACTAAGTAACAATTACACAATAAAATGTAATATTACGGACAATGCAACGCTTTATTTAAATAAGAGCCACCCATATGAGCAGCAAGGTAATATCACGATTGAAAGAAGATTGTGGATTATAAACATCTCAGTTGATAACAGAACGATTTATAGAAATGATACTTGGGCAATATTAAACAATCTACCATATGCCACAAATATTACGGTCGAGGTCTGGGATGCGGCAATAAATCCTGCTTCAAATGTAATCGTACATTTCTTCAATTCGACAAATGAAATGGGTAATTGTACTACAAATTCAGATGGTAAGTGCAGTGTCATATTTAATCCACCTGATACAATCATTGTACAAAATTACACAATTTTAATTAATGCAACAAAGATAGGTAATGATCCATCTTTCACTGAAAATACAACAATTGAAATATTGGGTGTCTTAAGGATAAATGCGAGTAATTACCCAACAGGGTTGGATGTAAATTATGAAAATGAGACGATAGAGGCAACGATAGAGCATGATATTTTAATTACAGATGTGATTTTGAACATTACACTCCCAAATAGTACTGTTATCTCTTCCCAAATGCAATCAATGGGAAATAATAATTATGTATTAAATTATACACCTAAAATAAATGGTACGCATTCTTACTTTGTTTATGCGATTGACGCATCTAACTTTTTGAATCAAAGTTCAACCGCTTATTTCACTGCTTATAGAAATACAACACTTTCGACAAAGCATGCACCACAATTGATCACGATCACGAACATGACATACTTTAATACTCAGCAATTACAAGTAAGTTTGAATGTAACTAACCTGGGCCCATCAAGTGCTTATTACACAAACCTAAGTGTACAAACACCAAGTGGTTGGATCTCTAATTACAATGGTAATTGTGGTTTAATAAAAGATGGAGAATCATGCCTAAGAACTGTTGATATTACAGTACCTTCAAATACTTCACCCGGTATTTATTATCTAAATTCAAATACAACATGGATGAATCCTGATAATACATATAGTTACATTACGAATGTTACAACAGTGAATGTAACTTCAAATCCATTGTTAAACATCTCACAGAATAGTATTGGGGTTGTTGTCCAGCACAATTCTTATAATATAACAATATTCACAGTTCAATCAATAGGCAATGACAATTTAAGTAACATTCAGTTTGATTGTTATACTGGAATTGTTTGTACAAATTTTAGTGTCTCTTTCTCACCTTCAAGTATTAGCTTTCTAGGAAGAGGAAATTCACAAGATGTAAATGTAAATGTAAGTGTGCCGCTTGGATTTGCAATGGGTAATTATACTGGAATTATAAGGGCGAATGCGACAAGTAGTGTTTGTAATCCAAGTAGTAATTGTTGGGATGAAGTGGAGATAAATATAGAAGTACCACCATCATCGACTTGGTATGCTGAAGAGAAGAACTTTTCATTAGCAAGAGTAAATACATCATCTACTGGATTTATTGGTAATATAACAATAAACAATACTGGAAACACACCAATACAATTCACATGGGAAGCTTATGGAAACATTTCTTACATGCTCATCGGTGAAAATATCACAGTAGAAAATCAAACTGTAAAAAACATGACAATTAGTTATTCCATACCCCATACCCTAAACGATACAAACAATACACCAGCATTCTACGCTGGTGGAATAAGGATCATTGCAATAAATGGAGTTCCACAATCGATGAATTTCTCTGTTAACTTTAGCGTTTATGATACGTTTGCACCAAACATAAACAACTTTAGCTTAGATTCAAATTTCATTGATATAAATTATGGTGTACTTGGCATTACAGCAAATGTGACAGATAACGTTAAAGTACAATCTGTGTACGTGGAATTTAGTAGACCTGGGAAAAAGTTTAGCAATTTGATGACAAATGTATACGATGACATTTATTACTATTCTTGTAAAGCAGATGGAAGTTGTATCGATGCACTTGGAATATGGAACATAAAAATTTCGACATTTGATACTGCAAATAATCCTGAAAATCCACCCCCAGGCTATAATGTGAACAGTAGTGGGTATTTACAAGTAGAAGTTGTTGGAAATACAAGTGTAGATATCCTAACAATCCCTGTAATAAATGTATCAAATATAACACAAGGTTACGTTTATGAGTTTAATATAACTCCAATATTCAACAACACATTCAAGGGAACTGCATTTTATTCAAATTTGTCATTGAATATTAGTTACCCACTCACAATTGATAATGTAAGTACAAAAACAATTAATTTTGGTAATGTTTCAAGATACAGTGCAGTAAATCAGACACTTCTAGTAAAAATACCGTCTGGAACAGTACCTGGAACTTATCTAATTAACTACAACGCTAGTTGGATGAATGCAGATAATACTCATAATTCAAACATAAACCAAACAACAATAAATGTGCTATCAAATCCATTACTGAATATCGTCGAAGATTATATTTTGACTACAATTGCACATGGTTCTTCTAATGCAACGACCTTCAATCTAAGTTCATATGGTAATGACAATTTAAGTAACATTGAGATAACATGTGTTTCAGGCACTGTATGTACCAATCCTTGCTTTGATGTTCTGTTTGATAAAAATTACTTAAACTTGAGCGCTGGAAACAGTTCAATTGTTACAGTAAGTGTGAATGTGGGTTTGGGATGCAGTCCTGGTAATTATACTGGAATTATAAGGGCGAATGCGACGAGTAGTGTTTGTAATCCAAGTAGTAATTGTTGGGATGAAGTGGAGATAAATGTAAGTGTCTTAACTTCACCAACATGGGGAATAACACCAAATTACCTTTCTCAGATTGTTTATGATAACTCAAGTGGTAATTTAATTGACATATTGGTAAACAATACTGGTAATGTACAAATTAATTTATCAATCACACTTTCTGGTAATGCAACGACGCCAACACAATTAATTAATGTCACAGAAACAGATGTAAGCGTAGATAAGGTAAGTACAAAAAATGTGACGGTTACTTATGATATTCCCAACAATCAAATACCGGGCATATATCAAGCAATTATAACCTTCACAAATACATCTTCTCCAGCAAATCCAACACAAGTAAACGTCACAATTTATATTGATGTGAGGGATCCGTATTCTCCTACAATTTCAAATCCGAACCTATCAAAAACAGCACTTGAGGCAAACTTCGAATCTCTTACAATAAATGCAACCATTACTGATAATGTTGCAATCTCAGAAGCTTGGGTAAATATCACATTACCAAATATGAGCAATAATATTATTTTTATGAACAATATTGGAGATAATCTATACAGCACTACATACAAACCACCAATTGGTGGAAGTTACGGTGTAACAATTTATGCAAATGATACATCAAATAACATTGCTTCTATGTATGCAGGCTCGTTTAATGTAATTGGTAAAACAACTGGTAATTTGAAACAAACACCAACGAGTATTAGTTTTAACAACATCACGTACTTACAAGGAGCTCAATTTGATGTTCACTTGAATATCACGAATGTTGGGAATACAACAATGCGCTACTTGAACCTGACAGTTTTGGTACCTCAAGATGAATATGACTGTGAGAATGGGAAATGCAAGTGGAACTTCACATGTAGTGGTCTTAATTGTAATGGCAGTGGAATAAGCTGTGGTAATTTAACGATAAATGAAAGTTGTGATGGTAATTTTACAATATTTGTACCAAAAGGTACAAGCGGTGGTACTACAAATAATATATTCGGAGCCGCATTTTGGCTCGATCCAGATCTTACAATTGGAAACACAACCAATTATACATCTGTGACAGTTGCATCGAATCCTGTTATCAATGTCACCCCATTGGTGGTTAGTAACAGTATTGAACAAGGAAAAATAAGTGTGCTTGGTTCAATTAATATTAGCTCATATGGTAATTCACCACTTTATACAATGAATTATACAAGTGTTGGGGGAAATTTACCTTATGCTTGGTTATCATTCGCACCAGAGATCGTAAATATACCTGTTGGTGTAAGAAGAAATTTAGACATAAGTGTAAGTGTTCCCTTTGGTCAAAATCCTGGTATCTACAACACGACACTCATTGTAAACGCAACTGGTTCCGCCCCATTCTGTGATCCAAGTTCAAGTTATTACAATCCTAATAGTAAGTGTTGGGAATTTGTGAATTTGAGTTTAAATGTACCTGAAAATTGGTCCTGGAGCAGGTATCCAAGCTCAGATTACATCATTGTTCCAATCACCACGAGTGGACAAATAAACATCACGGTAAACAATACTGGAAACATGGATATTAACTTTGAAGTTCAATACAGTGGTGATACTTCAATACTTGATCCATTCAGACCAACTTCTTTATTTTCACCGAAGCAAAGCAGTAACTTATTACAAGTGGGTTACAATGGTACGATTTCAGGACTTTATAATGTGTTAATAAAATTGGTGAATCTATCCATCCCTTCACCATATCCAAAAGAGCAAACAACAAATATCACATTGAATGTAACAAATGTTCCTCCTAATATCCAAAATGTGAGTATTGCACCTAGTATCTTGGATGTGAATTATCAAAAAGTGAACATAAGTGCTGTGGTGACGCACCCAGCATCAAGTGTATATGTCTGGGCTAATATAACAAAACCAGACAATTCAATCACAACAATTCCAATGTCTGGTGTTGGAAATACTTACAGTGCTACCTACACACCGGAACAGGAAGGGATGTATGGTGTTACAATTTATGCGAATGAAAGTAGGGATGGTCTAATGAGTTCTTCTGGAATATATAATTTCTTAGCGTTTGCGACCACATCACTTGAACTCATTTCGATTCCAAACGAAACAGCAGTTTACAAGATAACACAGTACGATGGAAACATCACAAACTTGAACATTACAGTAAGAAATACGGGTATGGCAACTGCATACAATACTGTAGTCTCATTACAAGCTCCTCAAGGTTGGACTTTAATTCCAACAATGATAAATTACGGAAATATCACAAGAAATTCTGCAAATTCAACAATTGTAACAATTACGATACCTAAAGGTACACCACCCGGTAATTATTATGTGAATTTAAATTTGAGCTGGATGAATCCAAATAATGTTGTTTCAACTGTCACTTCAAATGTAAGATTTGAAGTTGCACAAAATCCGTTCGCTAACTTTACAACAAAGGAAGCGAGTTCAGTAACATTGGATGGGTACTCGAATTATACTATATTAACCTTAAATTCAACGGGTAACATAGATGCAACTGACATTTCAATTTCATGCGTATCTGGACCATGTTCAAATTTGAGTACCACGATTTCGCCTCCATTTATCTCTTATCTTGCAATTGGAAATACAAGAGATATAAATATAAGCTTCAGCGTTCCAGTTGGATATCCAGCTGGAACTCATGTGATTGGTATAAACGCATTCACTCCTATCAACTCAGATGCTGCGAATATCTCGATCACCGTACCACCAAATTACTCATGGAATAGGACACCTAGTTCTATATTTGCAAGGGTTGGGGTGAGTGAAAACTACACAACGACTGAAATCGGGAGGATAGAGGTAGATAACCTAGGAAACATTGAAATGTTCTTTAATATAACAATCGATAACTCAACATACATCTATCCGAATGTAACGGTCTTGCAAGTACCTAGACAATCAAAGGGTGTTGTTGGTGTGAGGACAGTCGTACCGTCTGAAAGAGGAACGCACAATGCAACAATTACGATTATAAACAACCTGACAAAAGAGGAAATGAATACAACCGTGAATCTGGAAGTAACAGAACTTAGGGTGAATGTGATAAGTCCAATTTCAAATGAACTTAGGCCTGTGAAGTTGAATGATACGCTGGAAGTTTTTGCGAATGTAACTTATCAAGGAGTACCATTAACAGATGGTGTGAATTGGACGATTGAGTTGAGCAATGCAATATATGGTATTACGAAGCAATGTGATGTAAATAACGCAACTTATCAAACAGACCGTTGGAGAATTACATGTATAATTCCTGAGACAAGAGATGCAACTTTATATGATTTGGTTGTAAGCGCATATGCATATGATCCATCAATCAACACGATTTCATCAAGTACAAGAACAAATGCAATATTTTATGAAGATATCACACCACCCAAATTTGTTGGCGTAAACATCAGTTCTGTGCAACCAAATGAAATTGCTGTTATTAAAGTGAATGTAACTGATAACGTTGCTGTTTCAGATGCTTGGGTAGAAATAATGTATCCAAATTACAGTACTACAAGTGCAAATCTCACTTATATTGAAAATTTGTGGCAAATGAGTTTTAATGACACATCACAGATAGGAGATTATGAACTAAAAATCTACGCAAAAGATAATTCGAATAATCTGAATCAAACATATAGTTGGTTTGGTTCGTACTACCCGATGAGATTTTATGGGGAAGCGAAGGATGTCGCTGGCAATCCTTATTACATCGAATTTAATTTCTACAGACCTGGAAAAACAGATCTACTTTTCAATGTCACAAGCAATCAAACAGGAATCTATGATAAGAACATTAGTGCTAGATTGTATGATATTGAAGTAAAAGCATTTGGAAATAAAATTAAGTTATATGGTACCAATCTGACAAAGTTCAACAATAGTGGTCTATACTCACCTTTAATATTGGATGATATTGCTGGTGCTTATATTGGCTATGGTGCACTTAGAGGATTATATGTTGATATAATAAACACAATTTATTACGTTAGTGGTAGTTTAATGATCGATTTTGCTGGAATACCCATCCATTCAATAAATTGGGTTGGAGTGTATAAGTGTAATAGCTTTGATAGATACAACAAAAAATGTAATCCTAGCGGTAATATTACAAATCCTTGGAATAGGATTGGTGGAGCAATCATTGGATATACAGCAAATATAAACTTGAGCTCATTTTCAGCATACGCTGCTGCTGAATATATTTGTGGAAATGGAATTTGTGAAAGTGGTACTGGTGAGAGTAGTGCAAATTGTCCAATTGATTGTCCAACCGAAGTTCCAACACCACCAGGTGGTGGTCCTGGAGCACCGGTGATACCAACACCAACAGTAAATCTAACAAACATCACAGAGGCACTTGTCAATATCACAGAGAAGATTGAGGAACTTATACCAATTCCATCAATGACTGTGATCACAAAATCAATATATGTTGTTTTGTATCCTGGTGAATATAAAATAGAGTCGATTGATATCACAAACAATTTGAATAGGAAGATAAAAGTAAATATTTCAGTCGAAGGTGCTGCATGGGAATTTGTACAATTCGAGAAAACTGAATTCGAAATTGATCCGAGAAGAATTGAGACGATTAATATAAAATTGTATGCATTACCAACTGCACTACCTGGCATTTACACAGGTAAACTAATTGTTAAAACTGAAAACTTGACAAGCATCATTCCAATTACAATAAAAGTTGAGCTCGCAAGGGAAGCACTTCTTGATATCAAAATTGAGACAATAACAAAGGTAATTAAACCAGACGAGCCACTACAATACCGTGTATCATTGTATAATATGGGTACTACAAAGAAGGTGGATGTAACGATAAATTACTCGATTAGAAGTATTGAATTTAATAGAACAATATTGAGTCAGCAGGAAACACTAGCGATAGAGACTTCGCTCTCATTCAGAAGATCAATAAAACTACCAAACGACACAAAGCCTGGCAAATTCATCATAGAAGCAGTCGCGTATTATGACAATAGAACTGCAAGTTCCATCGACACATTTGATATTGCTGTAACTCCGTTCGTCGTTAATATATTCTGGCAGATTTTCACATCACCCTTCACTTATGCAATCATTGCAATTGTCATTGCGATTTATTATGGCAGAAAGTACTATTTGATGTGGCTCGCAAAGAAGAAGGCAGCAGCTAGATACATCTTCCCTGTTAGCTTCAATAAATTACCAAAGGCAGGTAGAAGATCCATACTCGTTGGTAAAATTGCTGAAACAGAATATCCTGCTTATTTTGACATAGACAACCTGACAATGCACGTTGTAGATGCTGGAGGTACTGGTGCTGGAAAATCAGTTTCAGGAATGATAATTGCTGAAGAACTGTTGAAGAAGGGCATTCCTGTAATCGTATTTGATCCAACACTGCAATGGACTGGTTTTATAAAACCTTGTAGAGATAAGAAGATGCTGGAGAAATATCCAAAATTTGGATTAAAAACGAGTGATGCGAGGGCATTTCCAACGAACATAATTGTAGTCACAGACCCTGAGATGGATATTAACATAAAGGAAATTGCAGCCAGGAAAGGTGAAATAACGGTGTTTTGTTTGAGTAAGCTCACGCCTGAGCAGTTGGATAAATTTGTAAGAAGGACGATAGATGCAATATTTGATGTTAGTTGGAGTGAATCAAAGGAATTGAGATTATTAGTTGTTTACGATGAGGTGCATAGATTACTGCCGAAATACGGTGGAAAGGGTGGTTACACCGCGCTTGAGAGGGGATGTAGAGAATTTAGGAAATGGGGAATTGGATTGTTCATGATATCGCAGGTATTGATGGACTTTAGAGGAGCGATAAGGGCAAACATTGGGACGGAGATACAGCTAAGGACGAAATACGAAGGTGATATTGGAAGAGTGAAACAGAAATATGGTCCAGAGTATTCAGCAACACTTCCAAAATTAAGAATAGGTAGTGCAATGGTGCAGAATCCGGATTACAACGATGGTAAACCTTATTTCATTGAATTTAGACCATTATTACATGATACATTCAGGATAACAAATGAAGAATTAGAAACGTATAAGAAATTACAAGAATCAATTAGTGAAATAGAGAAAAAAATTAAAGATTTGAAGGATAAAAAGATAGATACATATGATATAGAGATAGAATTGGGACTTGCAAAAGAAAAATTGAAACAAGGTTTGACACATATGGCCGAAACTTATATTGAATCGATGAAAGAAAAATTAAAGCGTTTGGAGAAGTGATAAGGATGGAATTAAATTTACCTTTTTTGAAGAGGGAGGAAAAGGGAGAAAGCGAAGAGGAGAAAAGGAAAGATAGGGATAATAATAAAAAGGAGGAGGAAAAGAAGAAGAAATTGACTGAAGCAAAGACTGTGGGTGAGATGGCTGCAATCTTGCAGGAAATTCCAGTGGAAGATGAGGAAGTGAAAGAGGAAGAGAAAAGGGAAGAAAAAGCTGGCATAGAAATTGATCCAAAGCAATTGTTTATAGAAATTGAAAAAATGAAGGTTGAGATTGATGGAATAAAAGAAGATAAGACAAGAATTGAGGAAAAAATTGATAGATTCGTTGAGAGTATTGGTGAGCTTAGAAGTCTGTTATCACAAAGGGAAGTGTCATTCAAGGAACAGGAAATAAAGCTCAATAAATTAGTTGAAATTGTGGGTGAAATAGACCCAACAAAGTATGGCGTAGAGCTAAAAAAAATTGAAAAGGATGTTTCTATTCTACAAGCAAGAATAGAAAAATTGGAAAGAATAAGTGTTGATTTAGTTAAAGACTTACAATCGCTACGGGATATCTTGGATAAAGTGAAGGACATCTCTACTATAATGGGAATGAATAGGGAATTAAGTGAAAAATTAGCGAAGATTGAGGATATTGGAAGTAAAGTGGAAAGAGATACAAATAAAGTTGAAAAAATGTACGCTGAAATTGATAAAAAAATTATGGATATACCGATGCTAAAAGAAAAAAATGAGAAGTTGGATGGACTTTTAAAGGAGCTTTTGATGAGTGTTGATGAAATTAAAATCAGATTAGATGCTTGTATAAGTAAAGATGACCTTGATTCATTAAGAGAAAGTATGAGGGAAGAAACGAGAGTACAAGTCGAAGATTTAAGGAAAGAGATTGAGGAAATGAAAATATCAAAACCTGTCGAAGAAAAAATCGAAGAGATTAAGAAATTTCCAAGTGAAAGTGAGATCGAGGAATTAAAGAGGGAGAGGGAAGAAATAATCAGGTTTTTGAGCGCGCTTGAAGATGAATACAGGGAAGCCACAATCTCTGAGAAGAGTTATCAAGAAGCAAAAGAAAAAAACACGGTAAGATTGCATCAAATTGAAAAGAGATTGAAGGAAATAAAGGAGATGGAAGAACAGATGGAAATTGAGAAGCAAATATTTACTGCGAAAAAAGCAATTGATGAGATAAATCGGGTGAGTGAAGAGTTAAATAAGAAACTTACTGATATTGAGAAAAAATTAACAAGTGTTGATTTACTTGTATCTGACATCCAGAACATTAAAAATAAATTAACGCAGTTGGAGGAAAGCGATAAAAAAATTATAAGTGATAGCACAGCATTATCAAATCAATTTAATCAAATAAAATCGATCTTTGAAAAAAGACTAAAAGAAATGTCAAAAATTGTGGAAGAGTTATAGTGATTTTTAATGCTAAGATCATGGAAAAGATTGGTTATATTAGCGATATGGTGCTTATTCTTAATTAGTTTTTCAAAGGCTGAATGGTGGAATACTTCATTTCATTACAGAGTACCAGTTAATATAAGTACTGGAAACTATAACAGGACTGAATGGCCGATTGAGATAAGAATAAACTTTACACAATTAATTTATGATCTAAAGGGTAGATATGAGATATTTGATAATAATTCTATTCGTGTCATAGAATATGATTCAGATGGTTATGTAATAAATGATAACAACGGACTTGGAATCGTCTCACAATTTGACGAAGATGAAGATTACGATGCAACTTATAATGCTGTTGGTGAATTGGTCTTTCTATTAAATGGAACAACACCTGCTAATACCACCAGGTACTTTTACATTTATTTTGATACAATGGAAAATCAAAAACAACCTCCAAGCTACCAGACAAATTTGACATATGTGTGGGATGATGAAGAATTTAATGTGAATAACTCAATTTACAGACTTTGGATTGATACGCTTAGAAACGATAATACATCCGGAATATATAAAGTAAATTTTACAGATGGTAGACTGCTCACCGAAATTGCGCCAAGCGGAAGAACGCTTGAGTATGTTAGTTATTGGAATTCAACAAACCAATTCATGTATAACCTTTCCCACCAAATGAAAATTTTGTATGCAGGACCGGTAAGAATTGTTGTAGAACAGTTGGGAAATGAATCACTTTGGAACTCTAATGTTCAAACAAACCAAACAAAATTAAGGAAGAAGTATGTCTTCTATGAGAAAAATCAGTGGATAAGGATAAATGAAACATTAAGTAATGTGCATACGACAGATATAGATAGGTGTTCGAACGATCCAACATATATACCTGGTGCTCCTGGAACAAGTGATTATATATACGCACTTGCGATTGACGCGAGGAGAGGAAATTTCTATGGAAATGCATACGTAATAAATGATTGGGTATCTGTCTTTAATTCAAGTACTGCTGTTGGTATGGGTGTAATACTTTTATATAATTCAACACCAAACTATTTTGTAGACTATAGTGACACTTGGGGTAGGATTGGAGTACAGTTGGACAATACAACAATTCCAATTAATGAAAGCATTTCTTTCTCTGCTATTTTGTATTTTAATAACATTTCTTCGCATAGCCCAATTGAAGAATTGAGGAATAGAGTATTTGCTCCTGTTTCCATTTCAATGGGCAATGCAAGCGCATGGTATATAAACATCACAACGATAACTAATCACGACGTTTACAATCGAAAAGAAATGGTAAGTATAATTGCAAATGTCACTTCTGATCCTTGGAACCTTGTAAACTATGTAAATGCTACGCTTGATTTAAATTCTCTTTTAATGCAACTTACTTATGCTGGATTTAAGTATTATACTGGTAATTACACGTTTGCAAACAACGATACGACGGGTGTTTGGAACATTACAACAATTGCTTACGATTCATCTTGGCAATTTTTAAATCAATCTTCAAAATTGATAAACCTAACAGATATTTACAACATGAACTTGACGATAAGAAACAAGTATGGACCGATCTCAAGAAAGTTGATTACTGATGTGGGTATAAAAAATTATAGAAATGATACAAACATTGTTGGTATTCCGCAGTCAAATTTCAGTTGTAATTTAACAATTTTAGAATTTTCTGAAATCGGAAATGGCTTATACAACCTAAATTTTACTGCTCCAATTGAAATCGGTAATTATACATTATTCTGTAATATAAATTTCAACGGAAACGTTGGCAATTCAACTGACAGCTATATTACAGAAGAAAATAAGACGCAAGTGAGTATTGAACTTTTACCAGACAATATCACAGCCACAAATATCACTTCAACGAATTCACAGATTTTTGAGATGAATTTAACAGCAATTAACCTCAGAAATGGTACGGCATACAAAGCTAACATCACGATTTCTCTACCAACAAATTGGAGTGCAACGCAAACATTTTTCAATTGTGGTGATATTGCACCGAGTAACAATTGCACTATATATTTCAATGTGACGATTCCAAGTAAGACCCATTCTGGAAATTATGTAGTAAATGCGACGATTGCTTGGATGAATCCTGATGGATCAATAAATCAAACGAGTGACTTTTCGAATGTAAATGTTACATCGAACATTACTCTCTATATTCCTGAAAATGAACTAATTGCAGTGGTTGAGCATGGGAGAAATATGCAGATTGGAAACTTTACCTTAAATTCGCTTGGCAATGATCCTGTATCAAATATTAGTTTTTCATATCAAATTGCTGAAAACATATCCATCATCTTCACACCAAGTGATATTTCTTATTTGGATTCTGGAGAATCTATTGTTGTATTTGTAAACGTTTCTGTTCCGGCTGGCTACGCACCTGGAAATTACATAGGAAACATCACAATAGATACCGAAAACGATGGAAGCAAAACATTGTTATTGAACATAGATGTGCCATTGAACAGAACTTGGACAAGGATCCCAAGCGCATGTTATAAATATATAGCTGCACCTGTGGGTTTTGCATGCAATATCACAATAAATAACACAGGAAACGCTGAATTAAATTTTACCATACATCCAAATGCGACTTCCGATTCAATGGTAAATCAAACATGGCCGAATGTGACGAGCATCTTCTTAGAAAAACAGACTTCTTATGTGCTGCCAATCTTTTATAATATCACTGGATTAAACAATGGAACATTTCAAACGACATATACAATAACAGCAAACCAATCGGATGCAATTCCACAAAATTTAACAACGATCGTTAATATCACAATTTCACTTGGTCCTGAAATAAACATCACAATTTATCCAAGTTTAACAGAACAGATGAGTGATATCGTAATAAATGCGAGTTTATATGATAGGTCTTATACTGGGATATCTTGGGTAAAAATAAATGTGACGAGACCCAATGGAACGATAGATACAACAGAAATGATCCTTGTGAATTCAAGTGGTGATTTCTCAAACTGGACGATCACATATCCCCATAACTGGGGTTCTACATTGTTGAGGGGAAGATATGATGTGATAGTATACTCAATGGACAACACGGGTGCAATTAACAATGTGACTGGAAACTTCACAATACATGCAAACTTATCGATAATAATGAGGACTGGAGCTAGTTCATATTTCCAAGGCGAAAATGGCATTATAAGATACAATGTATACGACTCAAATCAAATACCACTACAAAATGTGAGTGTTTGGATAAATATTACAGATCCTGAAGGTAATCGATTGCAAATAATACCTTCCTCTCCATATATCACAAATTCAAACGGTACACTGGATTATTTGCCTCAATTTGAAATCACTTCGGATGCGAAGCCTGGAAATTATACTTTAAGTTCATATTCCTCATTCTTTGACCCCATCACAAACACAAGTACAAACAAGATGAATTCAACAATCTTCTTCGTTTATCCGGTGCTTAGTGCTGATTTCATCACTGTGATCAATTGGTTTCCCAACAATTTGATGCGTTTTATAATATCTACCTATGAAAGAGGCATACCCGCTGATCCTGAACAAATGAATTTGGTTGTTTATGACCCAAATTTGGTTGTATATATAAATGCTTCTTCGCTCAATAACTTTACAAGAAGGAGTGTTGGGTCTTACATTTTTGCGTACATGATGCCATCAAGTCCACCATTGGGACAATACACTGCCTTTCTGAATGTATCAAAAGATGGATTCAGGATTGAGAAAACAATTGTCTTCAACGTGGTTCAGGGTCCCCAGTTGATTTTGTATGATATCATATTGATGCTCTTAAAGTCAGAGGTAAATCAAAGTGAAAATCTACCCTTTGAACTCACGATCATAAACAAAGGTAATGTAAATCAAGATGTTTATGTTGATTATTGGATAAGTACGAGCCCTCTTGGGATACCTTGTAGCAATTGCTGGGTTGCAAAAAATGCAGATGTTGTATTTGTACCGGTAAATTCGAGTGTCACGTTAAGTAGAAGTGCACCAATTTATTCAACACAAGCTCCAGGTACTTATTATTTAAACACAAATGTGACTTATGGAATCAATTTTACTGATTCAAAGACGATCCAACAATCAAAGAGTTTTATTGTTAGAGGAGCCCAGCCAACGAATGTAACACCAATTACGAACATTACACCTCTCTTGATCATTCCAAATCCAAGAATAAGCATCATTGGTTATCCATCAGTTATTGATATTGAGAAAGGATGGACAAAATATGTAAGTGTTGAAATTAAGAATGTTGGTAATACAAATCTAAATAATATTTCACTTCAGATTGCCGGAATTCCTTTTTCATGGTTTGAAATAACACCAAGCTTAATTGGCATCTTGTATCCAGAAAATTCAACCACATTTTTGATAAAAATTTCTCCTCCAAGTGATACTGAAACGGCTGAATTCAACGTTACATTGATAGTCACATCTGACTTGGCAAGTGATAGTAAAAGATTTGTTTTGGGTGTTTTTTCCACTTTACAAGAGATGTTAAAGAGACAGATAAGTAGATTATGGGAACAATATAATCTGGTGAGGGGAAAAGCGGGTGTTGCTTCAAGCGAAGGAAAAAATGTTACTGCTGTACTTGATCTATTAAACCAGGCAAAGATGGCGCTTGAGAATGCTGAGAACTATTTGAACATGAAGATGTACGATGAATGCATCGCTTCGATTGGAAGAGCTAGAGATTTGATAGATAAGGCTGAGCAAGCACTTTTAATTGCTCCTGTCATACGTGTCATTCCGGAGAAACCAGTTGAAGTATTACCAAACTGGATTCCATACATATTTTCGTTCTTGTCACTACTCATTTTAATTATTGTTTTAACGATGATCATATTTTATTTATTAAAGAGAAAAAGAGAGGAAGAGATAAGACCTAGCATTGAAGAGATAAAAAGGGTTAAGGAAGTGATTGAAAGGGAACCAAAAGATATACTTGAGAGAAAAAGGGATGCGATCAAAGAAGCATTAAAAGTGATTGAAAGGGAGCATAGGATGGGTCTATTATCAACTGAGAGTTATGGTGAATTGAAAAGAAAGAATGAGGAGAAGCTAGCAATTATTGAAAGAAAACTTAAAGGTGAATATTGATTTAGGTGAGCAAATGGTAAGGATAATAGGTGTGATATCTGGTAAGGGTGGAGTTGGTAAGACAACGGTCGTTGCTAATCTTGGACTAGCGCTTACTACAAAATTCAATAAAGAAGTGATAATCATCGATTGTAACATTACAACATCTCATTTGGGTCTATACTTTGGTTTACATAGCGTGACAACGACATTAAACAATGTATTAAGGGGAGAAGCGATCATTGAGGATGCAATTTATATGCATGAAAGTGGATTAAAAATCGTTCCTGCCTCTTTGGCAGCACATGATTTGATTGGTGTTGACATCATCATGCTTGAAAAAACATTGGAAAGATTATTCGGAAAGGCTGATTTTGTATTATTGGATTCTGCGCCTGGTCTTGGTAGGGAGGCATATGGTACAATAATTGCGAGCAAAGAAGTAATAATGGTCACGATTCCATATTCACCAGCAATAATTGATTTAATCAGATGTAATCAAGTGATCAAGGAGCTTGGTCCAAGGGCCCTTGGCATCGTATTGAACATGGTCACTAGGGACAGATATGAGCTAACGGAGGAGGAAGTAAGTAATATCGTTGGGTTACCTGTGATCGGATCGATACCATATGATAAAAACATACTGAAATCCCTTGCATTGAGAACACCTTTACTTAACTATAAACCAAAATCTAGAGCAAGTAAAGAGTTCATAAAACTTGCGAATAGGATTTTAGAACTATAATCTCATTAATTCATCTTTTATTTTCTTTGCCTCATCTTCGAACATCTTCTGTAAGTTACTTACCTGTTCTCCTGTCTTTGAAATTTTTGTGTTTAATTCATTTATTTTATCTGTGATCAATGTTATCTGCTGATTGAAATTCAAAATTTTCTCTTCATTTGCGGAGATCCTCTTGTTAATTTTGTCTATATCGTTTCCAAGTCTCTCAATTATTTCAGAAAACTTCTTGCCGTAATCCCTCATTTCGCTTTCCGTCTCCCCAATCTTCTGCACCGAAGCTTTTTGCTTCTCAATCGCCCCTTTCAATTCATCTATGTCCTTCCTTATGGAATCAAGCTGATCTGACACAAGTGAGAAATTAGATTGAAAATTCTTAAATAAATCTGCAATCTTTGCTTTACTCACTTCCTCTATGTGTTTTTGTAATTCTGTCTCAAATTTTGATGTCTCACTCTTCATTTCTTCTACTAATTTTTTTGCAATTGAAACTAATTCCTTCTCCACACGTTCCTTAACTGCATTCTTTATCCTTTCTTCCTTAAATTTGAAAATTTTTTTCAAATCCAATATTTCTTCATTTATTTTTTCAATTGCTCTTTTAGATTGTTTGGCTTCGTCTTGTAGTGTTGTGAGCGTCTCCTCAACCTTCAAAACTCTGTCCTGAACTTTTCTAATTTCTGTATGGGTATTTTTATACTCATCGTCGCTTGCTTTCTTTATTTCGTTTATGAGCTTCTCTATATCTTCAAAACTTTTTTCTGTGGTAATTGCTTCTGGCTTTCTTTCTATTGGTATCACTCCTTCTTGTTGTTGGACTTTCCTATTAAGAAGTTTTCTTGATATTGCATCAAGTTGGGAAGAAATTTGATTTATTTTTTCTGACTGCATGTTTGATGCATTTTTCAATTGTTGAATCTCTGGGAGTGAGGATAATGAATTCTCAATCTTCAATAATCTTTCATTCATCGCTGTTATTTGATTTCTTACTTCATCTATCTCCTTCTGCCTCAAAGATTTTAACTTTCTCCTGAACTTCTCTTCTATTTTTTCATATTCCTTGATCCATTCTGGAATTTCTTCTTCCATAATAATTTATTGTTTTAAAAACTTAAAACCTTTACTTACTACTCTATTTAGAAAATTTTATTATTGGTAGTAACAAATTAAAAAATATGCCTGCGAATTTACCACCTGAATACTACAAAGCAGAGAAAGAATATAAAAAAATTAAAGGAACCAAGGAAAAGATAGAGTTCCTGAAGAAAATGATATCGTTAATACCGTTGCACAAAGGTAGCGAGAAGCATGTGGCACAGTTAAAACAGAGATTATCAAAGTTAAGAGAAAAGCTTGAGCGTGAAGAGGAGCAGAAGAAAATAGTCAGTAGAAAAAGTTTTGGAATAAAGAAAGAGGGTGCTGCCCAGGTTTGCTTGGTGGGATTACCAAACACTGGAAAATCGTTCATTTTGAATAAGTATTGTAATAAAAAGATTGAATCGAGCGAAAAACCATTTGAGACAAAAATACCTCAAGTTGGAATGTTAGATTACAATGGGGTAAAAATACAGTTGATAGAAATACCAAGTTTCTTTGAGGGTTTTGCAGATAAAAATAGAGAAATGATGGCCATCATAAATAATTGTGATCTCGTAGTTGTTCTTGGAAACTATGAACCGATCGAGCGTGAATTTAAAAAAGCAAATATTAGCAAGAAAGTAATAAGAGCAAGTAGCAATGAAGTGATTGATGAGAAGATATGGAATTCGCTGGATTTAATTAGAGTATTCACAAAACCAGTTGGTAAGAAACCTGAAGATAAACCAATCACACTTAAAAAAGGATCAAATGTTTTTGATCTTGCGCAAAACATACATAAGGATTTTGTGAATAAATTCAAGTTTGCAAAGGTCTGGGGAAAGTCTGTAAAGTATGATGGTCAGTTCGTTGGTATGGACCATGTGCTCGAGGATGGTGACATTATAGAGTTCCATCTACATAAGTGAGAATATGGAAATTGGAAGAGGAGCTGAGGCGATATTGTTAAGAGAAGGTAATAAATTAGTCAAGCATCGCATAAAGAAAAGCTATAGGATTAGGGAGATAGATGAAGAATTAAGAAAAAGAAGAACAAAAAATGAGATGAAGCTCTTAAACGAAGCAAGAAGAATTGGTGTGAATGTACCAATGGTCGTGGGTGTCGATGAAAAAGAAATGAAGATAGAAATGGAGTTTTTGGAAGGAAAAGTGCTGAAAGAATGGTTGGATAAATTGGGGAAGGATAGGGAAAGCATTTGCAGAGAGATAGGGAGACAAATCGCATTGCTCCATAAGGCAAATATTATTCATGGAGATTTAACAACAAGTAACATGATTTTGAGTGATGGAAAAGTTTATTTTATTGATTTCGGGCTTGGTTTTTTTTCAAATAAAATTGAAGATAAAGCGTGTGACTTGCATCTCTTAAAAGAGGCATTGATAAGTGCGCATCACAATATTTGGAAAAAATGTTTTAATCTCATATTGAAGGCATACAAGAAAGAGCTTGGTAGCGAAGCTGATGACATATTCTTGAGACTTAAAGAAATTGGTAGTAGGGGTAGATATTTCTAAGTGTTTATAGGACAATGTTTATAAAATTGGATAATATCAAATGAAAAGCTGTAGATAAAATAAATAAAATATTTAAATATGTAAGTATTGGAGTGATAGCATGGCAAGAATACATACAGCAAGACATGGTAAACATGGATCAAAAAAACCGATAAAGAAGATACCGCCAAGCTGGCTTAGATACAAACCTTTTGAAGTTGAAAAGTTGGTGGTTAAACTAGCAAAGGAAGGATATCAAAGTGCGCAGATAGGTAGTATTTTAAGAGACAAATATGGAATTCCAAGTGTTAAAAACATCACAAACAAAAAGATTACAAAGATAATGAAGGAAAATGAATGCTATTCAAAACTTCCTGAAGACCTAATAAATTTAATTAAAAAAGCTGTTAGGGTAAGAACGCATATTGAAAGGAATAAGAAAGACAAGGTTTCAAAGAGAAATCTAGTTCTAATTGAATCAAAGGTAAAGAGGCTTGAGAAATATTATAAGAGAAAAGGTGTAATTCCAAGAACATGGACTTATGATCCGGAGAAAGCGAGATTGTTAGTTAGTGAATAAAATGTCTATTTCTGATTTTAAATTAAGAATTAATGAAATTGCAAGGGAAGTGAATAAGTACTTAGAAAATGTTGAGACTGTGCGAGTCATATCTCACTACGATACAGATGGTATTTGTGCGGCAAGCATCATTTGTAAGATGTTGCTCAGAAAAAACAAAAAATTTCATATCTCACTAATAAAGCAACTTGAAAAAGAAAAAATAGCTGAACTTGAGAAAGAAACCTACAGTTTCTTTATTTTTACTGATTTGGGTGCTGGACAAATTGAAAATCTGATAAATCTATCAAAGTCAAGTAAAATACTCATACTCGATCACCATCAATTAAAAGATTCTATCAACAATGAAAACATAATCCATATAAACCCACATTTATTTAACATCGATGGTTCAGAAATATCTGGTGCAGGCGTATCTTATCTGTTTACTAAAGAAATTGATGAAAAAAATTCAGATTTGGTCCATCTTGCAATAATTGGAGCTATAGGTGACAGACAGGAAAAAGATGGTAAATTCTTTGGAATCAATGAGATGTTATTAAGCGAAGCAGTCAATTCAAATATAATGGAAGTGAAAAAAGGACTGAGAATTTTTGGTAGAGTATCCAGACCCATACACATTGTTTTACAGTATTCAACAGATCCATTTATCCCTGGCGTTTCTGGAAATGAATCTGGTGCTGTACGTTTCCTCTCAGACATTGGGATAAAGATAAAGGATGAAAGTGGACGCTGGAGAAGAATGTGTGATTTGAGTGAAGAGGAAGAAAGAAAGTTAGTCACTGCTGTTATAATGCGCAGGTTGGATACTTCGGAAAAACCTGAAGATGTGCTTGGAAATGTTTATACGATTAAGGGTGCATCTGACATTCTTTCTGATGCACATGAATTTTCATCTCTGCTAAATGCTTGCGGCAGGATGAACTCAGCAAGTATTGGGGTAATGCTCTGTATTGGAAGCAATGGAAATTTGATTGAGAATGTGAGAGAAATAATGCAACAATATAAAATCAAGATACTAAACGCATTGAATTGGGTATTGGAGAATTTGAATAACAAAGAAAGGATAATCACAACAGATAAATGTTTTTATATCATTGGTAAAGGAGACATAGACGATAACATTATCGGTACAGTCTGTTCAATCATACTTGAATCTGGAACAATAACAACAAAAAGGATAATCGTGGGTTTTGCAAACAGGGAAAATAAAGTTAAAGTTTCTATAAGATCTAAGGATGAATATGTGAACATTGGAAAAATATGTGGCCAAATTGCAAAAAAATTAAACTTTGAAGGTGGAGGTCATAAACATGCCGGTGGAGCTAGAATAAATTTAAATAGTGAGAAAGAGTTTATAAATGAGTTTGAAAAGTATTTAAATGAAGATTTACAGAAATAAAGTGAAGAAAATGGTAAAGGCACTGAAGACAAAGAAAAAAGAATGGTATACCATACATGCACCAAAAGTATTTAATGAGATAGAGATAGGTGAAACGCTTGCTGATGATCCAAACAAAATAATTGGTAGGAGTATATACACAAACATTAGCAATTTGATTGGTGATTTCACAAAGGATTACATGAAGCTCCGATTGAAGATAAATGAAATTAAGGACCATGATGCTTATACAATCATTGACTCATTCATGCTCGCAACCCCATATCTGTTAAGATTAATTAGGCGAAGAACTTCTAAACTTGATATCGTTGAAAAGGTGGAGACTAAAGACAATAAGAAACTTGTGGTCAAGACATGGCTCATCACGTTCAGAAAAACACAAGCACCAAAGAGAACAAAATTAAGAAAGTTTTTTGTGACTGAGATAAAAAAGATTGCAAAAGAGAATACATACGATGCGCTGATTCTTAACATTATAACAGGTAAAATACAGAAGGACTTGATGAATAAAATGAAAGTAATATATCCATTAAGACATTTGGAAATTAGGAACACCAAATTATTAAAATGATAAAACTTTTTGATACTTTTACTCGAAAAAAAAGAAAATTTGTTCCAATAGAGAAGGGCAAAGTGCGCATGTATTGTTGTGGATTAACGGTTTACAATTATGCGCACATTGGAAATTTGAGGACATATATTTTCGAAGATGTGCTTAGAAGAATGTTTGAATATAATGGTTTCCAAGTGATACATGTAATGAATGTGACCGATGTCGGTCACCTAACTTCTGATGCTGACACTGGTGAAGATAAGGTAGAGATGGGTGCAAAAAGGGAGGGAAAGACTGCCTGGGAAATTGCTGAATTTTACACGAAGGCTTTTCTTCTTGATATGGAGCGATTGAATATCTTGAAACCAACAATCTTGTGTAAAGCAACTGACCACATAAAAGAAATGATTGAATTAATAAAAAAACTTGAAGAGAAAGGATACACTTACTTGACGGATGATGGTCTTTATTATGACACATCAAAATTCAAGGAATATGGAAAGTTAACTGGAATGACATTCAAGGAATTAAATGAGAAATTGAAGGCTGGAGCAAGAGTTGAATTCAATCCACAAAAAAGAAATATAACTGATTTTGCGCTCTGGAAATTTTCACCAAAGGACAAAAAAAGACAGATGGAGTGGGATTCTCCCTGGGGTGTAGGATTCCCTGGATGGCACATTGAGTGTACCGCGATGAGCATGAAATACCTTGGCGAGCACTTTGATATACATTGTGGTGGTATAGACCACATTCCGATACATCATACAAATGAAATAGCACAAGCAGAAGCAGCGACTGGAAAAAAATTTGTTAATTACTGGCTACATGGTGCTTTTCTCGTATTGGGTCCAGGAATCAAAATGGCAAAATCTGCCGGGAATTTCATTACATTGCAGACATTGATTGACAATGGGTACGATCCACTAGCATACCGTTATTTGTGCTTAACAGCACATTATCGCTCGGAACTCAAGTTTGAGTTTGAAAATATGAAAGCTGCGATGAATTCACTTTCCACATTGCGCGAGAATGTAAGGATAATGAAAGGCAATCTAGAGAGTAAAGTAAACAAGAGGAAAATAGCAAAATACAAGAAAGAATTCTTAAATGCGATTAATGACGATCTAAACATGCCACTTGCGCTTTCAATTCTGTGGAAAGTAGTAAGAAGCAAAGAATTGAATAATCAAGAAAAATATGAATTAGTATTGGACTTTGATAGGGTGCTCGGATTAAATTTGGATGTTGAAGTAAAGGTTGAATTAACAGAAGAGCAAAAAAGATTGATAGAGGAAAGAGAAAAAGCAAGAAAAGAAAAAGATTGGAAAACAGCAGATGAAATAAGGGAAAAGCTGCGAAAGCAAGGTATAATCTTAGAAGACACAGATAAAGGTGTTGTGTGGAAGAAAATTCATTCTTCTTCGTAAATTTCATTCAATATATTCAGAAGATTTCTATCATTTCTTGAAAGTGAATAATTTGAAGATGGTACACTTGAAACTCTATCTATGAATCTACTTAAGAGTCTAAATTTACCGCTTTTCTCCTTGACTACACCTTTCTTTAACAATTTTTCCAATGCATTTTTGTACATAATTACTCCTCTTTCAATTGGAATGAAGGAAAAGCTCCGATAATACGTTTCTGGAAGCGGTTTTTCGTTTGCTTGCAATAAGAAACCTTTACTTCTTATTTTATCAAATATCTCTTCAATTGTTTTTGCTCCGTCTTTAAGTGCAAAGTAAACATTGAAACAACTTACGTACTCTTGGTATTTTTTTATTCTACCCTCATCGTCCTTTAGTACATTAACTGGGAATGACATCATATTCCTTAGTTGGATTAATCTTTCATCGTATGGCATCGGTGGTCCATCAAAGACATCAAAGCTTATCGTCACAATTGGTCTACTTGGTAAACTCCAGAAATCTAATGATAAATCTACCTTATCCTGCAATTCATTTATTTCTTCTTCTCTAATTTTTTTTGTGAGGATAATGTCCAAATCTGGTGCTCTTTTTCCCAATTCCCTTGCAAGTCTAAATTGAATTTCTCTGTCATCAAAGTAGGCCCAAGAACCTGAAATTGCAGCATCATATCCTCTCACTAGTAACATCTCCTTTACAAGATTGACATCTTGCTCTGCCTTTTTAATTTTCATAAAAATCACGATTTGCATATGGTCGTTCCAATTACTTTCTCGCCTAGAAGTGCTTTTTTTATCCTGTCTTTTTTCCTCGCATTCACGATCAATGATTCTATGCCAATTTCACTTAACTTAAGCAATTCTTCGATCTTTCTCCTCATACCACCGGTAACATCGATTTTCATTGAACCTCTTATTCCCTTTTCTATCGATTTGAAGTTCTTTGGCGTAATTTTTTCAATTAGCTTTGCATCTGGATTAATTTTAGGATCAGAAGTGAAAACACCATCTACATCCGTACCATGTATGATTTTCTTGGCATTCAAATACTTAGCAAGAAAAGGAACGATATCATCCCCAGATAATATTGAACACCCGCGTTTCTCATCGTATGCTGGAACTCCATATAGTGTTGGCACTAAACCAAGTTCAACTAGTCCTTTTTCCACTTCAATGAACATCTTTTTTATTTTACCGTCTGACATAATCGCAGAAGCACTTGCTTGGCAAGGTATCGCTGGCACACCCAAATCAATTAATTCCTTTGTCACGATTGAATTCAAATCATTTTGAAGTCTTTGCGTTTCAGCGAATGCCACTAATTGTTTTTTATTTTTAATTCCTTTATCAATTTTTGTTCTCTTCACGATTGGATGTCCGTATGATCCTGCCCCATGCACAAGAATTAATTTTACTCCTCTTTTATATGCGACTGCGATCTCCCTAGCTATCCTTCTCAGCACATCCAAATCAACACGTGGTACCTTGCTTTCTTTGCATGCAAATACGCTCCCACCGATTTTTAAAATTATTAATTGTTTGATCACAATCACCATTAATTTTTAATCTAACTTTAATTTAAAAACTTATTTTCAAGTCAAGTTTAAAAACCTATTTTCATTTCCTGCGCTCAGTAAAACAACCCTACTATCTTTTTTATCATCGATGATTTTATACCCTGAATAATCTGAAAGTTTATCAGCAAAACTTTTTATTTCTTCGAATCTTGGCATCGATTCTTCTCCTAACCTTTCTCTTGAAAAACCAACCCTCATATACGCCTTAACCTCAACAAAATTGGGAGAAGCTTTCTTTATCAGTTCAGCATAACCTTTAACACCAGTCATGTTAAGACCTTTCACAAGCGTTAATCTAATCACCTTCCTTGTTTTTATAGAGGGTAAAATCTCGAGGGTTTTGTTTAATCTATCCCAATTTCCTGGAACCAGTGGTTGACATGTTTTCTTGTATATGTTTTCATTTGGTGCAGCTAGAGTAATATAGAGCTGTGTTGGTGGTTCCATTTTTAGGAGCGCATCTGGATTCGTACCATTAGAAACTAAAAAAGTGGTCATCTTCCTTTGATGGAAATATTTGATCAATTCCGATATCTTCGGATAAAGTGTAGGTTCTCCTGCCAGCGAAATTGCAACATGTTTTGGTTCAAATGCTTCTTCAACCTTTTTTTTATCCGCTTTCTCATCTCCTTTATAACCAATCAGCAAACTTCTCTGGGCTTCAATTGATTTTTCAACAATTTCTTGTGGCTCATCAAAATCCCTCATTTTTATTTCTGTTCCTTGAAAACTCCTCCAACAAAAAATGCAGCTTTGCGTGCAGTAAGTAAGATTTGGTGTCATTTGCAAGCAACGGTGTGATTGGATACCATAAAATTGCTGTTTATAACAAAAACCGCGGTTCAGAATACTTTTCTTTGTCCATAAACAAAGCTTTACAGCACCATATTTGCCAATTATTTTATACCCTTGTCTTTGATACAATTTTATGAGTGCTTCATCCATACAGTTTTAAAATCAAATTACATTATTAATATTTTTGAAAGTATAGAAAAATTTAATAGAATTTATTTCATTATTAAATCGTGCGGTTGTAGTCTAGCGGTTAGGACTTGTCCCTGCCACGGACAGAACCCGGGTTCAAATCCCGGCAACCGCATTGTTGAGAATATGGGTGAAATTGAAGGTATTATTTTTGATATCGATGGTGTAATAATAGATTCTGAAGAAGCGCTTTATAGATACTATCGTGATTTGTTCTTACAATTTGGTTTCAAAGAGATTAAAAGAGAAAGAATAATGAAATTCAATGGTTATGCTGATAGAGATTGGATTACTGCACTTCTTCCAAAAAGTGAAAGGAAGAACAAGAACTTAGTAAATGAGATGGTGAAAATTGGTGTGAGGATATATGGTCCTTACTATTTGGCTAAATATGCTAAATTGTTTAATGGTGCAAAGCAGATACTTAAAGAATTGAAGAAGAGATATGAATTGGCAATTGTTACAAACAACACGAGAGGAGATGTACGAATCATAATAAAGAAATTTGGGCTTGGTGGAATCTTCGATGCCATAGTCACAATTAATGATGTGAAAAATCCAAAGCCATCACCAGAACCTCTCATCCTAGCATCTAAAAAACTAGGAATTCCGAGGCAAAATTTGCTTTATATTGGGGATACTAAAGTAGACAGAGAAACAGGTAGAAGGGCAAAGATAAAAACAATCATTATAAACAAGAATGGTAAACCAGATTACAGCTTATTGAGAAAGTATTTACCCAAATATTTGGCACCTAAGTACAATAAGTAATCGTTCTTTTCGAATACCTTATACAACAAAAGTGCGATTCTTCTTGTTTTTTTGAGTTGTGGTAGTATTAATTGATTAACCCTCTCCTCATATTCATGTAAGTTCGCAATTGTGTAGTCTAAATGCTTCTTTGATGTTTTTATGATTGCTTCGCTTGCCATTTTAGCGCAGGCAGTTGAGATATTAATGCCTCCGCCTGTCAAACAATCAATCTGGGAGGCTGCATCTCCGACCAGAATCCCATGGTTAAAAACACACCTCATGGGCAAACTTGCAGGTAAATATGCACCCCTCAGCTCCTTAGCACCAAATTCTTTTTTTATAAATTCCATCCTTTCTCTAACCTCTTCTGCTGTAAGAGCTCCTGTTCCTATATTATATTCATTCTTTTTTGGGAATTTCCATGCATATCCACTACTTGAGTATTTTTTACCAAAGTAAAATTTAATCTCGTGATCATCAACTTTTTTCTTTGCTTTACCTTCTACGGCAAAACCCAACATTGGATCTGGCATTCCAAAAAATTTCCTGACAATTGAAAGTGCACCATCACAACCAACAATAAGTTTGCATTTTATGTTCTGGGGCTCAACGACAATACCATCACTTTCCTTTCTAATCCGATTAACCCTTTGCCCCATCCTTATTTCTCCTCCTTTTTTTCTTACTTGCTTCGCTATCTCGGCTTCAACTTTTTCTTTATCAAGCATCCAATATTCATGATCAATTTCTGCTCCGATTTCAAATTTATTTGGGAAGAACAATCTGAATTTTGTTATTATGTTCTCAATTCCTTTTTTTGATTCGTAGAGTGATGGGAAGGAATAACCAAATCTACTTGTAGTACTTACGCATTCACCGCATGCTTTTTGAAAAAATTTTTTATGCTCTTCAAGTAAAACAAAATCCCTTTTTTCCTCGGCTAGGAACTTTGCTAGGATGAGCCCAGCTGGTCCACCTCCAACAACCACTATTTCCCGTTTCTCCATCATTCCACGCATTTTATAAATTTCTTCATTAGTTTTAAAATTTTCGTTGGCTCTTTTTTCTCGAGAACGGTGCTGAGAACTACTTTATCACTACCGCATTTGAAAAACTTTCTTACCTGAGAAGGATTTCTAATTCCTCCGCCAACAATCAATACACATCTTTTTAGCATTCTCCTTGCCCTCTTTACAATGTTATAATCAACCGGTTTTTTTGCTCCTGATCCTGCCTCTAAATATAACACATTTGAATCTTTTCTTAGCCTAAATTTTTTGATTATCTCGAGTACCTTTTCCTTGCTTATCTTTTTAGCACCAACTTTTTTACCAACCCTACTGAATGGTCCAAATATTAGATATCCAAAATTTATTGTCTTCTCACTACTTTTAACGATGAATCTACCAATTAAACTACGAATGTATGTAAAATTAAATGAATAATTGAGGAGAATCGGTGCCATTATTTTGTCTACATAATCATAAGCCAGTATACCTTGCATTATCCTACCTGGAAAGAGTATGATTGGAGAAAGACGCTCCTCTTTCAGCTTCCTTGCCCACTTCATCACTTCAAAACCACTTTCTTTTGTGCAACCAATCCAAAATTCAACGTGTTTTTTTAAAAAGTTCTTATTATATTCATTCTTCAACATACGACACGCTTTAAAAAAATTTCCAATTTCTTTTTTACTTGGATCCAACAAAAAACATATTTTTTTTGTTCTCATAATATTTATAAGTAGCCCGGACTTTTTTTATTTTATGTATTTAAAAAAATATCGCCCAGTTTCTTTTATTAAATTTAAATTTATATAAAATGGTGAGTAGGATGGGTAAAAAGATAGATATTCAAAAAATTTTGAAGCAAAAGACACCTTTAATAGACAAGAAAATTGAGGAGTTTATCCCAAGAAAATTTAATGAAGCTAAGCTTGAATTCATCGCTGGAAAGCCATCTTATAAATATGATGTCGATGCAATTACGAAGGCAATCTCGCTCCCTGTTTGGGATTTTCTAGATAGGGGTGGAAAAAGATGGAGACCCACGCTTTTCCTACTATTTCTAGAAGCGCTGGGTAAAAATCCAGAGAAATACATTGATTTCGTTTTGATACCTGAACTTCTACATAATGGAAGTATAATAATAGATGATATTGAGGACATGAGCGAGGAGAGGAGGGGTAAACCTGCACTTCATAAGATATTCGGTGAGGACATCGCAATAAATGCAGGTAATTGCCTCTATTATCTATCACTATTGCCTTTATTAAAAAATAGGGCAAAGCTTGACCAAAAAACACTTTTGAAGATTTATGAGATGTATGCGCAAGAGATGATAAGAATACATCTTGGGCAAGCAACGGACATTGCTTGGCACCGAGGTCTTGCAAGTGCAAATGAAATATCTGAAGAAGAGTACTTGGAGATGTGTTCAAATAAGACAGGTTGCATTTCCCGAGTTGCAGCTAAGCTTGCAGCAATTATTGCTGGAAAAAGCGACGAAGAAATTGAAAAAATTGGAAAATTTGCGGAAATGATTGGAATTGCGTTTCAAATCCAAGATGATATACTAAATCTCGTGGGTGAAGAATTCGCAAGGGGGAAGGGTGGGCTAGGAGAAGACATAACGGAGGGGAAAAGGAGTTTATTAGTAATTCACACGCTAAAAAAAGCGAATGAAAGGGATAGAAATAGGCTCATAGAAATATTGGAAATGCACACAACAGACCAAAGAATTAGGAATGAGGCAATAGATATCATAAAAAAATACCATTCAATTGAATATGCAAAAGAAAGAGCGAGGGAACTGGTAATGAAGGCATGGAATGACATTGACAAGATTCTGCCTGCATCAAAAGCAAAAGAAGAGCTGAGAGCTTTTGCGTATTACTTAATTGAAAGAAAGATATAGGTGTTCATAGTGGAAGAGGAAGCAAGAGAATACGTAAATTCAATCAATAAAAATGGGTTGAAAGCAGCTTTTACTTATGGTGATCCTGCTGGAAAGGACATAGATTTGTGTATTGTCTCTGAAAAACCAGAACTCATTACAAAACCTCCTGAAGGTATAGACTTAAAGGTTCTAAAACCAAAAGAATTTGAAGAAAAGCTAAATCACTTCGGTAAACAAGCAGTCGAATTCAGAACTATCATAGGTAAAGAGTATCTCGCTGACATTATAAAAAAACTCAGTTTAAAGATATCTCTGAAGTAGCTCACTCATCTCTTCAAAGCTTCCTTAACATCTTTTTTTATTCCTTCATGAATTTTATATTTTCCTATATCCTCTGGTTTTATCCATTTATAATCATCATGCTCTTTACTTAGTTTTATTTTTCCCCCACTATATCTGCAGAGGAGCGTTATACCAATTACTTGTGTTTTTCTGTTTTCTTTAAAAAATGTCCAGATCCTAACTGGTCTAATAATCTTAACTTTTATTCCAGTTTCTTCCTTTATTTCTCTTTGTAGTGCTTTCTCAGGCTCTTCACCGAATTTAATTTTACCACCAGGTATATCCCATTCCTCTTTAAAAACATCTTCGGTGCTACTTCGCCTAAGTATTAGAATCCTCCTACCTTTGAAAATGACTGCTTTTAAAGCAAGATAAATTTTTTGCAATTGAATCAACTTTCAATCTCTTCTAATATCCTTTCAATAATTTCCTGGTCAACTTCTTCAATTTCTTTATTAGTCGTGTCTATCTTAATAACCTTACGATGTCTCTTTAATTTTTCCTCCAATTTTTCCTCCATCTTGTTCATCAATTTTTCATTTTTCAAATCGGTGATGTCTATTTTTGTTAGATCTTTTTTCTTGAGCATTCTATCTTTTTTTTCCTCATTGCTACATACCAAGTAAATTACAATGTCCGGTTTAGATGAAAGTCTTTGTAGTTTTTCGGCAATTTTTTTATCGATTTCTCTAATCACGTTTCCCCTGTGTACATCACTAAAAACCTCTAATGATGGTAGGTACCTATCAGCAACGACGATGTAATTATTTGATACTTCTTTTCTTATGTTTAAATCATTTAGATAAAAATCAGTAAAGTAAAGAACATCATGTAGTAATTCTGGGGTAGGAGTCCTAACAACTTGCCTAACCAAACTACCAAACTTACTGTTGGAAAGTGCATTTTTTTTATAAACGGCATTGTAACCTAATTTATTGAGTGCTTCCACTAAATTCTTTGCGTGTGTTGTTTTTCCCGCACAAGTAACTCCTTCAAACACGATGTATTTACCTCGCATTTTTCATCACTTTTACTACCAATAAATAGTATAATTTATATTTTTAGCTTTTTCGTATTCTGAAATAAGGTCTTTTTTACTCACCTCTGTTTTTATGATGTTCCACGGAAGTACTTCAGCAAATTCTCTTTTTCTGAGATAGAACCTTAAGCTCCTCTTGTTCAATTTGAGTGCTTTATACCATGCGTCCAAATCATTCCCAAGTTTGTATGCATCATAAAGAATTTTACCTGCGATTCTGTCACCCCTAACCAGAATACCCTCAATGACAAGTTGTTCTTTTGTCATTAGTTCCACTTTTGTATTTTTCATTTTTCCTACTTTACTTTTTATAAAATTGATTTTTTTCATGTATTCGTTGTAACTTAATTGTCTATCCCATTGAAAGGGAGTAAATGGTTTTTTAATGTGGCAATTTATGTGAAGGATTAATTTTATTCCTTTTCCACCATACTCATCCAATTTCTTTCTAACTTTTTTTATGAGATCTGCTAATTCTTCTAGGTCTTTTTTTGTTTCGAATGGAAATCCTATAATTAGGAATAATTGTAATTTTGGAATTCCCATTTTAACAAACATTTTAATTGAGTTAAACAGTTGATCATCGCTAATCATCTTATTTATCTTATACCTCAATCTTAAACTTGTCTCCGGAGCAATCGTGAATATGTCATTGTCTATAAGCTCCAAAAATGATGCTGAAAGCATATCCGCACGTTGTGATCCAACAATTATCTTATATCCCATTCCCTTAAGCTTTTTCAATACATACAAAATGTCTGGATGTGCATCTTCTGATGGAGCAATCAATCTTATTTTATCTGTGTAATTTCTCAATTTTCTTGCTATTTTTATGATGATCTCTTTCTTTCTGAAACGTTGAGGTCTGAACATATAACTCAACATACAAAATCTACACCCTCGATTACAACCTCTTGCGATTTCAATCGAACAAAGATTTGATTCAAGAGAAAAAGGAGAAACAATGAAATGTTGGAAATAGTTTATGTTGTTTGTATATCTTTTTTCTACTTTACTTGCAGCTGGCGCTATAGTTACTATTCTACTTATTTTATTGTCGTTTGAATATTTGATCTTGTATAAGGATGGTACATAAACACCTTTTATTTTTGCGAACTCTCTCAAAATTTCACTTTTCTTTTTGTTTCTATACTTTTTATACACTTTCAATAATTCTTTAATTGTATCTTCGGCCTCTCCTATTACAAATACATCAAAAAAAAGTGAAAGTGGTTCAGGGTTATATGATGCACATGTACCTCCGCCAATTATGATTGGTCTCTCTCTTTCACTTGCAAAGACCGGTATTCCGGTGTTTTCTAGTATTTTTAATATATTTGGATATAACAATTCATAATGCAGCGTGAAACTGATAACTTCAAATTCTTTGAGTTTCGTCTGTGTTTCTATGGTTAATACTTCCTTCTCTTTTTTCTGTAAGAAGAATCGTTCACAAAAAGTATCTTTATCTCTGTTCAACAGAAAATAAATCAGCTGAAATCCAACACATAACATCCCATACTTGTATTCATCTGGATAACCATGGGCCCATCTAATCAAATTTTTTCTTTTCAAAAGTGCAATCTTATTTTTAATATTAACTGGGTTACCTTTTTCTGATCTCAATAATTTCTTTAAATATTCCCTATACATATCTGCTCCCTTGCTTTTTTAAAATCTGAGATTATCCTTTTCTCATTTAGAAAAACTTTTTTATTTTTCATCAAAAATTTACCATTTACTAAAAGGTCTTCTGGTGCTGGTGACAATGAAATTATTTTTTTAATTAAAGATTGTTTTGAAAAAACATGGAATTTATTATTAAAAAATACAAAATCGGCACTCTTACCCACTTCAATGCTCCCGACTTCTTTCTCTACACCCAAACATTTTGCAGCATCTATTGTTATCAAATCTAATAGTTTTTGGTGATCTAAATTGTAATGTTCATATGAGAAATTAGCGATGCTAAGTAAATTACATGTTTTTCCAGTTGCTAAACCATCACTAGCCAAAGAAATTTTTATTCCCTTCTCTAAAAATTTTTTAATAGGTGGTAATTTGTTTTTTAGAAAAACATTTGAAATTGGACAAAACGAAACATTTGCGTTATTCTTTTTAATGATCTGAATTTCATTCTCGTCAACGTGAACACAATGGACAAGTAGAGTCCTGGATGAAATAAGTTTGTAAGATTCCATCACTTCGATTGGGTATTCACCATAAACTTCTTTTACTTTTTTTCTTTCATCAAGTGTCTCATTTATGTGAATGGTTAGGAAGATGTTGTCATATTCATAAAATTTTTCCGAAATCATCTCTAAAATTTTTTCGTTTAAGAAGGGTAAAGAATGGAGCCAAATGCCAACTTTTATATTATTTGAATTGAATTCTTCAAATGTTTTATCAAATTTCTCTGGAAAATCTTTTAAATAAGTGCTTAATTTGTCAGAAAGCATTATTGGATATCCAAGAAAAGCCTTAAGATTCGATTTTTTCACATTTTCCCAGTTTCTTGCTGCTACAAAGAGAGATGTACCTGATTTTATTAACTCAAGCAATGAGTAATTAACTGTGGAGTTTTGAACAAATTTTTTATTTTTCACCTTCTTCCACATTTCCTCAGTTTTTTTGATGTAGTCATCCAACTTCATCTTTTTAATTAATCCTTTATATATCGTTTCACCAAGATGGAAATGTGTGTTTATGAAACTCGGAAGGACAATTTTTTTATTAAGATCAATGACAATCTTTGCTTCTGATTCAGAATAATTACCAACTTTTTTTATTTTACCATCTTCTATCAAAATATCTCCTTCTATTACTTCCCTCTTTTTGTTCTGTGTAACAATAATTCCATTCTTTAATATGAAGTCCATAATTCACCTATGGATTGGCACGTATACAGTACACAAATACAATTCATGCACATTCCATTTTTTTGGTACAAAAATTTCAGTACTTTTAACTTCATCTGTCTGGAGAAAACAAAGTGGATCTGGCCCGTCAAAATGACCATATTCTAAATAAGAAGAACCAGCGCATCCTCCTTTACATTGTTGATAGATACTGCAGTTTATACATTTACCCCTTGGATTTCTTTCTCTAATTCTCTTGAAGATTTCCGAGTTCATTATTTCATCGATTGCTTTTTCTTTGATATTCCCACCACTTTCTTTGAGATATATACATGGACTTACCTCACCATCTGGTTGGATCCTAAAAGAGTAAGTGCCACAAGGGCAGCCAGCGAATGCCCCCTTGATTCCTGCATATGCTCTGAAAATTGGGTCAGATATACTTACTGTATCCATGCTAAGGGAAGCAAGGAATTGGTAAACTTTTTTTAATGTTTCCTTATCCAACCTTAATTTTTCTATCATCTCTTCTCTACCAGTTGGTCTATATCTATTTATCCTCCAAGAATCAACTCTGAGTTTCTTACAAAGTTCATACATTTTTTCTAATGTTTTGATGTCAGAGTTCAATTTTGTTATGCAGGTAACTATCTCTACCTTTACACCATTTTCAACGAGTTTTTTAATCGTCTCTGTTGCTTTTTTGAAAGTCCCATTTACTCCTCTAAACCAATCATGTCTCCTCGCATCTGGAAAATCTAAGGAAACCCCGATGTCGTGAAATAGATTTAAGTTATGTTTTATTAATGAAAAGGTTGTTCCATTGGTCGTCAATGAAATTTTTATTTTAGAATTTTCAGCAATATATTTGCAAAGAGGAATAAAATCTCTTCTCAGTGGACATTCACCTCCACCAAAATTAATTGCAACCGTACCTGCACTTTTTAATTTTTTAACCACTTGTTTTGACTCTTCAAACGTGAGCTCATTCCTTCTAATGATGCCAGAATTGTTATAGCAATGTCTGCATCTAAGATTGCACAAATTAGTGAATGACCATCCGGCTATTAACATGGTCAAAATATTTTTTGTACTGTATATTTAAATATTTTACCATTAAATTTTTTATTAAGAAAAAACATATTTTTAGCAGAAATGGAGAACATATTAGCAATATTTGTCAGTGTGGATTTGAATAGAAATTTGTACGGTATAAGTAAATATATTGGAGAAAAAAAGATAGAGAAGGTTTATCTGCTTTACAATAAATTGAATAACTTCTTTGGAAGAAATTCAAGAGAGATCACAGATATTATTCAAGAAAAGTTGAATGGGATTATTGAATGCGAAAAATTTCCAATAAATCCAGAATCATTCGAAGAATGTTTTAAAGAACTTTATAAATTGATTAAAAAAGAAAGAAACAAAACCATTTATGTTGACGTTTCTTCAACCACTAAATCAGCTACAGTTGCCACATTTTCTCTTGCATCAGTATTCAACATCATACCGTACATCGTGATTCCTGAAGAAAATAAAGAGACAAGTGAGGCATATATAAAAGTATTGAAAAAAATGAAGTATAGAAAAGGTATTGCGCTCTATGAAATACCAATTATCAAGAATGAAAAGATAATGAATGATAAGGAAGCAATGGTCCTAAAAATTTTGAAGAAAAATAAGGGAAAAGTGGAAGGGATGGGAAAAATATTGCGTCTATTTGGTAAAAAGGTAACAAAAAAAGAATTGACAAAACTTGGATATCTTTTAGAGAAAATGGAGAAAAAGAACTTGATAATTACAAAAAAAGAGGGAAGGATAGTAATCATCAAAATGACTCATTTTGGTAAACTTATAAGTGAGACGATACTAGAAGCAATGGAATAAACTTTATTATACACGATTTACCGAAAGATATTTAAATAAAAAGTTATTACTTTAAAGTAATGATAAAGAAATGCATTTTTTCAATCGTAATTTTATTACTCTTGATTACTCCAGCGTGTGCTGTAAACTTCAAGCTAATTGATATCTCAACTGAAAGTGATGTAGTTCCACCTGGAAAGATATTCCTAACGAAATTGGATATCAAAAATTTCGACACGAGAAGTGCATATGTGTTCGTGAAATTCAAAGTGAACGATGATGTTTATGAGCAGGGACAGATTCTATACTTGCCTTCACTAGTTGAGATTTTTCCAGCATTTTATGTACCCGCACCAAAAGAGCCTGGTTTTTTCAAATTAGAAGCGATTATCTATGATTACCAGAATTCATCGAATGTTTCTAAGATGATGATCGTAAAGCCACTCATGTATGACTTCGCAGTAAGCCTTTATCCAATAAAAAATGGTACTTTTTCTGGTGAGAATACCTCATTTGTGCTTGAAATGGCGAACATCGGTAATTATAATGATGTGTATACGATTGACCTATACGGTTGGGATAATTTTAAAATTGAAAATAGTAAAGTGAGCTTATATGCGAATTCTAAAAAAGATATAAGAATAGACGTCTATGTACCTCCTGAGACAAAGAAAGGAATTTACACAATAAGCGCGAAGGTCTGTTCGATAACAACACAAGTTTGTAAGATTGTGGAATCAAATTTATCTGTTGTGGCTTCAGAAAAAGAACAGAATATCGTGAGACTTGAGCAAACCACAAGTATAATAAAAAAAGATGAGAAAGCAATTTTTTCTTTCAGCATAAGAAACAAAGGAAATAGCAACAAGAACTACCTTATTCTCGTTGAACCAGCTCTTCCAGAAAATGAAACATGGGATGGGGAATTAAAAATTGAACCCAATTCGTTTGTATTAAAGCCAAATGAAGAAATGAAGATTGGAGTTGAAATTGAGCCGAAGAAAATTGGAAATTTCAGCTTTTCTTACCAGATATTTTCAAATGGTGTGATGATAGATGATGGAGTGCTTTCATTTGAATCAGTTGAAGTAATACCAATTGGATATGCTATAGCAAATATCTTCAAGCCATCCCCGACATCAATCTTAATTGCGCTTGTTTTAATCATTGCCATATTATTATACCTAAGATGGAGGGGAGTAATTTTTAAATCAAAGGGAGAATTAGTGGGTGAGCTTGAACCAATTACTGAGGAAAATGAAAAAACAGAAGAAACACCAATAAATTTCCCGCAAGAAAAATAAAGTTTAATAACTACTTCTTCTTTTTCTTATTAACATGGTGAAAGGGATACTGGTAGACAAAAAAGTAATCGTTGAAAATGAAGAGGATGCCAACACAATCTATAATAGAGGTAAGTATGGTGTAATAAAAAACAGAAAGCTTGAACTCTCCTTGGTTGAAGCATTATATCTGATTGAAAAAGGTGATTTGGAAGTTTACGATGAAAATGAGAATAAATTAGAATTCAAAGAATTTATGAAAATAGCAAGTGAAAGAATTCCAAGATTTTACACAATATTTTCTGTTTATCGAGACATTAGATCAAGAGGTTACATCACGAAAACAGCACTCAAATACGGTGCTGATTTCAGGGTATACGAAAGGGGTGCTGAGCCAGGAAAAGAGCATGCAAAGTGGATTTTATACTGCGTGCATGAAAGTGAGGAGTTTGATTGGAAGAAATTTAGCAGTATGAACAGAGTTGCGCATAGTGTAAGAAAAACATTATTAATAGGTGTTGTCGATGATGAAGGGGATGTAACTTATTGGAACACAACTTGGTTGAAACCGTAGGTGATGAAAAATAAAGAAAATTTATTTTTTGACTGGGAATAAAGAAAAATTTAAGGAAGCAAGTTCAATATTGGAAGCATATGGCGTATGTTTGGAACAAGTTAGTCTAGATATAAGGGAAGTACAGGAAATAGACGTTGAGGTCGTGACAAAGAAGAAAGCAGAGGAAGCAGTTAAACGACTTAGAAAACCTGTGATCGTTGAAGATACTGCACTTTATTTGAGAGCATTGAATGGATTTCCAGGTGCATTGATTGATTGGATGTTAAAAAGTATTGGGAACAATGGAATCATCAGGATCGTGAATGAATTTAAAGAAAGGAAAGCGATGGCTGTGACTTGTGTTGCGTTTTGCAAACCAGGAAAAAAACCAGTCACTTTTGTCGGGGAGATAAACGGGAAAATAGCAAAGAAAGCAAAGGGTAAAGGTTTTGGCTGGGATCCAATATTCATACCAACTGGTCACAAAAGGACATTTGGTGAAATGAGTAAAAAGGAGAAGAATAAGATTTCAATGCGCAGAATTGCACTAGAAAAATTTGCCAAGTGGTTTCTAAGAGCCAGGTAAAATGAATGAGGAAAATAATACTTGCGTCCAGTTCTCCAAGAAGAATTGAACTATTGAAAAAGCTCGGTATAAAATTTGATGTGATTCCAAGTAGAATCAGGGAAGCTGAAATTAAGATTAGAGACCCAATTAAATTTGCGAAGGAGCTAGCAGTCAGAAAGGCAAAAAGTGTTGCAAGGAAAGTTAAGAATGGAATCGTGATTGGTGCTGATACTGTTGTTGTTCTTGATAGAGAGATAATTGGTAAACCAAAGAATGAGGAAGATGCAAAACAGATTTTAAAAAAATTGAGTGGTAGGACACACAAAGTTATCACAGCTTTGGCTGTAATTGATGCAAAAACAAAAAGGTTGGTCTGCGATGTTGAAATCACAAAATTGAAGTTCAGAAAAATGAGCGAGGAGAAGATAAAAGAATACGTAAAAAGTGGGGAAGGAATGGACAAGGCAGGTGCATATGCAATCCAAGGTAAAGGTATCTCTTTTTTAGAAAAAATTGAAGGCTCCTATTCAAATGTAATTGGACTGCCAATTTCTAAATTAGTTAGGTTACTAAAAAAATTTAATATTGAAGTTAATTAGTATAAGAGGTAAGATGGTCGAAATTACAATTGTTATGTTGTCGTTGGTCATTGAAATAATAATTTGGGGTGTCGTCGGTTATTTCTGGTCAAGAGACAAAAAAGAATCAATAATAAATGCTTTAATAATTGCATTTTTAGGTTCTTTGGGTATTGGATTAATTACAAATTATGTCGTATTAACAACTCAAAACATCATCTTTCTAGTCATCGGTTTTTTCCTGAGTTTGATTATGGTTCCTTTGATTAGTGGTGTCATTGTCTTTGGTGATCTTAGAATTACAGTCTATTCATGGATAACAGTGATGGTAATCAAGTTCATACTTTTTTTCGTAGGTGTGAGTTTATTCATAAGAACAAGTTGACTTCACATTGCTCTGAGGATTCTTATCCTTTCTTGGATTGGTGGGTGTGTGGCAAATAATGCATCTAATGGACTTCTATTTGGATCAACAAAGAAAAGGTGAGAAACCGCCTCACTCACATTCATACTTTTACCCATATTCATCTTCATTATTTTCTCTAATGCGCTTGCTAGCCCTTCTGGATACCTCGTCAATTTTGCAGCATCTGCATCTGCCAGAAATTCTCTTCTTCTGGATATCGCTGCTTGAACTAATCTCGTGGCAATTGGTGCAAATATCGCAAGAATAAGACCAATTATCAGGATTAAACCGGCACCTCTTTCTCCCCTTTCCCTTCTAAAACCAAACCTATAAGAGCGAAGTAACATGTGGCTAACAATTGCAACCAAACCAACTAACACAGCAACGAGTGTGGCGAACCTTATATCATAGTTTTTTATGTGTGAAATCTCATGACCTATCACACCCTCTAATTCCATCCGATTCAGATTTTTCAATAGTGCCGTTGTAACTGCAATTGAAGAATGCGCTGGGTCCTTACCTGTTGCGAATGCATTCATTTCATCACTTTCGATCACATATACCTTTGGTTTTGGTATCCCAGCAGCGATGCTCAAACCTTCAACAGTATTTATCAGATAAGCGTGTTCCCTTTCATTCGCAGGTTTGGCATCTGTGGCAGCGAGCACAATCTCATCTCCGTAGTTGTAAGAAATAAAGATGTATGAAATTGCGATAATAAAAGCAAAGATGATGAAGATTGCGCTGAGCTCGGGTGCAAATATCAAACTGATCACATAAAAAAGAGCAAGAAGAAATATGAAAACAAGAATTACAAGAAAGATCGAGTCCCTCTTATTTTTCTCTATTTGTTCATAAAAACTTATTCTTTCCATTTCTATTCAAACTTCACTTTCACTGGCTCTCTCTCTTTTTCTTCTATCTCAAAAAACGGTCTCGTCTTCCTTCCCATCAATGAAGCAAACCAAACCCCAGGTATTGTTGTGACTAGGTTGTTATATTCAAGTGTTGAATCATTGAAAAACTGCCTGGCATATGCAATCTTGCTCTCAATCCCATCCAATTGTTCCTGCAGAAGCTTGAAATTCTCGCTTGCTCTCAATTGTGGATAGTTTTCAGCTATTGCAAATATCGTTTTTAATGCCCTTGTCAACTCTCCCTCTGCTCTTATTCTTTCACTTATGTTACCTGCCTTCATCATGTTTTCTCTTGCCTTTGTTACCATCTCAATTGCTTTCTTTTCATGCGCCATGTAACCCTTCACTGTTTCAACTAGATTTGGAACTAGGTCTGCCCTTTTTTTTAACTGCACATCTATCTGTGACCAAGCATTGTCAATCCTGTTTGAAAGCACAATTATTTTGTTTATGTAGTAAACACATATGAATGCTAGAATGACAACCACGCCAACAATTATCCAAAACAAACTCATGCAATCACCTTTTATTTAAGGTGTTATATAAACTTAAATATTTTATGCGTACGTTAAACGATAAGTTAAAATTTTCATTTTTACTATTAAATTCACATGAATAAGAAACTGATCTTATTCTTAATGATCTCTTTTTCATTTATTTTGATTAATCCAGTTTACGCTGCATCAAAGTCCAAGACCTATTCTTTTCCTTCGATTTATATTAACTTGAATTTACAAGAAGATGGTTCTATCATCGTTGCACAAAACAGAACTTATCTTTTCAAAGGAAGTTTTTCCTGGGCATATCTGGATTTTTTAAAGAAAGGTGCAAAGGACATTGATCTGATCGGTATTTACAATCCATATACGGGTGAGCTATACAGATACAATGTGGAAGAAGATTCAACACACTTGAAGGTGACTTGGTATTACACTGCAAGCAATGAACTCAAAACGTTTCTCATCGTTTACAAGATCATTGGTGCTGTGAAGAGATATGAGGACGTTGCTGAGTTTTATTGGAAAGTGATTGAGGATCAGCATCCATATATTAACAATCTTTACGTGAATGTCACACTTCCAAAATCAAGTTCAAAGTTGTTCAAGATATTTGTGCATGGTAAGGGAACACCAGGTGATATCAAATTTTCAAAAGACAACAGTTCAGCAATTGTAAGCTATCGCAACATACCACTGGACACTTTTGTTGAATTTAGAATTCTTGCTTCACCAGACATTTTTCCAGACGTCCCATTAATAAATCAGAAGGCATATGAAAAAATCTTGGAGGAAGAAAAAACAAATTTCATTCTTAGCTCTATTGCCCCGCTACTTTTATTCATCATCCTGCCTTTATGCATGGTTATATTATACATCTATTATTACAAGAAGTATGGTACTGAATACAAGGTTGAGTATGATCTCAAATACGATCCTGAGATACCAAGAGACATTCCTCCATTGGCGCTAGTGAACTTTTTTGAGGAAGAAAAAGAAGCACCGATCAGTCTAGCAGCAAGGGCATTCTTAGCCACAATATTTGATCTTGCAAGGAGAGGGTACATTGAAATAATTGAAGAGAAGAAAGAATCACTTTTTGGTTTAATTAAAAAAACAGAGCAACGATTTGTATTAACGAACAAAGGTAGAGAAGCTTATTATTCAAGATTGACTCCTCCCCAGCTCCTGCCATTCGAAAAGGATGTACTCCATTTATTATTTACAACGATTTCAGAAAATGGAAATGAAGTTACAAGTACTGATATTACAGAATGGTGCAAGAAACACCCCCATCTGATACAGGGTAGGATTAAGAGCTTAGATGAGAGCGCGAGACATTGGTTCGAGCAAAATTATTTCAAAATATATGAGAGTGTTAGCGAGAAGAAGAGAGAAAAATATATATTATTCTTTACTGTTAATTTTACGATTCTAACTTTACTTTTCTTCTGGATATTGTTACCTAACATCCGCATACTCATTCAAGGTCTAATACTTGGACCATTTCTGGGTTATTTTATTGGTAAGGCAATTACAAGGCCATTATCAAGACATACAAGGGAAGCGATGCTTGATAAAAAGAAGTGGGAAGCATTCAAAAGATACATTTCTGATTTTTCAGCAATGGAAAGCGCTCCATCTGTATTGATTCATCTCTGGGACAAATACTTGGTCTATGCAATTGTTTTGGGAGTAGCTGAGAAGTTACTTGAAAACATAAAGAGATTGAGTGAGGAGAGAAATATCACATTCACACCTGTTGTTTGGTATCGTGGAACAACACCACTACACATAGGAGCCATGTCTCCTCAAGCCTTTTCCTCCTTCATTAGTAGCATGTCAGGTACAATAAGCTCCCTCAGTTCAGCTTCATCTGTTGGCGGTGGATTTGCTGGTGGGGGCGGTGGAGGTGGAGGTGGGGGTGGGGGTGGAGCTGGATAGGTAAGTAGATGAACGAGTTGATATAAGTATATTATATTCATTCTAATTCAGCGCTTCTCGTGATCTTCCTTTCAATTTTAATAACAAATTTAAACAAAGAAAAAGTTTATTCTTCTTTCTTCTTCTTGTAGAAGATTAGGTAGATTGCGTACACCACGACCAAGAACAGTACTAATGCACCTAAATTTGCAGGTTGTAACGCTCCTACGAAAAATCCAGTTGGCGCTACTTCTTCAGATGCTGGTGTGATTACTAACCCAGTTGTTCCTGGAGCACAGGTACCACAATCTTCCGCGCAGCTATCACAACTTTCCCCATTCTCACATATCCCATTACCACAAACAGCTAAGCAATCATTATCACTTAAAGAATTACAATTAACTGGGCAACATCCATCTCCATTTGCACATGTAGTGATGGGTATGTTTGAACATGAAGCTATGCATGTGTTCGGATAATTGCAGACATCTAATGTGCATGCATTGTTATCAACACAATCTAAATCCGATGTACAAAGTGGAGTAACACAAATACTGTCACATCTTATTTTCCCCTCCTCACAAGGTGGAATGCATGGTCTTGTCTCAGTTTCATTCGGTTTGTTCTTGGTTGTGTTGCAATTATTTAAGTCATTACATGTTCTAGTTCTTGTTTGAACATTGTTTATGCAATCTGACCAGTCTGACCAACTTGTACATGTCCAATTCTCTTGGCATGGTGGTGGAGGTGGGGGTGGAGGCGGAGGTGGACAAGTTCCACAATCTTGAGGACAAGATGAGCATGTCTCTGCACCATTACAAGATCCATCTCCACAGTACGGTGTAGGTGGAGGACAAGTTCCACAATCTACTGGACAATTTGAACATGTTTCACCAGATTCACATACACAATTACCACATTTATTTGTTGTAACAGTTAGGTTCAAATTCATCAAATTACCTGAATAACAAATTTGTGGTGCTTCATTCACACAGTATCCTGCAACTTTAAAAGTAACAGTTTCATTAACCGCATCCACTTGCAATCCGTAATAACCTTGACCATTCCAAGTAATCGTATTAAAACTTGATTTTAATACACCGTTCACATATGCTGCTACTAATGTGCCATCAGGAACCGGATTTCCATCAATAGAGGCATAACCTTCAAATGCACAAGGTATTGCAAAAGCACTAGAAATACTAAAAACCACCAATGCAATCAAAATTGCAATTAAATCCTTTTTTTTCATTTTGACCCTCATCAACTCAATTATTTTCTTCTTTTTAAATGTTTTTGATTACCATAAAAAAGATAAAAAATTTATTCTATCTCTAACCTGTCACCCTGTGTCATATATATCCAGTATGGTCTATTTTGTTGGTCATTAAATTCAGTCAATGCCCATGGTAGTGGTGGTGGGTTGTTGCCCCATTCTGGATTGTAATACTTCCACATCGTTCCATCATAATACCATATCACTGTGTAATTCCCACTTATTGATTCAAGCACATTCCAAACCGAGTAATCGCCACCCAACGAATCAATGTCTTCCAAGACCAGTCTTGGTAGGAAGAATCCATTCCATCCTGCATGTAGATTAATCGTTACATTGTAGTTCCCAGTTGTATCGAGCACGAATATTATCATTTCTGAATTTGTCATCACGTTTCCTGCAACATCCTTACATTTCACGTGATATGCATACATCCCATCCTGCAATCCTGATAATTCATAGTAATGGTAAGTGCCATCTCCTTCTAATGTGTTCATTATGTAAGCCATTGTATCATATGACCTACTCAAAACATCGAACTTGCATGTTGCTGGTTCATTTGTGAATACTTGCAACATAATACCTTCGCTTCCATCCAAGATTCCGCCTGGCGCTGAATTTACGATCTCTGGTGGTGTAAAGTCAATTGGTACTCCTCTCTCTATTCTTCTCGTCACATTCCATCCTGCATTGTCTCTTATATTTATGTCCAACCAGTTACCTCCGCCGAGCGTGGTAATCACATAACAATATCCAATTTTTGTCAATGAATTGAAGTAACAAAGTGGGGGCAATGTGGCGTCTGTACTGTAGATTGGTTCTTGCAATCCTGAACTAGGTGTTAGATCAGTTATTGTGAAGTTCACAAACCAACCTAACATTGGTACGCTGTACTGTGTATCGGGTGTAATTGAAGGTGCATATGTATCAACAAACACATTCACATGCTCCGACCAGGTTGTCTTTCCAGCTTTGTCAACTGCTCTAACTCTGTAAGTGTGCATTCCATCTGAACTTACACCTGTGTAAGGTGATGTTACACTATTGACAATACTTCCATCAACTTCAATGTCAAACCTATCAAAGTTCGTGTCACTCCCACCGTTCCATATTACTTTATAATCTCCATCTCTATCATACGGTGGATTATCAACATTCTGTGTTCCTATATTCACTGGTTGTGGTAGATAATTGTCTATCTTAACAACACCCCAAGCTATGTCATTTTTTCCATTTCCTGCCTTGTCATACACATAAACTTCCAAATGATAAGTGCCTTCTGGGGTACTTTCATAGATTGGAACCATGTATGTGATTGGTTCTGTTCCAGCATAGCATCTATACAACATGCTTGAATCTTCACTATCAATGTGACCAACAATTGTTCCTCCTCCACCTGTGAATACCATTATCTTAAAGCTCTTAGGATTGTCCTCTTTACATAAGAAGGAAACTTCTAACATCTCACCTGCTTTCTTCCAAACTGGTGTCAGTGGACTCTGTATCTCAACGGATGGCCACACATTATCATATGTAAATCTAACATCTCTTGATTTCAAGCTATTTCCAAGATTGTCATAAGCGACTGCATATATCGTGTAGGTATCGGTCTGTTCTGGCATCCATGTGATCATCCAACCATCTTGCTGTGAATCATCTAATCCTATTAGTTCTGGGTATTCACTTTCGTCTTCTCCATAAACCATCCTGTAGAACTCAACTCTTTCAATTCCGCTAACTGCATCAGCAGTTACGGCTTCTATTTCTATTGCAGCTTCGGAACCGCTTATATATTCATTATTGAGTGGTCTTATTATCGCAACACTTTCTGGTTCTCCATTATCAACGATGACGATCACTTGTTCCGAATATCCTGTGTTTCCTACGTTGTCTGTCAATCTCGCAATTATACCATATGCCAAACCATCTGTTGCTGTGGTCGTGTCCCATGAGTATGTACATTTATATTCATAACCAGGACTCGGACCTATGTATTCACAATCACTAACTTCATTCCATGTTTGTCCATTGTCTGTTGAAATTTCTATCTTCATCGGTTCTGGCACATTTGCTTCATCTACCAAAACTTGTATGTCAATTGTTCCTTTCACAAACATGTTATTTTCTGGGTATTGAATTTCCAATGCTGGTGCTATTGTGTCAACATTTACCATGACCGAATCACTTCCAATATTTCCTGCATTGTCTGCTATTTCAACTTTCAGCTCTTGCTCTCCTTGGGGCAGTTCCTTATCGTTCGGTACCATTATCGTTCCATAACACATTCTATTCGTATTATCGTATGGTACGGATCCTAATGATATGCCACCAAGTGTTATATAGCAAGGTGTACCTGTTGTTATCCCTCCTGTAACTTGTCCTTCATACGAATCTAAAATATCTGCACTTATTTGGATCGGATGACTACCTAAAAGATCATTTTCAAATGGTAAAGTTACCTCCACTTCTGGCGCATGATTGTCTATGCCAATCTTCGGTAAGTTCCAGATTGTTACTATATCTTGGATTACATCTGCTATGCAAGTTGGTGGACAGTTTTCCATGTATCCATCTTCACATCCGCACTGCATCATAATTGAGTGATATACTTCTCCTAAGCTATTTCCCATGTTTCCAAGATTGTCATCAACTGAGACAGCTAAAAACACTACACCATCTGGTATCCCACTTGGATTTGGTATGGTTGCATAACCTTGACATTCTTTTGCTTCAGCATTATATACGAGTGTTCCATCCGTCTCAAGTTCTACGATCTTAAATTCTGGTAACAAATCAATCAAGTAAGCATAGCACTGCCTACCATCTTCTATCCCAACATTGCACATTCCACTTAATGGATTTTCACAAGGTCCGTGTGGATTTGTCAAGTCTTCTGCTAATGTTACGATTGGTATATCTTCTCCGTCAGAATACCAACCATCAACTGGTTTCAAAATTAGGATGTGCGGTGGTGTGTTGTCTACTTTATGATATTGCACATGTTCTTGTTCAACATTGCCAAGCGCATCCTCAGCATACCACCTTATCTCATGTAAGCATTCCTCTCCTAAATAGAATGTTGTTTTAAGATTGCAATTCTCATCTGTGTAGATATCCTTTTCCTCTATTTTTGTATCAACTTCACCATCACAGTTTGAATCCCACCATATCTCATAATGTAATTTCTCAGGTCCTGCAGCACACATTTCTTGTTTATCGAGAGCTGTTAATGTTATTGGTGTTTGGGATGTTATCCAGTAACCATTATCCCATTGGGGTTGTCCGATGCTCTTGGTTGTTTCTGGCGGTGTGGTATCCACTCTCTCAACTTGTGTATGTGTATCTTCTTTATTTCCCAATGCATCTACACAATACCATTCTAGGGTGTGTTTGGAATCTTCACTATATTGTATTGGCTCTGTGTACAAAGTCCAATCTTGCTTCAACACATCATCCAAGTAGTATCTATAGTAGATTTTTACATCATCTACTGGATGTGGTGATTGGTCTTCACACGTCAATACTATCTTTGTGTTTTGTTTTATGTAATAGTCACAATCTCCTGAAGCAGCACAAGGTAATTCATCGCAAGGTTTGCTAAACCCATCGAAGTACTTTGTTGAAACTGGTGGTTTGTTATCAACATAAACACATTGTCTTTTTGTTTGTTCAGTCTTATCAACATTATCAACGGAATAAAACTCTATTAAGTGGCAGGAATCTTCTGTGATTTTGAACGGACCAGTATAGGTCAACCAATCTCCTGAACCAGTTGCATCTTCGCATGCTGTTTGGCTCTCACAATAAGTATCATCAACTAAAGTCACTCTATACTTTGTTTCCTTTATTCCTGATTTGTGAGGTCCTGTGTCCTCAACTGTTAATGTGATTGGAGTTTGCGATGTAATCCATTTCGGATAGCCACCTTGTCCTTCAACTAGTGGTTGACCATACGTCTTGGTTGTTGTTGGTGCTGTCTTGTCAACATAGAATACCTCCACATCTTCTATCATTTCATTTCCTAATGCATCCCAGCATCTTATGTGGAGTTCATGTTTGGTTTCTTCTGGGAAGCTTATCGGGAATTTATCATACCATCCGTAAAATTTCTGATAGTCATCATCAAGATAATAACCCCACTCACAGTAGACACCGCCTACATTGCAACCTCTCCCTGTTGGATCTGGATCTGTCATTTGTACATCTATAGTTGTAATACCATCGATAAAGCAGACATCATTTGGATTTTGTGGCAAGCAATCTCCATGATGAGGACCTACTATTGTCTTGGTTATTTCTGGTGGGACTGAATCGACTCTGAAGTATTCAACATCAACTTGGTTTTGATTACCAAGTGCATCCACACAATAATATTCTAAATCATGTAATGAGTCTTCTTGGAATGTGAAAGTGTATTTGGATTCTCCAGACACATCAGCACAGCAATAATCACCTTCCATTGTTCCTCCAAATTGAGTACAGTATTGAGTTGTTAACCATGGTTGTTGTGGATCATCGAATGATATTCTATAGCACATCTTCTCATGGTCAACTGGATGTGGTACTTGGTTATCCCAGCTGTCGTCGCAATCCAAGGTTATTGTTGTTACTTTGTCACTAACCCAGTAATCGCAATTCTTAATATTAGTTATTTCTATATCGTCCACATACCAACCTTCATAATTGTTAAACAACGAATCTATTGTATCAAACCTGAACTTTATTTTTACATTTTTTCCTGTATATGCGGACAAGTCAATCGTTACTTGACGCCATTGGTCTTCTGGGCCGGTTGAAGTCCAAACTTTAACCCAACCTGAACCGTCATTCACGTAAACTTCTCTTGCATCGTAAGGAGAAAGTTTCTCTGTATTTTCATAGCTCCAGAATGTCAATTGTGAATTATCACCTAAGATAATGTCTTTTGAGATCAACTCTCCAGAATTTTCAAAACCTGTATCATAATTGTGGTCTGATTCTTTATTGTAAGCCCAGCTGTGAGTTGGACTGTGACTTCTGTATTCAGTTATGTGCCACAAGCCTGTGGCAGTCCATTCACCTGCTCCGTTTTCTACATTATCACTAAAGGTTGTTGATTCACATTTTATCTTTGGCTCTCCAATTGTTTTTATTCCCTGTGGTGGGACTGAATCAACAATGTCATATTCCACATGCAACTGCTCAGTATTGCCCAATTCATCCACACAGTACCACTCTAATACATGAGCTGAATCTTTTTCTTTATATATCACCAAAGGTTCATTGTCGTATACAACATATTCCTTGAAATCTCCTGGCTGTTCTCCTACAAGGTAGTCTCTATAATATATTTTGACATGATTTACTGGATGTGGATCTTGATCTGAGCAACTAACTGTTATTAGAGTTTTTTGTGTTATGAAATAGCATCCGTCGGTTGGATTTGGCATATTTGGATAATACAATGCTTGCTCGTCTGATGTGCAAGCATGCTTAGGATTGTCTAATGTTTTTTGTGAAACTGGTGGTTTAGTATCAACTATGTCCAATTCTACATGTTCGCTTTCTTTGTTACCTAAAGCATCAACACAGTACCAAGTAAGTCTGTGATAGGATTCATAATTTGGTAAATCTTCGTAATAGAATTTAATATAATTACCAACAGTTTCTTCTTTTACAGTTTGCCAATTATCTTCCCAATTCATCTTCCATTCAATCTTATAGTGAATCTTCACGTCATCTACTGGATGAGGTTGTTGATCAGCGCAAGAAAGTTCTATAGGGGTTTCGTCTGTCATAAACCAGCAATCGTTGATTCCGTACTGCGTCTTTTCTTCTTGTGTACACTCATGTTTTGGGGTTCCTAGTGATTTCTGTGAAACAGGAGGTGTGTTCTCGACGAATACACATTGAGTTTTTATTGGTTCTTTGTTTCCAAGCAAGTCAACACTATAATATTCTATCATGTGACACGACTGCTCAGTTTTGTAGAAAGGTCCTGTATATTCGTTCCATCCTTCACTTTCATAGCTGTGAATGGGTTGACAGTAGGTACTTGGATCAAGACAATAATTATCATTAACAAGTGTGTTCATCCAATAAATCTTGTACATGCCAACAGCGCATATTTCTCCGCCATCTGTTGCTGCGAGTGTTATTGGTGTCTGACTCGTTATCCATTTCGGATAGCCACCTTGTCCTTCAACTAGTGGTTGACCATATGTCTTGGTTGTTGTTGGTGGGACTGTATCCACTTTATCAATTTCTACATGGATTTGTTCTGTATTGCCTAAAACATCCACACAATAATACTCTAATGTGTGTACAGAATCTTCTGGGAAGGTGAATTCTACATTACCATCTTCATCAACAAACCATTGTGTAAATTGACCATCATCGACTTTATATCTCCAATAAACTTTAACATGATTTGATGGGTGTGGTTCTTGGTCAACGCAATCTAATGTTATTTTTGTCTGTTGCGTTATCCAATAATCACAACCTTGGCTTTCTCCACATTCTATCTTTGGTTCCCCTATTATCTTTGTTGTTACGGGTGCTTTATCATCAACAATATCCAATTCAAAATGATGATTCTCTTCCCATCCGCAGCCATCTACTGCCCAGTATTCTATTAAATGGTAAGACTCTTTGCTCAATGTGATTGTCACGTCTTGGTTTTCTTCACCCATACCTTCCTGATCCAATAGCCATTGATCATTTGGATTGACCTTGTAGTAAACTTTCCAATATATTTTTGTCTTGTCTGCATGCTCTCCTGTTTTTTGTGGGTCAGGGTCTTCAGCATGAAGTGTTATTTGAGTCCCTGTTTTCACAAATTGACACCCATTTGTTAATTGAATACCTTGAGGTAGATTAGCGGCTGTTATTTCATCACTTGTGCATTCATGCGATACTCCTCCTGCAGGAATCAAAGTTTTAGTTGTTATTGGGGCAAGCGTGTCTCTGACAAATGAAACACCCAGACACTCAGAAATCTTTCCCCAATTCTCTGCTGTGTCCTTTCCTCTTAATCTTATGTAATGTGTTCCATCTGATAACTTACTTGCATCAACGAAAGCACCTATGTATGCACATTTGTAACCATCCCACCTCGTGAAGTTATAAGAAGTGTCCATCCAAATTCCGCTCCAAGGAGCTGGAATTGGTGGTATCACAACATCAATAAAGTATTCTCCACCTTGGATCTTTGATTCTTGATCACAAACTGTTGCATTGAGCCATGTATTATTTCCACAAATCAAGTATTCATTCGGATATAGAACATTATCTAAGTAAATATCATAAGCACAATCTGGTGGGAGTATGTCCTCTTCAAAATAGGTACATTCACAGTTACCCCAATTCCCAGCATTATCTTGTGCTCTCACACAAACCCAATTCACTCCATCACTCTTAAAAACAATGTTCTTCTTCAAAAGGTATTCTACTAATTTGTCTAAATCAAAACTACCATCATCCGCTGGATATATCGTGCCTTTAACAGGTGCCTCGGGGTCGCATGAGGCATAGGAATCCGGACCAACGAAAAATTCAGCTGTTTTTATCACTGTACAAGTATCCTCTGTCTTGGCTGTTAAGTTGAATACTCCATTGTTGTAATGTGGAGTCACGACAACATTCGAAGTTGTTGGACCAATCGTGTCTCTTGGACCCAATAACGGATCACAATAATCATTGCAACCCATTCCACTCGTTAATAAGCCACAACCATTCTCTGTACATGTTTGATATCCATAATAACATATCCCATCTTTTACCGTGCCAGGTTCCGGACAATATTGAGAGTCGCGATAGTCACATACACACTCAGTATCACAACTTCCACTATAATAGCAAGTATCATCAATTATCTTGGGTTGACATTCTATTCCAAAACCATCACACTCAGCTGAACAAGTTCTTATGCCATTGCCTATTGGTATTACTGGACCACCATCCTGCCCATCAGAATCAGCACAAGTGTGGGAAATTTCTTGTTGTTTTGGAACACATTCAAGTATTTTCAGGTTACACTCACCAGGCACCTCTGGCCTATAATCAAATGTTAGTAAGTAATTGTCTGGGTTATAATCGCACACTGCTATTTCAGGATAAAAGTATGGTTCACCAAAAGATTCACAATCTGAATCGCTTGAACAACAAAAATTTCCATTAGTTCCATTTTTTCCTATACAGTCTAAGTCAGCGCAGTCTATGTAACCATCACAATCATTATCATAACCATCAGTACAGTTTGTCTCAAGAGGTGCTGGTTCTTCATTCCATATCAAGGTGAATAAGCCACCTGTTTCAAAACATATAAGTTTAACTCCTCCACATTCCTTTTCAAAGCATGAAGGACACTCTATGCTCCCGCACGTCCAATTTTTACTACAGGGTTTCTTACCCACTACATAACAACCATTAGGCCCGCAAGAGTAGTCATCTCCCCATTCTTGAATCTCTCCTGTTCCGACACCGATGCATTCTATACCAGTAGTGCAATCTAATTCGTCACAGTCTTGCGTATCGCTATACTGGCAAGTACAATCTTGTAAACATGTTCCACTATGATACCAAACATTTCCAACACACTCACCTTCACAATCGTCATTTGAATCACACTCAGCATCACATTTCTCTACGCTACAAGTGTGTGTTATTGTTGGGTCTCCTTGCGTGCACGCATCCTTATTTTCATCACAAACGCTTATGAAAGCATTTCTAAAATCCCAAGTTGGATGATATGAATCTGGATCGTTGTCACATGTATCTATTCCTGGGATATTGAATTGGGAACAATCAATCGCTGGTCCAAGATTCACACAATTACCATAACCATCACAGTGATCAGGGCCATCACAATATAAACCATTATTGCAAGGAGTGCCTAATGGCTCCTTTTCATCTGTTGGACAATGCTTATTTTGACCATCACAATATTCTGCTACGTCACATTGTGCATTTTTTGGTCTGCATTCATAAGTATTTGATCTCACTTGATCAACCGGACAATCTGCGCTTTGACCAGTACAGTATTCTTCTATATCACAAACGCCTTCTGCTGCTCTACAAACGGTTCCGGATGTTTTGAACTGGCATGTACTACTATCGCAGCAAACTGGCCATTGGCCACCAACTTTCTCGCATTGCTCTCCTGGCTCTAAAACACCATTGCCGCAAACAGGAGGAACATAGCATACCTCAAGGTAAGGATCTTTTGATGTTTCTTGATTTTCTTTACTGTAGAAATCTTTGTGCTCGCCATCATTTACTAATCTTGCGACGAAACTTATCGTCTTGTCACCTGAATACTCACCTTGAACGCAAGAAGTAACTGTCCAATTATAATATGTATTATTTGAACCTACAGTTTGAGAACCACAAAGTGTTGAATAGGAGGGCATATTATTCCAATTAATCCCGGTTTCTGTCCAAGAATCATCAGAAACTAAGTTAACATAAACTGTTTGTAGTTGGGAATCTCCCCCTGATTTATACATTTTTAATTTCGCGGATGTTATTGAACCTGTAATACTTGATAAGTCAAACTTGAGAAAGCTCATCCTATCTTTATTCTTATCCTTCTTTACATGAAGCTCAGAATCTGTGCCGTAGTTCGCATATTTGTTATTCTCATCAACCCAGGAATCGGCAATTGGAGGAAGATTAACACAAACTTGACCAGGGCAATCACTAAAAGTCGTGGTTGCAAGAACTTTTCCCTCATAAGAAGCAGTAACGATATAAACATCTGTTATTCCATTAAGTTTAAAGGTTGTCTCAAAACCACCGTCAACAACATTTACATCCTGTTCATTGATGATATTACCTTGAACCTCAATGGTCAAATGGACAGTCGGATAATCAAAAGCCGAGCCGTAAATATAAACCGTTTCCTCTGGTCTGTACTCACTTTTGTCAGTCCATATTGTAGGAATCACATCGAGCGTAACTACAATTGGATTCTCAGCGGAACTTGAAATATCAAACACGTTTATGACGTATTTATCTATGTATCCTGAATAGACAGCACCATTCGTATATTCATCAGGCCATTCACTTTCATAACTCAATTTGCTAATGACAAAATAAGCGTATTTGTTAATGGATGATGTTGGAATCATAGCAATTCCGTCAGAACCGGTCACTGCGTATGATTCAAGCAGGTAATCTCCATTCAAAGCATCAGAAACAAATATCTCAATCTTTGCATTTGCAACTGGATTATTTGAAGAGTCTCTCACAATAAAATAAATTTCTTTCGTGTCCGATGCAATTACGAACTGCAGCGCTAACGCTACGACCAGAAATGTGAAGACAAGACCGAGGAACACCTTTAATTTAGTAGAAGCTTTTAAATTTGCTTTTTTATCATAGAGAAAGTCAATTAAGTCCCTCGGTAGATTCATCTGAGCACCCCCAAATTCTTCCATTTCATTGGAAGTTTGTTACTTAAACGAGAATTTCTCTTTTTATAAACGTTTCTATTTCTTTATCACTATGTAGTAAATAGAAATCTCAATCCAATTTCTTCATTGTTGCGAAAGTTTCACTTGAAAAATGAAGGAGTGGCTCAAATTCTTCATTCCTTATGTGCTCCTTTTCAACCTTTCCAACAACAAGATAGTGATCTCCAAATTCTTGCATTAAAACAACCTTACACTCAAATGAAATTGGACACTCTTTTATTAGTGGTGGCTTCACCTTTTCAGCCTTTTCCTTTGTCAGCTTCGCTAAAACAAATTTATCCTTCTCTTTCCCTGAAAATGAGCCACATATCTCTGCTTCTTTTTTCATCTCTTTGCTTAAGATATTCATCACGAATTCCTTTGTCTCTTTCAAATTTTTGAAGCTGTGTCTATTTGGAGAAACAGAGAATGCAACATATTTCGGTTCAAAGCTAATTGGCATCAAGAATGAAAAGGTGGCCACATTATCCTTGCCTTCCTTACTTATTGTCGTTATCAAAGCAACAGGTCTTGGAAAAATTTGTTGAGAAATTCTCATTTTATTCATACTCCAATTTTTTTACCTTCACGATCTTCACCTTCGCCTTCATCGGTCCAATCTTCATCCCATCAATGTGATCTGCCTGAACATATACATTTATCGGAATCTCTATTTCACCAGACTTCTTCAATTCATATAAATCCCTAATTTCGAATAGATCAGTCCTCAACAAGAATTTGAACATGTGCGTCCTTTCGTTTTCAATTGGAAAGCTTTGCTGGATTGAAGGCAACGAATATCCTTTCTTGGAATCGTAGAGCAATGAAGATATTTTTTTGCCTGCTTGCTCAGCGATTACGGTAAACCTAAGGGATAATCCTGTGTTGTTCGTGACAAATACGCGGAGCGTGGCTTCTTCATCCATCTGCATCTCTATTTCAGCTGGACTTATTTTAATGATCACTAAACCTCTCAATTTTTCAATTATTTCCATCATGCATTTTTGTACTCTTGAAGAAGTCATGTACTTTGGTGCAATCACAGAAAAAATTTTGAGAAAATTTTCATTCTTTGCTCCTCTGAGCTCAAGCTCATTGAGAATTCTATCAGCGTTAATTTTCCCAGCATACTTTTGCAGACAGGATAAAAATATATCATAAATTTTCTTCGATTCCAAGATTTCTAGCATTTGATCACCCATGATCTCGAAATCAGAGATCACCTCCTTTAAATCATCTTTTTATCATATCACGCCATCATCATCATTCATGGATAATTAATCGTTATTTTCTTTTAAATCTTGTTATCGTTAAGTATAAAAAATTTGGAATTTAGTAGATATACAATGCGAAAAACTATCTTTTCAATTTTGATGCTCATCTTAATGTCGAACGCATTTGCCTTCTCTACTAATACAAAGATTGTCGGTGTTAGGGAAACAGAGAAAGGTATGGAAGGAGTGGTTGCATACCTCTTTGTTGAAGTGAAGAACGGAAGTGGAAGAGTATTCGTTGACACATTACCCTTGACGCAGGTAGATACGCAGGCTGGCGCAAGACTGGCAAAGGAAGTTGCTTGTGAAATATTACAATACAACTGTTCATCTCTTGATTTTTTCTATGTGATAAGATCAAACTTCACAATGATTGGAGGTCCAAGTGCGAGCGCGGCAATGACCGTGGCCACACTCGCTGCTCTGCTCAATAAGAGTCTTCTCTCAGATGTTGTCATAACAGGTACAATCAATCCTGATAGTAGCATTGGCCCGATTGGTGGCGTGCTTGAAAAGGCAAGGGCTGCCAGGGATGCTGGCGCTACACTTTTCCTGATACCTGAAGGTCAAGCGATTGTAAATGTACCAGAAACAAAAACAGAGCAAATAGGACCAATAATTAGGACACAAACGACATTCAAGCAGGTGAACGTGATTGACTATGCGAAAAAAGAATTAAACTTGGACGTGATCGAAGTGGGTGATGTTTTGAGCGCATTCAAGTATATGACTGGCTACGAGATAACTGAAAGTAATCTCTCTGATGTTAAAGAAATCTTAGACCTTTACACGACCTCGATGAGGAAGATGGCGTCAAATCTTCTTTCTAAGGCACGAAGTTCAAATTTAGCATTAAAAACCAAAATAGGTAGCTTGAGTAGCATAGAAAGAAGAGCGATTGAAGATATATTTAAAAGTGCTGAGAGTGAACTTGAAGCTGCAGATAATTATTTCAATGCAGCGCAATATTATTCCTCTTCAAGCTTCTCTGTAAGGAGTTTAGTTTATTCAACACATGCAACGAACTTGATTGAATACTGGAGAAATTCGAGTATGCTCCTTCCAAAGATTGAGCAGATAAATGAAACAATAAATAATGTAATAAAAGAAATAGAAGGAGTAAATGAAGTAGATACAATATATGATATTGAAGCAATCATCATCTCAAGTGATCGAATATTCGAAGCAGAAGATGCAATGAAGGACGCAATTTCTGAAATTTCTAATGGAAACATTTATTCAGCGATTTATGATATAAGTGCGAGTGAAGTGAAGATTATGACTGCACAAGAATGGTTCAATTTGATCAATGAGTTCAATGGCAATCAAATAATCAGATTCAACAAAGAAATGATAAGGCAGCTAGTTCAGGAAAGGATGGAACAAGCAAGAAATTCTTTTACCTATGCTTCTTTGATAATTGGTGATGGATTATTAAGCAGTTCAAGCTCACATTTGAAAAAAGCGGATGAGGCTTATTTGGACAACAACTTGATCTTTGCTCTATTTGAGGCGCTGAAAGCAAGAGCAGAGGCAAATTTAGCAATGGGAATTAGGGATATTGCAGTGGAGCAATTAAATTCAAGAATAAATTTGACAAGAAAAAATGCTGAAAGGGCAATATTAAGAGCTGAGCAGAGAGGTATATTACCATTACTTGCGCTCAGTTATTTTGAATATTCCAAGGCTTTCAACGGTACAGAGTCACTTATATTTCTTGCCTATTCAGAGGAATTTGCGAGGATATCCGCGGACATATTCGCTGCGATCAACGAGAATCAAACAATTCCTGAGAGTCAAATTACATTAAGAAAATTCGTTGAAGAAAGAAAAGAGAATTATCAAATCGTGTTCGCAATGGGTGCAATCTTAGGTTTCCTTGTTTCATATTTACTTGCTCAGAGAACAGGAAAGAAATGATAAATATAGAGAAATTTGCTTGTGGCAAAATAAACTTCATAAGGAAAAGTTCTGGTCTACCTTTAATTGGGCACAATGCTTTTGGTGTGATTGACCGTGGAACGAATCTATTACAAGTGAGGGCAACGACGATCTGCAATTTGAATTGTATTTTTTGCTCAACAGATGCTGGAAGATTTTCAAGAACAAGAGTAAATGAATTCATCGTTGAATTGGAATATTTGCTTGATTATGTGTATAAGGTCGTTAAATTCAAGCAAATCAACGACATTGAGGTACATCTGGACTCGCTGGGAGAAACAATGACTTATCCTTGGATTACGGAATTGATTGGAAGGTTAAGGGAGAATGAAAATATTAAGACAATATCTATGCAGAGTAATGGTACACTGCTGAATGGGAAAAAGATAAAAGAGCTTGAGATGGTTGGCTTAGACCGGATAAATCTCTCCATTCTAGCCTTGGATGCTAAGCTCGCAAAAATACTTGCTGGAATTGCCAATTATGACATTGAAAAGGTTAAAGATGTTGCTAAAAGAATCGCTGAATCGAAGATCGATCTGTTGATTGCGCCTGTACTCGTCCCAGGTTACAATGAGGGTGAAATTCCTAAAATAATAGAATTTGGGATTGAAATCGGTGCTGGAAAGAAATTTTTGCCTTTCGGAATACAAAATTTCATGCGATACAAGTTAGGTAGAAAACCTAAAGGGTGCAGGACAATTCGTATGTATGATTTCAGAAAGAGAATGGAAGAATATGAAAAGAAATACAACATAAAACTTATTCTCTCTCCAAAGGACTTTGGAATTCACAAAGCAAAGATGCTTCCGATACCATTCAAAAAGAACGAGAAATTGAATGTGAGAATTGCAAGTGATGGGAGAATAATGGGGGAAATGATTGGTGTTGCAAGGGAAAGAAGTATTTCGATCATGAGATGCAATGCGAATGTGGGAGATATTGTGAAAATAAAAATATTAAAAACAAAACATAATCTGATCGTGGCTGAAAGAGTGAAGTAATTCTAACGAAAGTTTTTTAAGTAACCACTATTTAATGGTGAATATGCATCCAGATTCGCTTGAATCGATCGTTCAAAAAACGGGCTATTTGGCCCAATTATTCGGCACGATGTACACAGCTGCATACATTGATGAAGTGATCCTAGAAAAAATTGAGGCAAATAAAAATGAAATTAGAGCGAATCTGAGGCTTCTCAAATTTGAAATAAAAAATCCAAGTGATTTGAAAATAATAAGTGAGATAAGCAAAAAGTTCAATGAACTGAACAATGCTTATGGTAAGTTTAGAAAGAAGTATCATGAGAAACTTGAAAATAATGAAACATTGCCCATCACAGAATTGAAAAAATTGTATAGGAAGAGCGAAGAGTTGCAAGATAAATGTATAAAAATATTCAGTAAATTGGAGAAAGAATTTTCAAGGGATTTCATTGTTTAATCATTCAAGCAACCAGTAATTGCCAATCCTAACCCTTTCTAAACCCTGTTCCTTGGCAATCTTTAAGCATTTCATTGCAAATTCTTTTTTTGTGAAACCAACGTCATCCATCTCAAACATTGGATGGTATGCCAACAATACATATGGTATCGTCTTGTCTATTTTAGCAATAAAATTTGCAATTTTACTTATTTCCTCTTCATCGATGTAATATGGAACTAACAACGTTGATGCTCTTAGAAATGGCACTTCCGGCCTCTCTTTATGACAATCTGCCAATGCCTTAAAGTTTTCTTTTGTCTTTTTATTACTAACACCACAAAGTGCGATGTTTAGATTTTCATCGAATGCCTTCAAATCAAACTTTATCCCACCTCCACTTCTCAAACTGATCTCTGCGAATCTTTTCAATATCTCTGTATTCGCGTTTCCATTTGTTTCAAGACAGAACCTTAGTATTCCTTTCTTCCTTTCACTTGCTTTCTCGCAGATTCTGGTTATCTTATCCAACTGGGGTGATGGATCACCACCAAAGAAACAAATACAGGTTGTTTTATTATTGATCGAGCCCAAGAATTTGTCATCGCTTATCTTCGGTCTGTGTGCTACTTCCTTCCTAAACTGCCAATTCTGACAGAATAAACAGTCAAAGTTACAACCTATACAAAAAACAGAGAGGTTGAAATATCCATACTCGGCACTCTGACGAATCGCGTACCTTGGATAACCTGCACCGCTGCCTCCTGCACAGAATGGCTGAGCAACGCAATTCGTTGGATGTGGATCGTAGTAAGTTGTTGCAATTAACTCATCTTCTCGTATGATTCTATTTTTCACATTTCTCACAAGTCCACAGAAACCACTCTCATCTCTTGGTATCTCACACTCATTTCCACAAAATTTACACTTTATTCCTTTATTGGGTATTTCAGCAACAAGGCCAAATTTCTCTCTAGATTTTTTATGTGCCTCTTTTGCCAATTTCAATGCATCTTCATCGTTCCTAATACAATCCAAACACACTTGTAGAGAATTTGATGCTAAACCTCTTCCGCAAATCTTACATTTCATCATTTTCTACAAATTTAATATTTTGAATGCGTTTTCTCTTAATTTTATCTCGGCTTCCTGTTCCTCAATTTTCTTGATCTCAGCAATCTTCTGGACTACTAACTTCACATTGCTTGGTTCATTTCGTTTATTATCCGCACTTAGCACCGGAGAATCAGTTTCTGTGAGTAATCTATCCATTGGTAAAACTTTAACGAGTGATTGTTTGTATGTACTTCTACAAACATTTGGCGCGATTGAAAAATAGTATCCACGATTAATCGCTATTCTCAATTCATGCATATTACCAGTAAAACCGTGTAAAACAACCTTACCGCTGAAATTCCTCAAAATTTCTAGTACATGCATTGTTGCATTTCTTGAATGAACAATGACTGGTAAATTCATTTCATCAGCAAGGATTAGCATTTTCTTGAAAACTTCAATTGATCTTCTTCTTTGCTCCAAGTCTTTTATCCAGTGATAATCCAAACCAATCTCAGAAATTGCCGCAATTTTTACATTTGTATTTCTAATGTAATTTATCTCGGCATCTATTTCCCAGTCATTGAAATTTGGAACGAATTCAGGATGAAAACCAAGGCAGGCCTTAACATTATTGTACTTCCTTGATAACTCAATTGATTTTCGATTACTCTCTGGCTCTTGACCAGCATTTAAAATCAGAACATTACTCGCTCTCTTTATCACTTCATCCCTATCATTATCAAAACTCTTGTCATCAAGATGTGCATGAACATCGACGAATCTGAACATAAAAAAGAGAATGGTAATTCAAATATTTAAATTCAATTCAATCTCAGAGCAGCTCTTATATAAGCATGTGTTTGATGAATCTCTATCTTTCTACCTTGATATGTGCCTGTGTTCAAAAGATAGAAAAGCACATCGTAATCAAACAATTTTCGAAAAAATCTTTCTTCCCTTCCTTTGTCCATTTCAAGTTGGTAAGGATCATAGAATGGTTCATTTCCATACTTTCCCCATTTTTCTTCTGGACCAGCACCTGGCATGACTCTAAATTTACCTTCTTTCAATATGTCAATTGCTTCATTCTCTTCCAATCTTCTTATCGGTGGATTTTCCTCGTCCCTGGTCAGTAATAGAACATATTCTAGGTTTGTTTTATCCACAACATTTTCTTTTCCTTTGAAAACTTCTTTTACATTGCCATATTCATCAGCAATTAACATCGTGAACCTTTCACGTGGAAACATAATTCTTGAGTTCCCATATGACCAATAGCATCTATCCCAACCTTCATCGAATACGCACTTCCTTCTTTTTTCAATGACACCTCTATAACATGGACCTATTTTTTCTTGGTCATCACTCTTTTGCCTACAATTTTCTTTTTTAACAACGACGTTCTCCAATGGCAAGCCATCGAATGACTTGATGAATGTTGGGTGCCTTTCAGCGATTTCAGTTCTCATATACAATTGCTTCTCAGGCTGCTCAGCTATTACTTCTCCTTTTCCCTCATCAAATGATACGAAAAAGTAATCATCACCAACCACCTTACTAGATCTCACATTGTACAATAACTCATGGAATTGTGTTGTTTTTCCTGTTCCTGTTGGAGCTATGATTGCTACACCAGAAGACCTGTTATTTCTGTTGAAGCTAACTAATGCGCCATGAACAGGATACTTATTTCTCTCTTTGAGAATCTCAACCGTTAATCCTAGTGCACCTTTCGATTTTGCGAGACCATAATATTCTGAATTTACTCCAACCGCTATTCTCCTTTCTAAATCATAAAATAGACATGGTTCATAGCCTTCAACATTTTTTATGATGTACAATTCGCCATCTACTTTCTTAGAATTTGATCGATGCCAATTCAATTGCCAAAATTCTGATACGTGTTGAGAATTCGTCTTCAATTTTATTTTAGCACCACATAAATTTCCGATATGTGTGAAAGGAAGATCTGTGTAGTTTTTGAGGATTTCATCTATTTCTCCTTTGTCTTTAAACGTTGGTGGTCTTCTGTCTGGGAATGTGATGTAATTCTTGATTTGTCTCAATTCCTTCTTTCTTTATTGTTTTTAAGCTTTTTAAGTGTTGTTGTAAGCATAAATATTAAATTGTTCGAAAACAATCAGAATAAGCATGAGCAAATATGATGATGTGATGAAACTAGCATTGGAGAGGGGATTTTTCTTCCAATCAAGTGAAATATATGCAGATGCCCCTGCTGGATTCTGGGAATATGGGCCCCTGGGTACATCGATGAAAAATAAATTAATTCAACTTTGGAGAAAGGAACTAGTTAAGAGGGATGAGATGTTGGAAATTGATGGTAGTGTAATAATGCCAGAAGATGTTTTCATTGCAAGCGGACATTTGAAAAGCTTTGTTGATCCACTTGTAGAATGTAAGAAGTGTAAACAAGTTTTTAGAGCTGATAAAATAATAAGTGAGAAGTCTGGACAGATAGTACCAGAAAGACTTAGCGAAAAAGAGTTTGATGCGCTAATTTCAAAGTACAATGTGAGGTGTCCAAATTGCAAAGGTGAACTATCAAAAACAAAGATATTCAATATGATGTTCAAGGTTGGCATTGGTGCGAAGGATGAAAAGGTAGCATATTTAAGACCAGAAACTTGTCAAAGTATATTCGTTGACTTTCCACGTGTATTTAGGACAATGCGATGCAAACTGCCAATTGCAATCGCTCAGACTGGGCGTGTTTTCAGAAATGAGATCTCACCTAGGCAATGCTTACTGAGGTTAAGAGAAATAATACAGGCTGAAATCGAGGTATTTTTCAATCCAAGTAAGGCAAATGAATTTGAAAAATTTGAATCTGTAAAGAAATACAAGTTAAGGATGTGGATCGATGAGAAAATCGTTGAGATTTCTTGTGAGGATGCGGTAAGTAAGGGTATTATATCAAATAAATTGATCGCATATTATCTCGCGATATTACAACAGTTCTATGAAAAAACAGGAATAAAAAGGGAGAACATGAGGTTCAGGACACTTGGTGAGGATGAAAAGGCGTTTTATACAAAGCAAGGATTGGATTTTGAAGTTTTAACGAGTGTTGGATGGATAGAGCTCGTTGCATGCAATTATAGAACTGATTATGATTTATCAGGACATGCTAAGGAAAGTAAGAAGGATTTCAGTGTGATCGATGATGGGGAAAAAATAATTCCACATGTATTCGAGTTATCAATGGGAATTGATAGAACTCTATTTTGTATCATGGAAAATTCATTTGAGAGAGAAAAGGAGAGGGATGTGTTAAAAGTTCCTTTCTATCTAGCACCAATTACCTGCGCTGTATTTCCACTGGTCAATCGTGAGGGAATGCCAGAGAAAGCAAGGGAAATATATGAGATGTTGAGAAAAAATTTTGATTCATTTTATGATGATAGTGGGAGCATTGGTAGGAGATATAGGAGGATGGATGAAGTTGGATGTCCGTTCTGCATCACGATCGACTCACAAACAATGAAGGATGATACTGTCACAATCAGAGATAGAGACAGTATGAAACAAGTAAGAGTAAAGATAAATGAATTGAATGATTGGATTAAAAAGATGATTGGATGACTACTCCTCGTATCCAAACATGTCCATTATCTCTCCTGCGCTGAGAGTCCCAAATTTCTCCGCGCATGACTCACATATCTTAACGATCTTCTTTCTTTCCTGATCACATAAAATTCGAACATTTTTCTTTTCTTTACAAATAGAACAAATGCCCTCTTCAAATCCGAGCGTAATGCCTAATTCCACTTTTATTTCATGTGGTGCAAAAACTTAAATTTTTGCATTTGAATTAAGTAAGACATGGATGTAAGTGAAGTAGCTGAAAAGTTGCATAGGTTTGAGCGTAGATTTTTGAAAGCGATTGAGAAATATGGTGAAGGAAAAGAAATAAGTGAAATTTCTAGATTGGCTAATTTAAAAGAAGTTGAAGGGATGCGTGCTGTCCAATGGTTGAGAAGTAAGGGTTTAATAATTCTGAAGGAGAGACCTAGAGAAAAAATTAGACTTACTCCACTCGGGGAAAAGTATTTAGAAGAAGGATTGCCTGAGGAAAGATTTTTGAACGTGATCGCTAGTGAAACAAAAAGTTTTAATCAGATCATAGAGCAAGCGAAATTGACAAAGGATGAATTTGATGTTTCAATTGGAATATTGAAAAAGAGGAATTTAATCGATGTCGTTGACAACAAGGTCAAAATCACGCACTTGGGTATTGAAGCAATGAAAAGAAAGAACAAGGAAAGGATGCTTCTAGAGACATTAAAAGACGGGGAAAAGGGAATCGATGAGATAGGTGAATTAAAAAATGTCATTGGTGAGATGATCAAAAGGGGGCTGGTGAAGAGTGAATTAATGGTTGAAAAAAGGATCTTTGTTACAGATATTGGAAAGAAAGTTACTGCTGAAATAAAGGAAGAGATGTTCATTGATCAACTTACTCCAAGCTTGATAAAAAAGGGAGAATGGAAGAATGTGAAGTTTAGAAAATACGATATCCTTGCGCCTGTACCTGAAATATTTGCGGGTAAAAAACAAGTATATCTCAATTTTCTCGATCAAGTGAAGCAGCGATTAGTTGCGCTCGGGTTTCAGGAGGTGAATGGGCCAGTCATTGAAATGATGTTCTTCAATTGTGATGCATTATTTATGCCACAGGATCATCCAGCAAGGGAGATTCATGATATTTATTTCATAAAAGAACCAAGGTACGGAACACTCTTCAAGTATAAGAAATTCTTTGAAAATGTTGTAAGAGCACATGAAAAAGGATTCGGTGGATCTAAGGGTTGGGGTTATAAATTCAATGAAATTGAAAGTAAGAGATTAATATTGAGAAGTCATGGAACTGCAGTTAGTGCTAGAACGATGATGAGCAAGGAATTGAAAATTCCTGGTAGATATTTCACAATTGCGCGTGTTTATAGACCTGATGTGGTTGATTGGAAGCATTTAACTGAATTCAACCAGTTGGAAGGAATCGCGTTGGATGAAAGCATCACGTTCAGGAACCTGCTTGGAATATTAAAGGAATTTGCAATTTCAATTGCAAAATGCAATGAAATGAAATTCGTGCCCAGTTACTATCCATTCACCGAGCCAAGCGTTGATCTTTACTTGAAATTTGGTGATAAGTGGATAGAGGCAGGTGGAGCAGGTATATTCAGACCAGAAGTAACAATGCCGCTTGGTATAAATGTTCCTGTGATTGCTTGGGGAATTGGTATTGATCGATTGTTTATGCTGAGAGAGGGAATTAATGACATAAGAAACCTGTTTTCAAGAGACTTGGGATGGTTGAGGAAAAAGGACCTGAAATGCCTGTGATAAGTGTAAATTTGAAAGACCTGGAGAAGATGATTGGGAAAAACTTACCTAGAAAAATTGATGAATTGAATGATCTATTGTCCTTTTGTAAGGCTGAGATTGAGGAAATGAATGGAGAAGAGGCACTGATAGAGATAAAAGATGGTAATCGAATTGACTTGTGGTCAACTGAAGGTTTGGCAAGAGCTTTAAAAGGTGTAATTGGAAAGGAGATAGGTCTAGTAAAATATGACTGTGAGGAAACATCCTTAAAGGTATTCGTGGATGTTAGATTAAAAAAAATAAGGCCATACATTGCTTGTGGAATTGTAAAGGGATTGAAGCTGAGTGATGAATTAATAAAAGAATTTATGCAAATGCAGGAAAAATTGGATACAATATACGGAAGAAAAAGAAAGAAAACATCGATTGGTTTCTATGACTTCGATAAAATAAAATTTCCTATTTATTATACGATCTCAGACGGTAATGATAAATTCGTGCCTTTGAATTGCGACAAAGCAATGAATTTGTTTGAAATATTGCAAAGGACAGAGAAGGGCATCGAATATGGGCACATTTTACATGGATTGAAATTTTATCCAATATTAAAAGATGAGCAAGGTAAAATACTTTCTTTTCCACCCATCATCAATTCAAATGATCTTGGAAAAATAACAGAAAAAACAAAGAATATCTTAATCGAGGTGACTGGCACAAATATGGAAGCAGTACTAAATACATTGAATGTGATTGTCGCCAATTTGATTGAGCGAGGTGGTAAGGCATTTTCATTAAAGGTTGTTTACAAGAACAAGGAAATTTTGACCCCTTCTTTCAATGAAATGAAGATTGAGATAGAAACTGAACAGGTAAACAAGATAATCGGTCTGAAATTGAACCAAGAAGAAATTGCTAAACTGCTGGAAAGGGCGAGATATGGAATCATAAGGGCAAGAAAGGATGTTATTTCAATCGTTGTTCCGTTCTATCGCATTGATATCTTACATCCGGTTGATGTCATTGAAGATGTTGCAATCATGTATGGATATAACAAAATGAAACCGGAGGAACTGAGGATTTACACAACTGGTTCGCTGAGTAGTTCAACAAACTTCATTGATTTAGTAAGGGAATTGATGGTTGGCTATGGATTCCAGGAAATACTTAGCTTCACATTGATAAACAAAGATACACTTTTCAAGAAAATGAATTTAAAAGAAGAAAGAGTCTTTGAAATTTCAAATCCAAAGAGCTTGAACTATAGTTGTTTGAGAAACTCAATTTTGCCAGGTCTGATTGATTTCCTTTCAGTAAATATCCAACACGAATATCCACAACGAATATTTGAGTGTGGTGATGTCTTTTTAATTGATGAGAAGGAAGAAAATTGCACAAAACAGGTGAAAAAACTCTGTGCTGTAATCTGTGATAGCAAAGCAAGTTTTTCGCAGGCAAAATCTTTTGTTGAAGCACTTTCAAGAGACATCGGATTAAAGTTTGAGATTGTTGAGGGTAAGCATGATTCATTCATCAATGGTAGATTCGGAAAAATCATATGGAACGGTAAGGAGATAGGTTTAATTGGTGAAATACATCCAAAGGTTCTTGAGAACTTCAATATAGAAAATCCAATTTCTTGTTTTGAGATCGAGATAAGTGAAGGAATGATGAGATGAGTAGATATGCTGGCGGTGCAAATGTTGAAAGAGAGTTGATACATCACTTATTAAAAAAAGGATATGCGTGCATGAGGGCTGCTGGTTCTGGAAAGACAAGTTATCCATCCCCTGACATATTCGCTGGTAAGCATGGAAAGATGTTGGCGATAGAGGTCAAATCTTCAAAAAAAGATGTTGTTTACATTGAGAAAAATGAAATTGATGAATTGCTGAGATGGGCTTCAATTGCTCAATGCATTCCAATTGTAGCTGTGAAGTTCAAAAACAAAGGATGGAAATTTTTTAATAATTTCGAAAAAGTTTCAGACAAGTTCTATGCTTTCTCATTTGATAAAGGAGAAGAAGTTTTTTAAAACAAGCCCCGAGAGGGATTTGAACCCTCAATCTCCTGTTTACGAGACAGGCGCTCTACCAGGTTGAGCCATCGGGGCATTATTTTAGAAGATTTTCAAATATTTAAAAATAAAGAAGAATACATTGTAAAATTTAAAGTTAGGTTACGATACCTAATGCCAGTATCAGTAGTGAAATTGGTAGTATTACGATGACAAGCGTGATGATCGTTGAGATTATCAGTGCTAGAATTGTTTTTCCATAACTAAGTTTATGTTGTTTTGAAATTCCAATTATCAATAAAATCGATGACCAGATTGAAACGATGAATCCCACGAATGGTATCCACGATAAAAGATAGTTGGGTATTGAGGAATAAACTTGTGCCATCGCTGTCTTCATAATTTCTCTTCCACCCATCAAATAAACACCGATGTGCAAAAGTGCTGCTCCAATAAATATTCCGGCGATGTTTATGATCAAAAAAAGTATGTAGATGATTGGTATTGTGATGATGCCAACTGAGCCAATAAATTTGTTAAGGTTCCCCAGCGTTGATGTTGGAATGAAGGATGAAAGCGCTGATAGTCCTATGCCTGTTGCGATTGCTGGTATAATGGTCAAGACAGCGGTAATTTTTATCAGTTCTGTCCAATCCTTCGTTTTGTGCTTTTCAAAGAATTCCATTGGATTTAGTATTACTTGTTTTATCACATCTGCAATTTCATTCAAAAATTCCATTTTCTTCACATTAATTTAATTTCATTGAATGTTAATAAGCCTTTTTATGTAATTGTTTTAAATAAAAATCACTGATAAGTTTAAATTTAGAATTTATTATTTAATAGAAAATGAGAAAGGGAAAAATAAAGATAATTGGATTTACTGAGAGGTTGATATTACTCAGCTGCTTCTTCCTCCTCAACTTTGATATAATTATAAATTTCATCGAGAATTTGAGACCTCAATTCTTAATAAACTTTGCATTCTTCCTAATTTTTTCTTTCTTATTCATTTCAATACTAGCATTCTTTGCTTGGGGGGAAAAGGAGTATTACATTTTAAAGAATTTCTTACACATAAATTCGTTTGGATGGAAAAGGATTCCACTGAATGAAATAGTAGAGGTAAGAGTCAAGCAGGGTTTAATAGAAAAAATGTTTGGTATCGGAAAAATAATCATATCCACAAAAGATGGAAAGTATGTGATAGATGATGTCGTCAATCCTAAAGAAATTGAAATTATGATATTAAGAAAAATTTCAAAGGGTAATGAAATCAAGAGATATGAAATGATCTAAGACTCATAATCCTTCTCGACTTTGGTACCATATTTAATATTTTATTGCCTAATGCCTTACCACATCCAGCAAAATCATTTCCTCGCTTTATGATCACGTATCCAGTGAAATTCGTTTTTATCTGTAAATCATAGCCTCTCAACCATTCATGTAAATCTTTCTCTGTTACTTCAATTACGTTTTTCCTTGCTTCTTTCCCAAATATCTGGGAACCTTCTATTGTCAATCTGATACCGTCCTTTTCCTTAAAGGCGACATAAGTACCAAGAAACTTTATCCTCATTCTTTTGAATTCATTCACATCTACATTTTTGTTCAATATCCATAACCGACCTTTACCACTTTCAAACCATAAGAATTTGTTTTTAAACTTGATTCCGTATTGTTTACTGAGCTCATCAAAAATCTTTTTTTCTTCTCCCCTGCTCAATTTTTTAGCGATCATTTTATCACAATTTTTTTATTTTGGCAACAAAGAACCCTTCGGTATCATTGTCTTGTGGATATATGCGCATACACTTCTTTACCTCATCATTATACTTCTTATTTTCCCATTCCTCAATTCCAGGTCTACTCTTTATTTTTAAATTTATCCTCTCCACGCTCGCATTCTCATATCTGTTCAACAGATAATCAACGACTTCTTCGTTCTCCTCAGGAGCCAATGTACAAGTTGAGTAAACAAGTGTTCCGTTTTTATTCAAACAATTGAATCCAGATTCAATTAACTTCTTTTGCAACTTAGAGAATTTTTTTATTGAGAAAACATTCCACATCTCCATGATTTTAAAGTTTTTTCTAATCGCACCCTCACTTGAGCATGATGGATCAACGAAAACGAGGTCAAATTTGATTCCATGCTCGTGAAATCGCTCCCCTTTCTCCATTGTAACAATCGTATTTATCACACCACACCTTTGTAAATTTGATGACAATATCTTTATTCTATCGATCCGAACATCGTTTGCTACAATCACACTTTCCCGAAACTTCTGTGCGATTTGTGTTGTTTTTGAACCGGGTGAAGCGCATAAATCAAGTATTTTGACATACTCACATTCATCAATCGTCTCAACAGGAATCATGCTCGCTGCTTCCTGAACATAGTAGTAACCTAGACAATGTTCAATCGTGTTTCCTATGTCCGAAGGTGCATTATAAACATAGAACCCGCTTTCGCACCAAGGCACTTGCTCAATTCTCCATCCCTTATCAATGAGCCTCCTTTTACATTCATCAATATTAATTTTCAATGTATTTATTCGGATACTAGTTCTCAAGAATCTTTTCGAGTACTCTAGAAACTCTTCAAGCTCATTTCCAAGAAGTATTTTAAATCTGGCAATAAAATCTTCCTTGAATTTCATGCCTTACCCAATTCCTTTCTTATTAGCCTAGCTGCCTCATCTTTTGTTAAAAATCTCGTCGGATCTATCATGTTTATGTATTTTTCTAGAACCTTAAGGTCATGCTCGCTCGCTGTCATCTCCAGTTGTCTCCCTATATCCCTGATCTTCTCATCAATTTCTTTTATTTTTGATGAAAGTTCATTAAGTTTCAAATCAATTTCTCTAATACTTGATTTGAGTTCATTCGTTTTTGAGATTAAATTCTCATCCGTAATCGTTAATCTATCTCTTGTCTGTTTCAATCTCTCTTCAAGCAATCTTGTTCTCTCACTAAGCTCAGCTATCTTTTGGGATACAAACTGCATGTATGCTTTCTCATCTTTCGGAGAGATTTGGTAGGCAGGCATTTTAATTATAATGTAATGAATAATTATAAATCTTCTTAAACTATTTTATTATCTTAGAGGAGATAAATTTTGATTAGATAAGTTAAAATAAAATAAATGAATCATTTTATTTAAGGTGGTTGGATGCCTGAACAAAAGCAGCCTTGCTCATACCACGTTGAGAGGGAGGATTCTGAAAGAAATCTAGTTGTGAATTGTCTTGGATGTTGGTTCTATCCAAGTATCGAAGAAAATGAAGTATGCATGGAAAGAATAATCAACTACTTAGTTGAATCTGGACATATGAATTCGATTGTGCTTTCAAGTGAAAGAAACTATGTTTATCCAGATGAGCAAGCAAAGCTGCTGAATGAGATCGCAGATGTGTATGTTTATTTGTTGAAGGAGAGAAACATCCTTAGTTACAAGCGATTGGTCGTTGATAAATATTCGATGAAGTACGTGCCAATCTGGTTGGGAACATTGAGAAGGATATTAATGGAGCTCTTGAGAAGAGATCCAATCGGAGCTTATGTCGAGACGCTCAGAGTAATAAGAATACAGAAAATAAATTTGGATAAGGAAAGAGCTGAAGTGAAACCTTCTCTTGAAAATTACATTCATATTCTCGAGGAAATATTGACAGCATTGGAAAAAACATCATTGATACAGCAAGTGAAACCATACTTGCCTGGTTACAAAGTTGGAAGTAGGGAAATATACAGAAGAATATTCGAACCAATGATAAGACCAAATTTCATGTACACAAGATTAATGGCTGAACCGCCATTGAAAGGGGAAGAAGTTGAAAGTTATGAGATAGGTGAAAAGGATAGGAGTCAAGTCACAATATACAAATTACCTGACAGAGCGAGTCTGTTGTACCATATTATTCCACCAGAATTCCAATTGAATGAGGAGGAGTACGTGCTTCTTGATGAAGCAAGAGAAGTACTCGTAAAATATAAACCACAGGAAAAGGAATTTGTTGATCCGCAAAGGATGAGGGAAGTCTTCTTCAACATTTCAAGAGATCTGATTGAAGAAATTGCGAATACGAAGAGAGTAAAGTTAACATATAATCAAATCGAGCAATTGGCAAGAATATTAGTAAGATTGACTGTTGGATTTGGTCTGACAGAGGTTCTATTGCAAGATCCATACTTGGAAGATATTTATATCAATGCACCCATAGGGAGGATACCTATATTTGTGAAACATTCTAAATACGGTGAATGTTACACGAACATCATACCAAATATAAAAGAAGCTGAGGCTTGGGTCTCTCGTTTCAGGATGATTTCTGGTAGACCATTAGATGAGGCAAATCCAGTGTTGGATACTGAGTTAATTACGCCTGAGGCAAGGGCGAGAGCTGGTATCATACAACCACCACTCAGTCCAAAGGGATACAGTTTTGCATTTAGAAAACATAGGGAAAAGCCATGGACGCTACCCTTATTCATCAAACATAGAGCATTGACACCACTCTGTGCTGGTTTGTTGTGGTTCTGTGTCGATGGTGCAAGAACGATCCTTGTTGGTGGAACAAGAGGAAGTGGTAAAACATCATTGCTCGCTTCTTTGATTGCTGAGATGATGCGAAGGTACAGGATATTAACTGTAGAAGATACATTGGAGCTTCCTGTTGATTACTTCAGAGATCTTGGTTATAACATTGTTTCAATGAAAGTTAGAAGCGCAATTGTTGGTGAAAAAAGTGAGATGAGCGCTGAGGAAGGAATAAGGACTTCCTTGAGGCTTGGTGATTCCTGCTTGGTGATCGGTGAGGTGAGGTCTAGGGAATCAGTTGCGCTCTACGAGGCAATGAGGATTGGTGCATTAGCAAATGTTGTGATGGGTACGATACATGGTGAGAGTCCATACGGTATATTTGACCGTGTTGTGAATGATCTTGGAGTTCCGAGGACAAGTTTCAAGGCAACGGACTTAGTAATTCTGTGCAATAAAATAAGAACACCTGATCAGATATTTGATGTTAGGAGGGTCGTCCAGGTAACTGAGGTCAGAAAGCATTGGATGGAGGATCCAATGAAAGAGAAGGGATTCATCAATTTGATGGAATACGATGTCAGGGATGATGAGATAAAACCGACAAAGGATCTTATAGAAGGAGAAAGTGAGGTAATAAAGGCAATTGCAGCAAGAGTTAGACATTGGGCTGGAAATTGGGATGCAGTGTGGGAGAACATTGTTTTGAGGGCTAAAATTAAGGAGATGCTCGTTGAATATGCGAAGAAAACAAACAATGATGCACTATTGGAAGCTGATTTCGTTGTGGATGCAAATGATCAATTTCACAAGATCTTCGAAAGATTGTCTGAGAAAACTGGATATCCTGAGAGCAAGGATGTTCTATATGAGTTCGAGAATTGGTTGAAATTGAGGATAAAAGGTAAAGAAATTGAACGAGGATCAAGCTAGGAGATTATATGAAAAATACGTTGAGAGAGGAGAGGCTACTGGAATAGAATCAAGAGAGTATAAGATATTCAAACTGATTGAAAAGCCATGGAATATCAAGATATTCGAGCAACTTTGCAAATTAAGTGGTTCTATTTTAAAAGTTAAGCTTGAGAAAGAGGAGAAGGAAAGGCTCGAGAATGCAATCAGAATTTTAAATTTAGACATAGCGCCGGAAGACATTTCAAGTCTTTCCTTGCTTTCAATGATATTTTTTGCCTCTCTTTGCCTATTCGGATTCATCGCTGGAAGTCTTATTCTTGTTGTTATGTTCGTTGTTTGCGCGATATTTGCTCAAAGATATGTGAAAAACATACCAATAAACGCAGTAAGGATGCGAATGATAAGAGCAAGTGGTGACTTGATACTCGCGATACTTTACATGGTCATTTACATGCGACACAACCCAAATTTAGAAAAGGCAGTTGAATTTGCTGCTGATAATTTAACTGGACCGCTTGCACTTGACTTCCAAAAATTGCTTTGGGATGTTGAGACGAGGAAGTACGAGACATTGAAAGGTGCATTGGATAGTTATGTATTGTCTTGGAAGGATTACAGTCCACATTTTGTTGATGCAATTTATTTAATAGAAACCTCTCAATTGCAAACCTCGGAAGAGAAAAGACTTGAAATATTGGATATGGCAGTTTCAAGAATGTTGGATGGTACGTATGACAGCATGAGTCACTTTGCCTCTGGATTAAGGGAGCCTGTGAATGCGCTTTATATGATGGGTATTATACTTCCAATTCTTGGACTTGTCTTATTCCCAATTTTCGCCTCATTTCTATCGGATGTTTTCAATGTGAATTATGTCGCTGTGATGTACAACGTTGGATTACCACTTGTTGTTTATTTCTTGGGTGCTCAAATATTAAAAGGTAGACCGACAAGCTTCCCTGCACCTAATATAGAAGGTCATCCAGACGTCCCAAAAAAAGGATGTTTCCTGCTGGCTGGCATAAACATTCCTGCAATTTTGCCAGCAGTTGGTGTGTTCACGCTTTCAATGTTCATTTTTTACAACTTTTATCTTAGAGCTGTTCCGACCGTACCAAGTGAATTTGACATTTATTGGAGCATGGTACCGATCATAGGAATTTCGCTCACAATTTTCACCTATACAAAGCTCGCTTCATTTCAAAGAATGAGGGTTTGGAAAAAAATAATAGAGGTTGAGAGGGAATTCACTGACGCAAGCTTTCAATTGGGAAATAGGATATCAGAGGGATTTCCACCAGAGATAGCGGTTGAAAAGGTTGGAAACATCATGAAGAAAACGGAAATATCAAATTTCTTTAATGTAATCTTGGTAAACATGCACAAGATTGGATTGAGCTTTGACGCAGCGATATTTGATAAGAAATACGGTGCAATTAATTTGTATCCTTCAAGAATCATAAGAAGCTCAATGCAGGTGATGGTTGAGAGTGCTAGGAAGAGCTTGAAAGATGCGGCAATTTCATTGATAAACTTCTCGACATATTTGAGAAGCATGGAAAGAATAAATGAGAAAGTTAGAGACGTGCTTGATGAGGTAATCTCCTCAATGCGATTTCAGGCAGCTTACATTACACCAATCATGTGTGGTGTCGTTGTTGGATTGTCAGCATTGATAATTATAATTTTATACTTCCTCCAAGAACAAATTACAAAGTTAAGCGCTGCAAGTGCTGAGGGTGAATTTGCAATGGGTACTTGGGCATTTGGAATGTTCATCGTTTCAAAGAGCATACCTCTTTATTTATTGCAGATTGTTGTCGGAATTTACATGATCGAGATACTGTTGCTAATTTCATATATATTGGCAGAAATTGAAAGACCAAGCGACGAAACATATAGAAATCACATCATCTCAACGATGATCTTGCCATCAATAATAATATATATTATCTGCTCTGTTGTTGTTACTATTATGTTTACTGGTATAGGGAGGGCAGCACTAGCTATAGGTGAGATGTTTTGAAGAAAGGAATATTGATGAGTACATTGTTCAAATTAGTGACTGGAGCCATTTTAATCATATTCGTAATCGTGATCGTTTCAGTGATTTTTGGCCCATATTTCCTGCCATATGGTTGTAACAATAATTGCATTTGCGAGAAAAGTAGGAAGGAAGACACAGGTGTTCCTTTGGTATTCAAACCATGCGCTGAAAAAGATTGTAATATTTCCGGCTCGATGAGATGTAATTGTGACTGTAAATGCGAGAAAATGATTGATTGCAGGCCAAATCAGCCAGAGAAATGTAGATGTAGACCTGGATACCAATGCACATTTGTCCCAACAGCAGATCCGAATGAGCAGTGGAGTAATTGTTCAAATCCAGATACAGGTGATTGGTACATCGCACCTGTCTGCGTCTATTATGAGAATCAATATTGTTGTCCAGATTGCGTTGCTGAGACTAGTGAGGCATGTAGGGCTACTTTAGACGCGTTAGGATGGAGCAGTGGAAATTGCCCTGTAGGTGCGGTAACATGGTAAAAAAAGGGATAACAAAGGAAATTTTGTTTTTAATAATATTATTAGTTGCACTTATATTTTCAATCGCTATATATTTGTTAGTAAATAAGACTGTATTCAAGGGAACATCAGATTTTTTTGATTTTATGAAGAGGTTATTTGAATGAAAAAAGGAGCATTGCAGCATTTCATTGCAATCTTCATCATAGCAGTAATCGCATTGCTACTATTACTCTTCTACATTATCCCTGCTGTCTTCCCAATGGTTCCAAGCATAGGGGCACCCATATGCGCAACAAGTGTTTGTTTGAGAACTCTATATACTGAAGCAAGAGCAAAAACATTTACAATTCCTATAATTGGACTCACGGTTGCAAGTGCTAGGCAAGTACTATTCGTTCAACCACCTTCTGTAAGAAGTATTTGCCCATATGGGACAGGTCAAATGATCACGAACACTTCCGGGCGAATTATTAAATATTCCCCAACTGCTTTAGAATGCGATATAACCAAAGAAGAATGTAGACAAAAATTGGAGAACAAGACGATAAAGAAAATAATTGATGATATAAACACTTGCTGGGGAATTTTCAAGACTTGCGGACAAGATCCATTAATGGAAGAACCAAACATATTTTATTTCTGTAGCTCAGTCTATTATGAATTAGGTAATTTAAATATTTTTTATCGTTGGATATATGAACAAATGGATGTAAATAGAAATGGTTCCCTTCAAAATAAGACAGGTAAAGATATTCCAATCAAAATATTCAAATATGGTGGAGAATATGTACCACACGACTCATTTGATTTGTTTAATCAACGTGTGATCATACATACTGTGTTTATGGATTATGGGGCTCATGCTTGTCAATACGATGATGGTGAGTGCAATTCAACTTTAACTGCAGGTGAATGCTTAGCAAAAATATTTGGGGGTGATTACGACAATGCATTGTATAATTATAGAAAAGCGAGCCTAGCGATACCTACTGAACGTGGCGAAGTTGAAACTTTTATAGTTATGGGTTCAAAATGCAGGAAAATGGTAACACCTGCTTGGCAAAATTATCCTCCAAAAGAAGGTGCAATTAATTGTTATGATGGTGCGAGTCTTGAAAGATTCTATATAGGTAGCTGGGGAATACCCATACGTTATACAAAACCGTGTTGGGAGCCGGATGGTGCAAACTTGTGTGATGATATCACTAATATTCCTTTTCAAGGATGTAAAGATCAAATCTGGTTAATTGTGCAACCAGTATAAAAATTATAAAAGATAAATGCGTTCGTTATATATATGCCAAGTAGCGAATTCATCAAATATATTGGAATAATAATTGCATTACTTGTTCTCATCATATTGTCTTATGTGTTTGCAAGTGGTGGAATGGAGAACATGAGTAAAACATTATGTCAAACATCTGCAAGAGTTAGAAATTTTTGGTACCATAGTCCGCTAATAAACTTTCCCATTTTCAATATTGGTGCTTCCACATTTTCGCATCTTTCGGGTTGGGCTCCACCTCTTTTTTGTTCTCCTTCAAAAAAAATTCTTGATTTAACAAAGAGTAATAGGACTGAAATTCTGGATAAATTAGCAAAGGAAATATTGGATTGTTATGCTAAATATGGTGGGGATTCTTTTGATATATTGATGGATAATGCTAATAACCCACAACTTTGTTCGATTATGCACTTAAAATTGGGTGATAACAAGATAAATATGTCGGATCTTGTAACATTCCTTTCAACTTATAACGTAACATCCATAAATGCTAGAGATTGTAGAATATGTACAAATGAAGCAGGTGAATATTGTCCTAGTGGTTTTACTTGTATGGAAGATGGTAGTGTCTGTTATCAAGCAATTAAAGACTGTAACATAGAAAAATTTCCAGGAATAAAGTTTTGCCCATGTCCAAAGGATTTTTCTTGTAGTGGTGGAACAAAATGTGTGAAAGATTCTGTTGAAATTGATGCACCAGTTTGTTACAATTATACATCACCGTATTCTTGTAGAATAAATTTAACCTACGGAGATTTAATGCGTGCACTTAGGATTGTATATGTTAGTTCCAATGTTTATGGTGTAAGCACTTGTAATATGGAAATGAAGAGTATTTCTTGTCCTGATGGGCGAACTTACCAGTATCACGACCCAATATTCTGTGGTTGTAAAGAACCTTATAGTGATGAAGGTTATTGCTTGAATTTAACAAAATTAAAAGAAGATGGAAAAATAACAGATAATAATGATTTATGCAAGCTAGTACAACGTAACCTTTCACTTGACAGTTTATGTAATACGTATAAAAATGATGTTTATGAATTCAATTGTGCATCAAGCATATCTACTTTAATGTGTGATGATTCTTATGGTTGCGTTGAACCTAAACTCGGATACTCACTCCCAATCTATGGGTTTATAAGAGATGATTACACGCGTACTTTATACAATTTTACTGATGATATACTTACTGGTGAAATAGATTTATTTTTATTCTTCTCGGATCATTTTATAAGATCACTGTTAGAGAGTGGTAATGCTAAATTATCAGATCCATCTTTTTTATCTTCTTTAACTTATGCTGGCAGGACAACATATGGTTTTACAAATGCATTTATTAGATATTATCACAGTCCAAGTGTTTCTTCATATTTTCCTATGTCCACTACTCAGCTTACACAATTCCAGGCAGACGCCACTACATTCGGTTTTTTAAAAACAACAGAGAGTTATTCTGGTAATTGGAAAAAATTTCTAAGAGATAAGAGTAGTTATTTCGGTGGTATAGCTAATCCTCCAATGAAATATGTAGCGCTCACAGCATTATCAGGTTCTTTTACTGCTGCAAGCACGAGGGTACCCATAGCATTTAACATTCCACCCATATGTGGTGGTGGTTGTGGACATACTGCTGGTGGTTGGGAAGCTTGGACTGATATGGCAATAAATTGTGGTGTTGAATGTTTACCTTGTGCTGTTTCTACTACTGGTATTGTATATACTGCTGGCTTTGCTATTATACCTATATTAAAACAATGTGCTGGTTGTATTGTATGTCTTGGTGAAGCAAGTCTTCAATCATATGCTTTCTGTTCACAACCAAGAGTCATATTGCCTCAAGATTCCGTACTGCTTTGTTACCATTCAGTAAACCCATTGCTAGATCCAACTCCTGGTTGTGGTGGAATAGGAGAAAGATGTTGCGCAGGTGATACATGTGACTATGGTTATTTATTTTGTAGAGGAGGAAAATGTGATTATTATGAATATTCTTTGTATGCTCCCCTACCAGCCACTAGTCCAAGAATTTAATGGAGGTTGTATGAATGAAAAAAGGAATTGAAAGGGAAGTAATGCAATTGTTACTTGCGCTCTTTGTTTTATTCACAGTAATACTGATTATCATATTTTTAAGAGGAAAAGGTGATGAGCTAATTGAAAAAATACAGAAATTATTTTCATTTGGTTGGTTGACTGGATGATGAAAGCTGCAATAAAATTAACAACAGAAGTAATAATTGTATTAACATTATTCATCATCTTCTTGATCCTTGTAATGATTGCATTTGGACCAAGGAGTCTAATTGGTTGGTTAGCAGGAGTTTTAAACATCACATTTCCGTGGTAAGATGAGGGCGCAAGGTTTGCCAATAAATACAATTATTGTTGTAATTGTTATTGTCTTAGTGGCAGTAGTGGTCATCGTGATGTGGGTGTTTGGAGGTGGAAGACCTTTAAGTAGTATTGCTATGATTGTGGGTGGTGGAACACCAACTGACAAGTCTGCGGCAGTGATGATATGTGAGCAATTGTGTGATAAAATAAAGACAACACTTGATAAGATTGAAGATTTGAGATTTGCTGATTTTTGTTTAAAGGTTTTTGATCTATCAAAGGAAAATTCAAATTACCCGGTAAATGATCATTGTTATAGTGGGGAAACTGCCTGGCCAGGAGGAACATTAAAGAAAGCAGATGGGAATGGTGCAAATGAGCAATTAGCAATTTCTTGTTTAATACAATTAATAGATGGCACAGTATGTAATAGTATAAATGTAAATTGCTGCAGTAATCCAACGCTTGCGAATTGTGGATGCTCTTGAATGTAAAATTTTTAAATATAGAATGTGTAAGGTATAATAATGAAAAAGGCGCAAGGTTTGCCAATAAATACAATTGTACTTGTCTTAGTTGGTCTTCTTGTGGCTGTTGTTCTTGTGGCGATGTGGGTTGGTGGAGGAGGAAGATTATTCGGTGGATTATCTTCGGTTGTTAGTGGTGGTACACCTGCAGAACTCAGCAGTGCAACATCATTGTGTCAGAGTTATTGCAACAATTTAGTTGCTATGTCACTCTCTGATATTACACTTGTAAAAAATAATGATTTTTGTTTGAAAGTATTTGACTTCTCGAAACAAAATGCTGATTATCCGGTAAATGATCATTGTTATAGTGGGGAAACTGCCTGGCCAGGAGGAACATTAAAGAAAGCAGATGGGAATGGTGCAAATGAAGTGTTAGCAGTTAGATGCAGTCTAAGATTGGCGGATGGTAAAGTATGCACTAGCATAAATGTAACTTGTTGCAATAATCCCACATCAGCAAATTGTGGCTGCATTTAAAATAATTTAAAATATAAAATTTAATTTGGCACTATGAAAAAGTAACAACTTGTTTTTCTTTGTAACTATTTTATAACTAAAATTTTTTAAACTAAGAAAGTGTTAAATAATTAAAGGTGATGGAATGAAAAAGGCGCAAGGTTTGCCATTAAATGCAATCGTCTTAGGTATTCTAGCACTATTGGTTCTTGTGGTGGTTGGTGCTGCATGGATCGTTGGTGGTGGAAACATATTCAGAGGATTCTCACAGATCATCAGAGGACAGACACCAGGAACACTAACACAGGCACAAGCAAGTTGCCAACAATTATGTACAAACATAAAAACAGGTGTTGTACCGAATATAGAGAGTATACCTAGAACAGATTACTGCACGAAAACATTTGATCTATCACAACAGAATCCCTCTTATGCGGTAAATGAGCACTGTTATGGTTCGGAATCAGGGCTTGTAGATTCAAGAAATAGTCCTGTCACTACAGAAGTGTTGGATATTCCTTGCACAATTACATTGACAAATGGATCTTCGGTTATATTGGATGCAACTTGCTGCACTGGTGGAGCTTGTACGGTTATTTAAGAGAACAAAGATAAAAATGATGAAGAAAAAGGCAGCGATTAGCTTAAGCACCGAAACGATCGTTATAATTGTTGTAGCACTTGTTCTTTTTATTATTCTTTTACTACTTGTTTCTAAGGGTTTTAGGGAAATCGTTATCAAAGTCTTTAATCTAATGCGAGGAGTACCAAATGCGACTGTTGTTTTCCCGTGAGATCGGGAAGAAAGGTGTGGAAGAAACTACAAAGCAAATCGTCCTTTTAATCATATTTGCAATCGTCCTCATTGCATTTATTCTCGCATTATTACCAAATCTCCAAGCAGTAACTTGGGGTCAATTTGTATCTGCCTTTAACACTTACCATCTCACAATTGTCAAAGCAATTGCATACAAACAAAGCTTGGCAGGACCGATGAATGTACCTGATGGTTTTTTTATTATTCAAATATATGGCGGTGATACGTGCCAAACAGCAATGAATTCATTGGCACTAGCAACACAAGGACAGATTAGTTCATATGCTGGCGAATGTGCAGATAAATTTTGTATCTGTGGTGGGAGACTAGGTAGAAGTGGTACTTGGTATACAAAACAGAACCCATGGTGGATAAGAACTACTTCTGGAGCAGCAGATAGCTTTCCAGATGGATTTAGCGATGCACTTGCTGAATGTGGTACTTGTACTACATATGACCAAGCAAAACAAAAATTGAATGATTTTTGTTACTATTTTTTTTGGGAAGGATATTATGGAGATCCAACAGCAGCAAGACAAATATTTACGGGTTTGATATGTCATGCACTAACAACTCCTTCTCTTGTAGGTCCTCCTCCTTTCATTGCCACAAACATCACTTCTGATTCGAACTATATTCATCCACTTATGTTTATATATAAGAAAGGTGGGGTAACAATACAGAGTCATTATGTTGAAAAGCAAGAGACAGAAGCATATTATTTAAATTCAAGTTTTGTTATATATTAAATTATAAAAATGAAAAAAGGAGTGTTGCTGCCTGCATTAGCTTTGCTAATATTTGCTGCTATAATGCTCTTTGTTGCACTTGCGCTTGGGATGATGATTGCAAGAATGGTATTCTCTGATAGCTTACCAGGTGCGTTATTTGCGATGGAGTTAGCAAACATCTATAATTTACTTTATACAGTTCCAGGAAACGTTGAGTTCATTTATCCTGGAAATGTGATGTGTAAATGGAACGCTACTGGTCAATTTTATAGATGTGGTAACACAGGCAATGTGACTGGAATTTTAAGAACCTACCACAGCGAATACTATAATATGAGTGGTGACATTCGTAAAGACTTAGTTTTTTATTTAACATTCATAAATTTAACTTATAAGTTAACTGCAATGAATCCCTATTCTATACCTGCAATTTATCATCCAAGTATGTCAGATGGTTGTTTTTTAACTTATACATATAACCAAAAAAACACAGGATCATTCCTAAGCGAAGCAATTATAAAAGCTTTAGAAGCAGCAGGTCTTCCTACTTATGGTGCACAGAACAATTTATTTAAAGATCTAGGATTTGATAATAAAACAGGTATTTTTACCTACACAAAAATAAGATATCATTCGGATACGCTTTGTCCACCAGGTAGCTCACCAGGATTGGATCACTTAATCGATAATATTCTCACTATATGTGTTAACAATCGAACGGGTATAAATTATATAGAGATCTTTTTAAATGCAGGTCAAGCAATAAATAAAAAAGATTCTACTACGATTTGTGAGTATATACTCCCAATTGAAGCAAATTTTTATACACATTGGAACCTTGCAAAGGAAAAGTATTGTTTTGATCTTAATAAATTTTCAAATTCAAACACAAGTTGTAATGGATATATTTTTCTAATGGGGGATATGGTAATGCCTTATTATGAAGGAAGACCTTGGTGGGACTTCACTGCTTGGGGTTGGGATGATCCTGATGGTAAGAAAAGACCAGTTTATGTAAAATGTACGGTAAAAATAGTCAATACTGGTAATAAAATTATAGCAATGGAGAGAGAGGGTGAATGTGAGTATGTAACTGCGTGTAACATAGGTGTTAAATGTTGAAAGCGCAATTTGAAGCTGAATATATTGAACTTGTAATCTCTGTTTTAATTGCAATTGTTGTAATTACAGGTATTATTTCTGGATTAAAAAATTTGACATTTAGGATTCACAATGCGGATGTTGTCAGTTTCACATTGATGATGAGCCAACGATTGATATCAACTGGGGATTGTTTTGCATACGAGTACTCTTCAATAAATTTTGATGAAAGCGATCCATCTGTACCTTTCGTTCGTTATTATAGTGTTGTATCACCTGGTATAATTGAAATGAAAAAGGTAACAACACAGGCGCAATTGAATGGTATTCCATGTATGATAATTCCACAACCATTGGGAGACCCAAATTTTGGAATAAAAGCATTTTATCATGGGTTAGCTACAATTGGTGCTACACTTGCATATGTTGTAGGAATTATTGGGGCTGCTGCTTTGACTATAGTAACATTTGGTGCGAGTACTCCTTTGTTAATAGGTGTCATCACAATAGGTGGAATAGCTTTGCTCCAAACAGGGGCTGTTTATGAAATGGCTGCTATGTTTTTTGCAAATATGATTTGGGGGGGACCAAGTGAGGAATTTATAATTACTATTGGTAGACTTAAATTCACAGATATTGAAACAAAGAGATCATTCTTTATTGAAACATCGGTTCAAGAAATAAGTCGAAGCTACACGGTGTTTATTCCTGTTGTTTTGAAGTACGAAGATGGAACTGAACATTTTGGAACAACAGAGGTTACATTTGCATTTTTACCAAAGGGTGAGTTTTTAGGATGAAAAAAGGAGCGATGAGTTTGCTTGGATTGTTTTTTTATTTATTTGTATCATTAGCTGCGCTTGGTGCATTTTTTATGATGAGTAGATCAATTGCAAGCTCAATTCATCTAAATCAAATAATGATTGGTGTGAGAACACAGTGCTTTGCATCATTAAATGCTATTTTTGGGAGAGAATATACAAGGCAGGGACAATCCTTTACTGAAAATTTTACTAGACTAAAAGAGTTTTATAATGTTTCAGAAGATTCAATTGATGAGGAAATTAAAAGAGCAAGTGCGCTCCTGAGCGCGACAGATATTAAGCAAAATTTCGTAATTTGCTCTTCATGGATGCCAACTTATGAGTACCAAAGATGCATAAGTGAAATAAAGAAGAAGTACGAGGCAAAGGCAATAAGTGCTGTTTGCTCAGTTAGAATGTGGGCACCTGCAGGTGTCCAAGAAAAAGAGGTAATTGCATGGCTAACAGGATAGCACAAGTAGATATAATCATGTCCTTGACTACAGTGATAATTGTAGTCATCGCACTATCTACACTTATTTATTTAGCTGAATGGGTTGCAACACCGATTTCTCATCGTGCTGCATTGTTAAACTTAATGCAAAAAGTTGAGATGATAAAAACGAAGATATTACAAGAAAGAAAATACAAATTTGAGAAAGCTGAATTCTTCTTGGGTACAATGGGTACAACTACTCCTAGCTGTGGTCTTGCTGATATTTGGTTTTTAAATCTTCCTGAGAAAAGTGCGTTTTATATGAAAAAAGGAAGTATGACTTGTTATTTAAATGCTGATGATGCGGTAAAATTATTGGAAAATATGACAAATACTTTCTATAATTACACAAGTTTAACTGAAACATTCGGAACAGAGACAGTTGATGAAATTAAAAACTTTGAATATGGTAAAATAAGGTATAAAAGTTATTTTGATAACTATAAAATCCAACCTCAAAGTTTAACAACAACGTCGAATTACGCGTGTGGAATGCATAATTGTCCTCCTGGTTTTATTTGCAGTGATGACAAAGTTTGGTGTGAAAGAATAATAACAAAATGTGATTTCTATCAAGCTTTTACAGATCATCCAGATAGTATCATTTGCAATGCAAGTGAAGTTTGTCCAGCTGGTTACTCACCGGTCTACAGGTGTGAAGACCCATTGGAAGAAATCGTTTGTTGTGATAATAATTGGGTTGCAAGAAGTGAGCATTATAACATTTATTTTTGCAACAATACAGAAGAAATTTGCGCTGATCCAGACTGTACCACTACCGAAACTGTAACTGTGTGTAAATATAATAGTGATATAATGCAACCATATAACAGTGGAAATTGCAATAATGTCAATTGTGGTTCAAAAATTATTTCTGAAGGAAATTTATATTTTGAATCATACTTCCAAGCACCTTTTTGTATTGGTGCTTGGTATGAAAGCGCCATTGCTGGCTATACTAATCTTATTTATTTACAACGTGTGAAACCATTACCAATAAAATCAAGCGGAGAATTCACATTTGTACCTGCGTACGATGAACACATCGAAGCAAGTACAGAAAAATACACAACAAAAATAGAATATACAGATAGTCTAGTTACGCATCTAAGTCCGAAGCTATATTTAATAGACGAATACAATTATGCAGAGAGTTATGTTAGTTCTGAATGGTTTGAAAATAAACTTCAGGAATATTTCTTTAATTTATCCACCAGATACGTACCTAATATTTGGATAAACGGAAATGAAGTTCCAGTCGCTGATTGGCTTGCTGGATTAATCATAAATTTGGGTGGTGTAAGTGCACTACCACCTTGTGCATTAGTACCAAGAACAATTTCTGGTGTAACTTACACATCATATGAATGTACTGCTTGTTGGGATGAATGTAAAAGTAGATTAGGAGCTGCTTTTTGTAACAGTACAGTTGCATTTAAGAAAAGAGTAGAAAATGAGTTTTTTGAAAAAACAGGATATCATTTAAAAATAAATCCCAAAGAAATAAGAGTTAGGGTTGGATTGTTGTGTGATCCAATTGATCCTGGGCCAGAAGAAAGAATCTTATCCTTACCAATAAAATTAATATTTGCTACGTCTGCAGGTGGAATGATTATAAATGATTCAAATTGTAGAATTAGACCGGATGGTGGAACACAGCCATTAGCAGACGGTGGATGGAAAGATGCATTTGTTTTTATAATAGGTAAAGAAGTTACTGACTCTCCGTGTGCTACAAATTTCATTATGTATTGTAAAGATTTAAGAAATGGTATATGTGCAAATGGTACAAGTTTTACTTGTCCAGTAGATTCATTTTGTGACAAGAATTCAAATGCGTGCATAAAAACAAACTGTCCGGAGTTGTGGAATTAAATGAATGGTATGATAAATAAGATTTGGAGGAAAAAATATCTACTCTTATTACTTATTGCTTTCTTTGTCCTACTATTCACATTTAAAGGAACAAATGCTGGTTGTGATTTTACTTGTGCTACATTAGATGGAGAATGTTCTATGCATTTGTGGTTGGGTGGGGGTACTGGTATACCATCTTGTACATTAGGTTCATTCTATGATTCAGGTGCATGGGGTATATGTTGGCGTTGGTGGCCTGGGAATACTTGGTGTAGATGCAATGATTGTAGACAAGGTGATGTAAGATGGATAGAAAATTATTATTGTCCAAATACATGGAATAATGAATTTGATGAGAAAGATTGTACTGTTATAGTAGATGCATGGGATTGGGGTTGTTATGGAAGACCTTTACCAGGAAAATGGGATGCACCATATAGACAATGTGTCAAATGTGATAGTAGAATGAAGGTGAAAAGATTTAATGATCCAGACAGAAGAAAAAAAATAGATGAGTTATGGAGTGAAGATAATCCTCCAAAAGAATTAGATCCAAGTATAACAAATATAGCTCACAAATGTGAAGCTGCTTGTGGAGCATCTAGAGAATGCGATGATAAAGACCCTTCTTACACAACTTGTACAAATGGAGCTCCTCAGCATTGTAATTACAATTCACAATGTGTTTTGGGACCACCAAATCCAAAGTGTGATAGTTATAGTATATGTGGTGGTAGCCCTCAATGTAATGGTATATATACTGGATATTATTTTTGCAGTGAGTTTAACACATGGGCTTCTTGTATGAATTGTAATTATGATGAAGGGTTCTGCGATAATACTCACTGTAATCAAGCAAGTCATTGGTGCCAAGGGAAAAAAAGAAACACAGCAGGATGTACTTCGGCATCAGTATGTGGTGGACATTGCCGTGTAGAATGTGACAGTTATTGTCAAAGTGTGGGAGCAGTATGTAATGTTGATTGTAATGCAAGTCCAGCATGTGATGGCAGAACACCGAATTCATCTCAGTGTACTAGTCATGAAAATGGGGATTATTACAAGTGTGATCCAAATTGCATTGCTGGCTCTTGGCAGGATTGTGGAGTATCAAGCTGTGGCGCTTCTTGTCCAGGAGTCGGATGTAATTGGGTATTTAGATATTGTTCTGTTGAAGAAGGTGGATGTCAAAGCCAAATATGGGATTTAGATAATTATGAGGATAAATGCAAAACATGTATGGGAAATCCAAAATTATGGCAGGCTGGTGGTGATATATCAAATTGTTGTGGTGATGATCCGAATGAATATTTATTAGAATGTAGATATAATACAACTATTTGGTCAAGTGTGGATGAAAGTCCATGTAAAGGGGTACAAGCTATAAATGAGGCATGTTGTGATTCAGCTACTGATTGTGTTTGGAAAGATAATTGTATAGCAAACGGACAGAGATTACCTATAAATTCCTCTGTTTTTTGCAATAATGGTGTGTGGGATTATATTGGAACTGCTAGTATATATGAAGTAAGGATATTCGATGAAGAAGCGCATTACTGTAGAGCAACTGCCTGTGCAAATGCATATGGAACTGTTGTTTCTTGTATAGTCCAGGAATCAGAAGGTAATTTAACAATAGGAACACTGGTTGGCGCAAATCAGCCTCCAGATTTTCCATTGCCACCGGATGGTCCATCAAGAGCAAATGTTGATGAACTTGTGTCTTTCAGTGCTAGCACTACGGATCCTGATGGGGATCAGATAAAGTATGAATTTGACTGGGGGGATGGGACAACAAGTGAAAGTATATATGTAAATTCGGGTGATGTAGTTGTTCTCTCACATTCATGGAGCAGTGCTGGTACATATTGTGTAAAAGTTAAAGCAATAGATAATAATAGCTTATCTTATGGCTATTCTGCATGTCATTGGATAAAGATAAATGCACCACCAAGCGTACCGATTATCTATGGTCCTACATTTGGTAAAATAGGCGAAACTTATGAGTACAATGTAAGCTCAGTTGATCCGGAAGGAGATTTTATAAACTATATAATATTTTGGGAATATTCACTTGAAGTACCAAACAGTACATCCATATCACCAACAGCTTCTGGTATAAATTATACATTTTCACACGTTTGGTTTAATTATGGTTTATATTGTATAAAAGCGCAGGCCATAGATGTTTGGGGTGCAAAATCTGCACTTTCACCTTGTTTAGAAATGAGAATAAATTCACCACCAAGAATACCAAAATTAATTGGGCCAGATATTGGTACATTTGGTGAAACATATGAATACATGGCTAATACTACGGATCCTGATGGGGATCAGATAAAGTATGAATTTGACTGGGGGGATGGGACAACAACTAGTTTAACTAGTTTTGTTGACTCTGGAACTTCACAGAACATGTCACATACATTCAATTTAAGAGGTCAATTTTGTGTGAGAGCAAGAGCAATTGATAATAATAGTTTAATGTCAGCATGGTCACCTTGTATCCCAATGATTGTTAATTCTCCACCAACTATACCAAGTATATCAGGAACTGATGAAGGAAAAGCATTTAATAATTATGGATTTGAATTTTTATCAACGGATCCTGATGGAGACCAAATACAATATGAAATCGATTGGGGGGATGGAAACAAAGAAATAACCTCAGTCTCAGACTCTGGCGTTTCTAAAACAGTAAATCATATCTGGACAATAGAAGGTACATTTTGTGTGAGAGCAAGAGCAATTGATTTGCCATTCCTTGCTGCTTCTGATTGGTCTCCTTGTTTCAATGTTATAATTTCTGGAGTTAAAAATTGGCCAATGTTTAAATATAATAATAAGCATATAGGGTCGATAGATCTTGGTGGACCAATTGTTAATAAAACATTATGGAAATTTAACACAGGTGGAATGATTATTTCGTCGCCTGCAGTAGTTGATGACATTGTTTACTTTGGTTCTCTGGATCATAATTTATATGCAGTATATGCAGTAAATGGAACATCTTTATGGAATTATACAACTGGGGATGCTATATTTTCTTCGCCTGCTGTAAGTAATAATATTGTCTATTTTGGTTCTTTAGATAATAAATTCTATGCATTAAATGCAAGAACTGGTGCACTTATATGGAGTTATAATGTAGGTAGTTCAATCTGGTCCTCGCCTATTGTACATCAGGGAAAAGTATTCTTTGGTGCTGATGATGGGAAATTATATGCTCTAGATGCAAATACGGGAGCTTTTATATGGAGTTATAATACAGGTAGTGCGCACATATACTCTTCTCCAGCAGCTACTGGTGATAGTGTATACTTCGGTGATTGGAATGGTAAAATCTATGCACTTTATGCAAATAATGGAACATTGAAGTGGAGTTACAATACTGGAGGAATAATAGAAGGTGCTCCTGTTATTGTAGACAATATCCTTTACATTGGTTCACAAGATGGTAAGTTATATGCACTTTATGCAAATAATGGAACATTGAAGTGGAGTTATAGCAGTGGTAACATGATATATGGCAGTGCTGTGGTTTCTGGAAATAAGGTAATATTTGGATCGGGAAATAGTGTTTATGCATTATTTACCGAGAATGGTAGTTTGAAATGGAGTAAAAATCTAGGCGGATCAACTATAGATACTCACCCTATCATCGCGGATTTGTTGTATGTTCCAACTGGAAATGGTTTATATGCATTAACTCCATATGATGGTGGAATAATATGGAGTCATAGTATAGGTCAATTCATAGAAGGTTCACTTGCAGTAGCTAATATTACAAGTAGTAGTAGATTTTATCCTAATCCAATAATTCAACCAGACTATTATATTACAGGTGATAATATACTCTTTATCGGAATAGGAAGTAGTTTATATGCAATATTCGATAACTCAGCACCAAATGTACCTATAATAACTGGCCCGAAAACAGGATATCCGGGCACAAGTTATACATATACATTCAATAGTAGTGATCCAAATTGGGATAAAATAAAATACGTCGTTGATTGGGGAGATGGGACAATAAGTTCAAGTGGATATTTAGATTCTGGAACTTCTTATACTGTTTCTCACACATGGAGTAATTATGGTACTTATACAATAAAAGTAACTGTTTATGATGAGCACCTTTGGAACTCAACGAATACAACAAAGATGAGTTTCTGCTATCCAGATTGGAACAATGTTACATACTTTGATAAATCAGCTGTGAAGAGTGTAACAAATATCGTTGCAATAAGAATTACAGTAAAACCAGTAAATGATAGCTATTCAAGATGTTATGGTTCTTGGGCTAGATATTCAAATGGAACTTATGTTGCTTTGGGGACCTATCATCCACCTGCTACTCAAACTTGTCATGATCCAAATAATTGGGATGGTTGGTGTAATTGTATTGTAATTAATGGGGAAACTACGATCACACATAACTTGGTAGATTATGGAATAACAACGCCGTTTACTGGAACAATTGAGACAAGAGTAAGTGATGGATGTTGTGGTGCTGTCGGGGATCCAAAATGTGGTACCCCAACTTATTGGCTAGTAAATTGGACATCAATATTATTCCAAGATGATTTTAATGATGGGAATGATAATGGATGGACGAGAATCAAGGGAACCTGGTATGTTGATAATGGAATTTATTATCAAAATGATTCATATTTCTATCCCGATACATTAGATTATTTAAGTGTAGCTGGAGATGTGAATTGGATTAATTATACATTAGAAGCAGATGTAAGGAATACATATGTGTTACCATCCTCTCCGGATTCGGAATCAATGTCCTTGGTTTTTAGATACACCCCAAACGCTTCTGTTCCATTAGGTGGTGAATTTTATCGCGTAATGCTGGAGGATTGCGATCCACCGTCTCACGGAGCATGTAGAAATGCATATATTGAATATGCAAATGGTTGGGATGGTGCTTGGGTAGCTCATCCTGGAATTTCGGGATGGGAAGTATTAAATTCAACTTCCTTTAATTACGATCCACTTGTATGGCATCACTTTAAAGTTGAGGTAATGGGTCCAAATATTAAATGGTGGGTCGATGGTAATTTATTATTAACAGCTTATGATACTCGATTAACAAAAGGAAAAATTGGTGTACTATCAAATAAACCAACACAATTTGATAATGTGATTGTGCACGATGATCCAACAGAACCGATATCTTCTGCTTCATCTGTACTATTCATTTCTGAGAAGGAGAACGAAGATAAAACATTTAACATTTCATTTCCACTGCTAAGAATAAGCAAAGATATATTGTATAAAACTACGATTGAAGAGAAAGATAGTAATCTTGGAATAAATTATATTAAAGAACTGCTATATATTTTAGATTCAATAACCAAAAATTCTAAGGAAATATTTAATTACTATGTGAGTAATACATTACAGGGCTTTAAGCACTTATCTTTAAATTTACGACACATACTTAATTTCTATTTGAATGGGCTAAAAATTTTTGGAGATAACCTTAAATCAGATTTGTATGCACTAATGCAAAATAAGGAAACTAAGGAACATAAAGAAAGCTTTGCATTTCCTGCTTATAGCCAACCGCCAAAAATCACGTCAAATATGATGGTCAATGAAAAGATAAATACATTGTTAGAGAAGCATAAGGAAAATAATATTGATCCACCATTTAGATGTCCTGACTTTGATAAAGACGAGATAATAAATGTTGAAATAATAATAAAGAAGGATGCGCTTGGAGGTAAAACAAAGGTAATCTTAGGAATAATGGATGATTTTGGTAGAAATAAAGTTGAATGGAGTTGGTCAACTGGAAGCAACGTAATATATAGTATACCACAAAGGATCTCTGGTTTACCTAGATGTATGAAAATAAATGAAACAATTAGTTGGGACAATGAAATAAACGCAAATGAAGAAATGACATTTATTTGTCAATTCGATGCTAGGGATTACCGGGATATCTCGCCAAATAATCCATTAAATTTCACCATTTACACTTGTTGGGATGGTTTTGATGCAAATGGGGATGGATCATTTGATTGTAGAAGTGATGCGATAAGTGTATTTAATGCATCAACAACAATTGGTATGAATGGACCATTACATGATGTAAGAGTAAAAAGAGTTGGTTCACTTGATTTAAAAATAAATTCAATTATCCCAAGTTTAGAATCTGGAAAAATTGAAGTAAATGGAACAATTGATTTTGTTTACCAGAATGGTGTAAGTAGATATGCATTAAATTCGTCAACAGAAGGGGGAGATTGTCCTGGTGGTAAATGTATCGTTTGCGCATTACTTGGAGCAGATGAGGAAGGAGTATTATGGGTAAGAGACGATGAAACAACAAGATATGATTATGGTGTGGATCGACCTTCATGGTTACAAGAGTGGGTTGGTTTAATTTATAAAAAATCTGATGGTCCATTAAACTTATATGTTCCTGGTATGGGAAGTTTTGTTTCAGATTATTGGTTCGATGGAATACACAGGACAGAGTCATCAAGTTATCCAAAAAATTATGCATTGAGTTGGAGTAATTCTTTGTATAATGATACGCTCGTGTGGTTTGGACTTACACCTGGGGCAATCGATGATCCAGCTGGTATAAACAATACATTATACTATGATTCATTCCAGGGATGTTGTAATGATACGAATAGTTGTGTGAATCCAAATACATATGGAAGTTTAAATATTAAAGGGGTTTGCGGTGGTGGATACAAGAAAGATGGTAATATTTTCAAATCAACTGAATTCGATGAAAGTGTGAATCCGTCGGGTGGTAATATCATGCAGGGATTCCATCTAATTAGATTTATCACAACAAATGCTGGATTTAATTGTTTGAAAGATCCATCTGTCTCAGCCGCTTTGAATTGTAATTATGATTATTACGCAAAAAGTTGTTGTGTAAGAAAGGGGATGAGTTGTAGCGAGGAAGAAGGTCCTTACAATGTATACTACGCAAATCCTGAAACAGGATATTTGTCCATGTTACCTCCATTGCCCCCATTATTACAATGTTCTGATACAACTAATGCTAGTTATAGTGAGGCAAAGTGTGAGAAACTCAAATTCTATGAGAATAAAGATGAAGTTGATTATTTAATAAGTGCTAGTGATTATGTTAGGGAAAAGAGATTTGATAGAAACTTCCCACAATTCAATGTGAAGAATAGTAAGACAATAAAAGTTGAATACTGTGATGTAAATGAGACAGGACATTTCAATTGCACAGTTCCTTATAAAGAATTCAAAGCGAAATACTTAGCTTGCGTTGCAAAGAACAAGTACGCATCTGGCTATAAAGTAGTATCATACAACACAACAAAAATTTGCTTGAACTTCCAAGTTTCTCATGATACCATACATACGATTTATACAGATTTCTATTTACCAATTCTAGTAGGTTGGAATGAGACATATGGATTCTTCTATCCAGATTCACCCATAGAAAAATTGAAGAATATGACAAACCTACCTCCACTAATACCAAATATCACAGGACCTGTAAGTGGTAGAATTAATACTGCATACAACTTCCAGGCGAATACAACAGACCCAAATGGTGATCTAGTCAAATTTGTATTTGATTGGGGAGATGGAACCATATCTGAAAGTGAATACGTGGATCCAAGTATGTTAGCAGTAATGATGAATCATTCATGGTCAACAACTGGAGTTAAATGTATAAAGGTTAAAGCAATTGATATCTACGGTGCAGAATCTGATTTCTCATCTTGTTATAATATAAATATTGTCTCTGTTCCAATTTGTGGAAATGGTGTTGTAGATCCTGGGGAAGTATGTGATCCTAGTGCCACACCGAATGGATGTCCTCCAAACCAAGTTTGTAAGAATTGGTGTACTAGATGCACTACTTGTGGGAATGGGATAATAGATCCTGCAGAGGAATGCGATCCCATGTCACCGATCGATACCTGCGGTCCGTTTGAATATTGTAGTAGCGTTAATTGTTTCTGCAGACCCATGATTGGTTGTTTAGAAAAGGGAAGTTTGATTTTAACACCCAGTGGTTATAGAAGAATTGAGGAGATAAAAGAGGGTGACATTGTAATTGGCTATGAAAATTGGAGAAAAGTAATGACAAAAGTATTAAAAACTGCTGTACATCAAGTAAATACGACACTTTACTATTACAAAGGTTATTGGTTCACAGGGAACCACCTAGTCTACACAGACGATTATAAAGAATTCAAATCAGTTACCGAGTTTACGAATATAACGAAACACTATGTGGGTGAAGTTTACGACATACAAACAGAAATTGGAAATTACTTTGGTACGGACAATTTCCTAATACACAATAAACCCATCCCAGTGTAAGGTTTTTATATTAGATCTATACTTAAATTATAGAACTTTTGAGTATTTGAAAAACAAAAAATCTAAAAAACAAGAGGTGAAACGAAATGGCAGAAAAGAACGAAAATGTAATCTTTGTTGGCAGTAAGCCTCCAATGAACTATGTGCTTGCTGTCATTACACAGTTCCATAATGGAGCTAAGGAAGTTGAAATTAAGGCAAGAGGGAGAGCAATCTCCAGAGCAGTTGATGTGGCAGAAATTGTTAAGAACAAATTCATGCCAGATATAAAAGCTGAGAACATACAATTGGGAACAGAAGAAATACAGACAGAGCAGGGAAACAAATTAAACGTTTCAACAATTACAATAAAATTAAAAAAATAAATTCTTTTTTTAATTTTTGGTGTGAAAAATGATAAAGGAAGGAGATTTTGTTAATCTGGATTATGTTGGAAAAGTAAAGGAAAGTGGAGAAGTTTTTGATGTAACTAGTGAAGAATTCGCAAAGAAGTTTAATGTTTTTGATGAAAAAATAAAATATCATCCTGTCACGATTATCGTGGGTGAGAAGTTCTTAATAAAGGGTGTTGAGGATTCTTTAATAGGAAAAAATGAAGGAGACAGTTACAGCATTGAAATAAAGAGTGTGGATGCATTTGGTGAAAGAAATCCTGAATTAATAAAATTAATACCAACAAGGTATTTCAACAAAGAAGAGATAACGCCTTATCCTGGATTGAGAGTAAACATTGATGGTTTGATCGGAACAATAAGGAGCGTAAGTGGTGGGAGGGTAATTGTTGATTTCAATCATCCACTAGCTGGAAAAGATGTGGAGTATGAAATAAAAGTCAATAGAATTTTAAAGGATGACAAAGAAAAAGTGTTATCCTTGGTCTCTTTTTTTACTGGAATGAGCGAAAATGAATGTGGAATAGAAATAAGTGAAAAAGTAGTAAAGATAAAGATAAAGGAGAAAGAGATACCAAAGGAAGTTAAAAAGCGAATTTCAGAATTAATAAAGAAACACATCAAATTAGAAAAAGTTGAATTTGTTGAGGAATATTAGCATAAAGAATTTAAATATACTGAATTTTAATTTAAAATAGGTGAAATAAATGGCAATTAAGGAAAGAATTGAAATTAGTGAAGTTCCTGGCATCTCAATTTCTGGCATAAAAGCATTCAAGCCAGAAGTATCAAAAACAAAGGAACTTGATGTTGAATTGGAGGAGATGATTTCAAAGAGGAAAACATCTATAAAAGTTTGCGGTGTTGGTGGTGCTGGCAATAACACAATCACAAGAATGAGTGAAGTTGGAATAAAGGGAGCTGAGCTGATCGCAATAAATACAGATGCGCAAGACCTACTCTGCACAATCGCAGACAAAAAATTGCTCATAGGAAAAGATTTGACTGCTGGTCTCGGAGCGGGCGCTGATCCTGCAATTGGTAGAGAGGCTGCAAAAGAGAGTGAGCAAGAGATAAAGAAACTTTTGCAAGGTGGGGACATGGTATTTGTAACGTGCGGGCTTGGTGGTGGCACAGGAACGGGCGCTGCTCCAGTCGTAGCTGAAGTTGCAAAGAAACTTGGGGCATTGACTGTTGCTGTTGTCACGCTACCATTCTCAGTTGAAGGAAAAGTTAGGATGCAGAATGCAATGGAGGGATTGGAATATTTGCAGGGGGTTGTTGACACATTGATTGTGATACCGAATGACAAGTTATTGGAAATCTGTCCTGATCTTCCATTGAGCACGGCATTTAAAGTGGCTGATGAGATATTGACAAATGCAGTTAAAGGAGTTACGGAGCTTGTAACGAAACCAGGATTAATAAATGTTGATTTCGCAGATATAAGGACAATAATGAGAGAAGGTGGAATTGCAATGATAGGTGTTGGTGAAAGTGATACAGAAAACAGGGCAGTAGAATCTGTCGAGAAGGCAATAAATAATCCATTATTGGACGTTGATATTTCGGGTGCTAAAGGAGCATTGGTTCATGTGATAGGTGGACCATCGATGACATTGGATGAGGCCAAAACTGTTGTTGAAGTCGTTAGCAAAAGATTGAGCGAGGACGCAAAGGTGATATGGGGTGCACAGATATCAAATGACATGCATGACACAATCAGAACGATGTTAATTGTGACGGGTGTGAGATCGCCACAGATTTTTGGAAGGGACAAGACAATCATGGAGCAAAGGAAAAAAACAATAGAAAGTGAACTGGGTATCAAATTCATGTGAATAAAATGAGATTCTCAGAAATAATACCAAGAATAAGAAGTACGATTGAAGAATATATTAGGATCTTAAAGATTGCTGAGAAACCAAGTAAGAGTGAGTTGTATGAAACATTAAAAATATGTGGGATTGCATTGTTAATAATTGGTGTTGTTGGTTTTTTAATCCAAGTGGTATTTAGAGTAATTAGGGGTATATAAAATGGAAGAACCAAAAATATTTATTGTGAAGACAACTGCTGGAAGGGAAAGACAAGTAATAGATAAGTTAATTTCTGTGATTAAGAGAAAAAACCTATCTATCTTTTCAATACTTTCACCACATGGTGTGAGTGGTTACATATTTCTAGAAGCGGTAAGTAGAGACGAAGTAAATACTGCGGTGTATGGAATTCAGCACATAAAAGGTGTGATCTCAAGTAATGTTGAGTATAAAGAAATCGAGCACTTTTTAGTACCAAGTTCCACGCAAATCACAATAAAGGAAAACGATATCGTTGAAATAATTAGTGGTCCATTCAGGGGAGAGAAAGCAAAGGTCACAAGAATAAGTAAGACGAAAGAAGAAGTTGTTGTTGAACTTTTGGAAGCAGCTGTTCCAATTCCGGTTACTGTAAAGTTGGATGCAGTTAAAGTGATAAGAAGAGAGGAAGAGGAGGTAAAGGAATGAAAAAAGTAATAAATGTAATTGTTGATGGTGGAAAAGCAACGCCAGCTCCACCGCTCGGTCCAAGCATATCACCACTGGGTATCAATGTAATGGATGTGGTGAAAAAAATAAATGAGGCAACAAATAGTTTTTCTGGAATGAAGGTTCCTGTTAAGGTAATTGTTGAAACATCAACAAAGAATTTTGAAATAGAGGTTGGCGTCCCAGCAACTGCTGAATTACTAAAAAAAGAATTGAATGTTCAAAAAGGTGCTTCAAGCACGGGAAAGGAAAAAATAGGTAATTTAAGTCTTGATCAAATAATAAAAATAGCGAAGATAAAGTTTCCAAACTTGAACTTAAAGAGTGCTTGCAAACAAGTGATCGGTAGCTGTGTCTCATTGGGAATCACCATCGATGGGAAGAATGCTAAAGAGTTGATAAAAGAGATAAATGATGGAAAATATGATAATAAACTAGGATGAAAATGGATCAATATCAGCGTTTATTAAAAAAAATAAAGAATGGAAAAATACCTGAACACGTTGCAATAATAATGGATGGAAATCGGAGATGGGCAAAAGAGCACAACTTACCACAAGAAATAGGGCACAGGAAGGGAAAGGACAATTTGGAAAACATTCTGCAGGCAGCATTTGATATTGGAATCCGAATACTCACGCTTTATTCCCTATCACTGTATAACCTTTATAGAAGACCTAAGGAGGAGTTCAATTATCTGATGAAACTGTTCAAGGAAGGTTTTGAACAAATTGTGAATGATAAGAGGATAAAAGAGAATAAGGTAAGGATAAATGTCTTTGGAAAAATTGAACTGTTACCAGCAAATGTGAGAAAGGTAATAAAAAAAGCAGTCAGTAGAACAAAGAATTACACGAACTATTTCTTGAATTTCTGCATTGCATATGATGGTAGGGAAGAAATTGTAAATGCAGTCGAGAAAATATGTAAGTTATACAAAGAAGGTAAAATAAAGTACATTGATGAAGACTTAATAAAATCAGCGATTTACACTTGCGACTTTCCTGCTCCTGATTTAATCATCAGAACTGGAAAGGAAAAGAGATTGAGTGGGTTTCTTTTATGGGACTCAAGTTATAGTGAAATTTTTTTCTCGAATAAATATTGGCCAGATTTCAAAAAAGAAGATTTCGCAAGAGCAATTTTAGATTTTCAAAAAAGGGAGAGAAGATTTGGAAAATAAAGTAATAATCGTTGGTGCTGGAATAATTGGCAATTTTCTTGCTTATGAACTTTCTAAAAATGGGATAGAATGTCTAGTGATTGAAAAGAAAAGTAAATTTGGAAAGGAAGCTTGTACTTCTCTGGTATCAAAGAGGATCTTTGATTTTGCTCCAAAAAAATTTATCATAAACAAAATAGATGGTGCTAGAATTTTTTTTCATGATAAACAACTTGAAGTAATTGCAAATGAAAAGGCCTATGTAATTGACAGGAAAGCACTTGAGGAGTTCTATGCTAAAAATGCTGAACTGGCATGTTATAAAATGAATGAGAAATTCAAGGATTTTTATTATTGCATGGATGGGATAAATGCAATTACTGAAAGAAAAAGATATTTCACAAATTTATTGGTCGGTTGTGATGGTGCAGCATCAATTATTTCAAGAAAGATTGGGAATAAATGGAATTTTATCACTGGAATACAGACAAGGGCGAAAATAAAGAGAGATAAGGATTTTGTCGAGATATATTTTGGTGAATTTTCGAAGGATTTTTTTGCTTGGGTTGTACCAGAGAATGATGAGATTGCTAGGATTGGATTGGCCTCTTCATCGAATGTTTATGATTATTTTAAAAAATTCTTAAAATTTTTGGATGTGAAGGAAGGAAAGGTGGATGTGGGTTTAATTCCAATCTCTTTACCAAAAAAAACATGCAGTAAAAATTTAATTATTGTGGGAGATGCTGCGTCACAAGTTAAAGCAAGTACTGGTGGTGGGATAATAACAGGAATGCACTGCGCGAAACATGCGATCAATGCGATAAAAAATGCACTCAAAGAAAAAGATTTCTCAGAAGAATTCTTTGTAAATGAATATGAAACTAAATGGAAATCAGAATTAATGTGGAATTTTAAGACATGTTACTTCATTAGAAAAACACTTGAGAATTTTTCAGACAAAGATTACCAAAGACTTTACGAGTTTTTAAGTAAAAAAGAGATAATGAATAAAGTAAGAGTTGGGGCTGATATGGATTTTTATTCAAATTTTGTTTTTAGCTTATTTTCCACAGAACTGCTGATTTTTATCTTAAAACAATTAATGCACAATCCAAAAATTATAAAAAATATTTCAATATTAATCTAATTCTAAAATGAAATATAAGCTAATCATATTTGATCTTGATGGTACGCTTTATCGCATACCTAAGGAGATAAGTGAAAGGTTTGAGGATAATATTATTGATTTCTATGCTGAAAATTTTTGCGTGAGTAGGGAAGATGCAAGAAAAATAAGGAAAAAATTGAAGAAAAAATATGGTACAAGTGCGTACGTTTTTAAGGCATTGGGGATGGAAAATGATTTCTATTTAAGCGTTTTTGGCGGAATTGACCCATCCACTTATATCAAAAAAGATGAAAAATTGGTAGAAATACTCAATGAAATAAAATTGAAAAAAGTAATTTTAACGAATTCTCCAAAATTTTTTGCATTGAAAGTTTTGAATGCGATTGGAATCGACGCAGATACATTTGATTTAATTGTGACCGCAGATAATTGTGAGAAAATAAAACCAGATAGGGAAGCGTTTTTGAACATCACAAAAAAATTCAATATATCACCTTTGGAAACGATTGTTGTTGGAGATGAGGCTGAAAAGGATTTAAAGATGGCGCACGAGCTTGGTATGAAAACGGTATTGGTTGGAAGGAAAAAGGCACCTTACATTGATTTTAACATAAGTTCTATACACCAAATAAGAAGTGTATTGGAACATATAACAAAAAGTTTATAAATACTTAAATTTTAAATTGCAAAGTTTAAGCCCGAGCACTGCTTAGGCAGGAGGGAAAAATGAAGCTCGAAGATGTTCTCAAATCAATAAAAGAAGCTAGGAGTAAGGCGAAGAAGAGAAACTTTGTACAGAGCTTTGATTTGATTATTTCTTTGAAGGAAGTAAATCTAAAAAAACCAGAAGAACAAATTGACATGGCATTGAATTTACCATTTGGCAAGGGGAAAAAACCAAAGATAGCATGTTTCGCTGGAAAAGAGTTGGAAGTACAGGCAAAGCAATTTTGTGATCTTGTAATCACAAGGGATGATATTTTAAAATATGTGGGTAAAAATAGAGAAATAAGAAAATTATGTAATGAATACGATTTTTTTATTGCACAAGTTAACATGATGCCGCAAGTTGCACAAGTATTCGGTAAATTTTTAAGTACAAGGGGAAAAATGCCTGACCCTAAAATTGGACTCGTTGTACCTCCAAATGTCGATTTAAAAGAAGTTGTTGAGAAACTCCAGAATCTGGTTAAAATCCAAGCAAAAAAACAACCGGTTATAAGTTGTTGTATTGGAAATGAGAAAATGAGTGACGAAGAAATAGCAAAGAATTTACTATTTGTTTATGATAATGTTAGAAAAAAATTACCTCGTGGTGAACATCAAATAAAGAGTGTGAGAATAAAGCTAACGATGGGTCCTCCGATAAAGATAGGTAAGTAAAATGGAAAGGAAAAGCATTCAAGAAAAAAAGAAGAAAGTTGAGAAGCTTGTTGATTTAATTAAAGGATACAAGATAGTTGGTGTGATAGATATTGAAAATATAAAAGCAAGACAATTACAGAAAATAAGAAATGCACTTCCAAAGGATACAAAAATAAAGGTTGAGAAAAAGAAGATAATTGAATTTGCGTTTGATGCATTAAAAGAGAAAGGACTAGATAAGTTAAAAGAGTACTTGAAAGGTATGCCTGCTTTAATTCTTTCAAATAGTGATCCTTTCTATGTGTCTAAAATGTTGGATAAAAACAAAGCTAGTGGATTTGCAAAACCTGGACAGATAGCTGAAGAGGATGTAATCATACCTGCTGGTCCAACAAACTTTACTGCTGGTCCAATCATTGGTGAATTGGCACAAGTTGGTATAAGGGGAAAAGTCGAAGATGGTAAGATTGTGATTGTACAGGATACTTGTGTTGTTAAAAAAGGAGAAGAAATAAATAAAAAAGTTGCTGAGGTTTTAATGAAATTTGGGATAGAGCCAGTCAAAATTAGATTAAAGATGCTCGCTTGCTATGATAACGGGAGAATATACAAGGCAGATGAATTGCATGTTAGTGAGGAAGAAGAAATAGAAAGAATTAAACAAGCACATTCATTCGCATTTAATTTATCAATAAATTGTAAAATATTAACAAAAGAAACGAGAGAGATTTTATTGAGAAATGCGGCAATGGATGCAAGGAAACTTGCATTGGGTGCTTGTATCATTTCAAAAGATACGTATGAAGAAATAATATCATTAGCTTTCTCCCAGATGCTCATGTTGGCTTCAAAGATACATGTGATAAATAAGGAAGCTTTATCAGATGAATTAAATGAATTGGTTGTTGAGAAGGGATTTAAAGAAATTTTTGGATAGAGGTGAAAAAATGGAATATGTATATGCAGCTTTATTATTGAACAAAGCTGGCCAACCAATAACAGAAGAAAATGTGACGAAGGTATTACAAGCTGCTGGGGTACAAGTAAACGAGGCTAGGGTTAAGGCATTAGTTGCTGCGCTACAAGGTGTGAACATCAACGAAATAATTTCACAAGCAGCACCAGTTGCAACTCCGACGCAAGCTGCACCAACTCCAAAGAAAGAGGAACCAAAGAAAGTCAGCGAGACAGAAGCAGCTGCTGGACTATCATCACTATTCGGATAAAAGTTATGGTTGGTAGCGATATGGTGTTATGAAAAAGATTTTTATATTAAATTTTTATTTAATGAAGCATGTATGATAACAATTACGAGAAGTTCTTAAAATCAATTGGATTAAAGAGAAGAAAATGTAAAGTATGTGGTAAGTACTTTTGGAGTTCAAAGGAAATTGACATTTGCGACCATCCACCCTGCTCTCCTTATTCTTTTTTGGGAAACAGATTATCTAGAAAAGAATACAAAGTTGGAGAAGTAAGAAGTAAATTCTTAAATTTTTTCAAGAGAAACAAACACGAAGTGATTAATCGCTATCCTGTGATCGCAAGATGGAGAGATGATGTTTTTCTCACGAATGCGAGCATATATTGCTTCCAGCCAAGTGGTGGTTTTAAGAGTGGTAAGGAAATATTGGTACCTGCGAATCCACTCACAATATCACAAGTGTGTATTAGAGAGAATGATTTAGATCTTGTTGGTGTGACGGGTAGACACTATGCTTGTTTTGAGATGATGGCGCACCATGCATTTAATTACAAAAAGAATGTTTATTGGAAAGCATCAACAGTTAAGTACTGTTATGATTTTTTTACGAAGGAATTGGGATTTCCCATTGACTCGATAAGTTTCGTTGAGAATCCTTGGTATGGTGGTGGGAATGCTGGTTATGCGCTTGAGGTACTGATAAAGGGGATGGAAGTAGCAACACTTGTATTTATGGATATGAGTGAGGGTAATGGGAAAGGTATTGAATTTAATGGTAAGAGATACATAAGGATGGATAAAAAAATTGTTGATACCGGATATGGGCTTGAGAGAATTGCTTGGCTTTGTTCGTCTGAATTAATCGGATATGAATGGGTATTTGGTCCTGTGATTGAGAAAATAAGAACGTATACTGGAATCAAGAGATTGGAAGGGGATCTGATGAAAACATTTGTTTACTATTCATCTTTATTTAATGATTATGATGAAATATTAAACAAAAGTGCTGATGTGTTGAAAATGAAGAAGGAAGAGCTTGATGTATTGATCAGGCCAAACAAAGATATATACACATTATGTGATTATTCCAGAGCCATTCTTTTCCTATTGAGCGATGGTGCAGTACCAAGTAACAAAGAGGAGGGCTACACGGTTCGTCTCCTCATAAGAAGATGTATCGATCTAATGAGAAAAATAAAGATAGACAGAAAATTATCTGAGATCGTCTCACTTCAAATAGGACTTTGGAAAAATGATTTTCCGGAATTGGAAAAAAATGTGAATTATATAGATGAAGTGTTGGAAATTGAGGAGAAGAGATACGACGAAACAATAAAGAGAGGAATTGCAATCATCGAAAATGAAATTTCTAAAAATAAAAGTATAGATGAAGAAAAATTAGTAAAGTTCTACGATACATATGGAACACCGGTTGATTTAATAAAAGAAATTGCGGCGAAGAATAAAATTGAAATAAAGATACCTCAAAATTTTACTTCATTGGTGGCAAAATACCATCGAATGATTGAAGAAGGAAAAATTGAACGTGTCGAAATCGATGAAAAACCATTCTTAAATTTAAAAGAAACAAAACAGCTTTATTATGTCTATCCTTATAAAAAAGAATTCAAAGCAAGAGTAATTGACGTCAAGGATAACATTGTGATACTAGATCAGACGCTCTTTTATCCTGAAAGTGGCGGACAAGAGAATGACACTGGAGAAATAAACGGAGAAAAAGTAATTGATGTAAAGAAAACTGAAAATGGGGTTATACTGCATTTCTTAGAAAAAAAGTCCAACAAAATAAAGAAAGGCAAAATCGTTTCTGGAAAAATTGACTGGGAGAGAAGGTATTCACTCATGAAAATGCATAGTGCAACGCACGTGATCTTGGCGAGTGCTAGAAAGTGTTTGGGTGAACATGTTTTTCAGGCAGGCGCAAAAAAGGAACCTTTGATTTCAAGATTAGATATAAGACATCATAAAAGAATCAGCGATGAGGAATTGATGGAAATAGAAAAAGAGGCAAACAGGATTCTGTGGGAAAACATTGGAGTAAAAGTTTATTTTATGGATAAAATTGAGGCTGAAAAAAAGTTTGGGTTTGTATTATATCAGGGTGGGGTCCAAGAAAGTAAGAAAATAAGAATCGTTGAAATTCCTGGTATAGATGTGCAAGCATGTGGTGGCCTACATGTAAAAAATACGAGTGAAATTGGACTAATAAAAATAATAAAAGTTGAGAGAATACAGGATGGTGTTGAAAGATTAATTTTCTCTTGCTCATTCAGTGCACTTAACGAAATATGGAAAGATGAGAAGATATTGAAAAATTTAAGTGAAATGTGGGGAATACCTACACAACAAATTGAGAAAACAGCTGAAAGATTCTTCTCAGAGTGGAAAGAAATGAGAAAGAAAATACAAGAGATACAAGAAAGTTTACTTTTTGAATTGATCAATCAGATGATAAAAGAGAAATCTTATGTAAAATTGAACATCCCTATAGATGAGTTTGGAATATTACCAAAGGTGATAAAAAACTTGGGAGAAAAAACAATCGGCAAGACACTGATAATTGTTGGAAATGGTTTTGCATATGCAATATCAAAAAATCCAACAATAAGTGCGAAAGAGGAGTTGGAAAAATTCTGTGTGAAGGTTGAAGGGAATAATTTAGAAGCGAAAGGATTTGGGTTAAAGGGGAAATGAGAAAAATAATTTTTGTGATAATTGACGGTGGAAGTGATACTCCCTGTAAAGAACTCAATGGTTTAACTCCTTTTGATGTAGCAAATAAACCAAACATAGACTTCTTAGCGAGGAATGGTAGGAATGGAATCATTTATCCATTTGCTCGTGATTTTGCACCTGAAAGTGACGTTGCAACAATTGCATTACTTGGATACGATCCAATTAAGTACCATGTGGGTAGAGGACCGTTTGAAGCACTTGGCGCTGGTATAAAAATCACAAATGGTGAACTCGCATTGAGATGCAATCTTGCTACATTAGAAAAAAATCAAATTGTAGATGTTAGGGGTGGTGGAATCTCTGATTCAGATGCTAGCATGCTTGTAGAGGAGATAAATGAAAAAGTGAAAATAGATGAAGCTGAATTCCTTCTAAAACATACAATTGGGTATCGAGCTGTGCTAATCATATCCAAAAAAGATACGGTACTTTCAAATGAAATCACAAACACACACCCAGGCTACAATGCTGAACAGGTTGATTTAATTTGGGAAGAAAGGGGGGAATCGATGAAATTCATTTTCAATGAAGCTCAAAGAGTGAAAACAACGAGACTACTAAGCTGCAAACCACTAAGTAATAAAAAGGAAGCAAAGATTTCTGCTTCACTTGTAAATGAATTCATCAGCAAAAGTAAGGATGTATTGGAAAGTTCTGAAATTAATAAAAGAAGAGAAATGAATGGGATGAAAAAGGTGAATGTAATACTGACAAGGGACGCTGGAAATAGGTTACCAGTTCTTGATAGTTATAAGAAGAGATTCAATTTGGAAGCATGTTGTATCGCTGATATGCCATTGGAAAGAGGAATTGCGGCTGCTGCTGGCATGCATGTCATTGATTTAAAAGAAAGGGATGTTTTGGTGGGTTTGGAAGAAAAATTCAAAAAAATAATGCAATATTATGATTCTTTCAATTTCTTTTACGTGCATATAAAAGGATGTGATGAAGCTTCACATCGAAGAAATGCAATTGAGAAAAAAAATGTAATCGAGATGATTGATAAGTATTTTTTTGGAAATTTACTTAGATACATAAACACAAGGGAGACAATAATATGCATCACTTGCGATCATACAACTTCCTCTGAGCTTGGTGTTCACACTGCAGATCCTGTGCCATTCACAATAAGTGGTGCAAATATCATCAGGGATAATACTCAAAAATTTTCTGAGAAGAATTGTGTTAAAGGAAGTTTGGGTAGTATAATTGGTAAAAATCTCGTACCTATGTTACTTGGATTCCTAAGAAGATAAATCAAATTGATTTTTGACCTATTTCTATGCCATTTTTCGTGATTCTCATTGGGAATATTCCTCTGGCATGATTGGTTCTCCTCATTTTCAGTATCTGCAAGCTCCTGTCAAATGCGCCACCAAGCCCAGCATAATGTAAAATGATTACTCCATCGCATGTGAATTCTTCTACACCAAATCTTGAAACACCTTCAAGCATGATTTCTGAGCTTTGACTCTGTCCAACAATTTCAGATATTATTAAACCCGTGCATCCAAGGTATTTAATTATTTTCGAGAGTTCATGTATCTTCCTTCTAACATCGTAATCGCTTTTCAAATACAAACCAAAACCTGATGCCGAATCAATAACGATCCTTTTAATGTCATTATCCAATATTATTTTTTCTAATTCATCGAATAGTTTTTCTATCTCGAACGGTGAATAGTATCTGATGAACAGTTTCTTTTCGTGTTGCAATTGTTCTAGGTTCCAACCAAAAACCTTTGCGTCTCTTATTAAATCGTCTTCGCTCTCTTCGAATGTGATATAAAGTCCGTTCTCCTTCTCTTCTATGATACCATAGTATAAGAACTGTAGTGCAAATATTGTTTTACCTGTTCCTGCTCCACCTGAAATGAGTATCAATGATCCTCTCTCAAATCCACCTTCGATCAACGGGTCCAAGCCTTTTATCCCAGTTGTAGTCCTCACCATTTTTGATCACAATATTTTAAAAAATTTCATGTTTTTAAACATTCTTTTTTCCTTTGTAGTAAGGATTACTTATTTTTCAGTTTCTCAATCTCTTTTTTTAAAAGTTCTATTTCGGTGCTCAGATCATCTATGTCCTTTGTTAAACTTTTTATCGTTTTTTCTAAAAAATCCAACTTCTCCCTTTCTTTTCCAAAAAGCATTAACATTCCTCCTTTACATTTAAAGAATTTGGCCACGTTCCTAATAAAATTTGCGTTTTTTCACTGCATGGAAGTTCTATGTCAATAGATGAAAGTGTAATTTCTTTTAAACATACCTTGGCCTGCTTGTTATAAATCCAAATCAATCCACTCTTAGATTGTGAATATAATATATAGTTATAGTTTTCTTTATTGAATCTCATTAAAATTTCATTTATTTCGTGATTCAAGTTTTCAGATAAGAAAGTATCATTTGTACAAAGTAAAATTCCGATCAATTCAAAGAAGTTTCTATTCAATATTTTCGATTTGTAAGATAAAAGTGAAATTAACATAAGTTGATTATAATTGTTGTTATAAACATCTGCTACTTTTTCAGATAGTTCTTTTTCGTAGGAATATGAAATCATCAAAATTAAAATCGAAAAGATAATAATAAGGAAAAGTAAATCAATGATAGACATCTGTGCTTTATTTAACAAGAAATATCACCTTCGCTGCGTATGTATTATCACTTTCTTCTATCAAAAATGGGAGTGAAAATGAATGATTTGAAAAATTTCCGAAGCTCCAATTAACATTTCTTTCAAGGTCAACAAATATGATGCCATTACACCCAGTTTCAATTTGCAGGTTATCAATCTTTTCTTTTTTAATTACACCTGTAAACTCACTTAAATTCTCCATCAAATCACTTGCAAAGCTCATAGCATCAATCTCGGAGTCAATCCTTTCGATTGTGGTAGCAAATTCTATCTCTTTTGTGAAGAGTACTACGATGAAAAATCCTACTAAAATTGAGATTAAAATCGTAAATATGAGATCCTCAATGTTCATTTTACTTCGATCTCTGAGTCCATTTTTTGGATTAAAATAAAATCATGAAAACTTAGATTTTTGGATACGATGTTTGCGCTCAGATTTTTTTGCGCGCTTTGTTCCTCGATGATAAGCAAAACTGAATTTGTTGTATTATTCAATACAATAATCCCACTTTTCCAAGTTGGATATCTGACCGTAATATTACCTGCAAAATTCCTTTCTCTAAAAATAATCCTTGAAATTCCATTTATCTCAAGTGCTATTTTCTCAGATTTTTGTATCAAATTTGTAGAGGATACAACGTAAAAAAAGATTGTAATGAATATGATACTCACTAAAATAAAGATAAGTTTGGAAAATACAATTTCTATGATGCCTTTTTTATATAAATGCAACTGTATAGTTATCACCATTCATCGTAGTGTTCGAATAATAAATCACGATTTCGTATCTGCCTGTTCCTAAAAACAAGTAATTTTTAAACTGCACATTTGGTGTAAAAACATATATTTCGTTGTTGTAATTCAATCTAATTTCATTTGTTAGGTTATCAATTATCAAAGACGAGTTTATTGGTACTCTCAAAATAACCCTTGAAAAACCTCCTTGATCACTTGTAGCCCGTAATTCATTCATTCTATTCATCATTACTTGAATATCATCAATTATTTGTCTCTTTGAATTAAGATTGAAAAATTCTGAGATTTGATAAACTAGAATGGGTAGAATCAACAAAGTAATAAGAATCAATAAATAAATGCGAAATGGAAAAGATTCAATTCCTCTCTTCATATGCCCCTACTTGTTGCATTCGTGATACTTTCATTCAAAAACTCAGTTGCTCTCGTTGTTGAAGATAGTATGCCTAACCTAATTATACCCATCATATCCAATACTAGTGCAATGACGATTGCTGCAATTAATATCACAATCACGTACTTTAAAGGTAAACCCTCAATTCCTTTTTTATCCATTTTGAGCACCTCAATGAATCACTAATCTTGAAGTAATAAGTGTAATGATAAATATAAAGAATACGATTGGTAAATTTTTCGATATATTTAAACTAAATTCAATTTGATCATCTCCGTGTTCGATGAAGGAAGTGAATCTAATCAATATAAGTGCTAAAAAGAGCATGTAAATTCCGACAAATAAATAAAGAAGTTCGATGTCAACTCTTGGTGATTGCATGAATGGTAATCCAACAATTGAGAAAAGTTCTGATGAATAAAATCTTTTCTCAATCTCAATTAAACTTGATTGGATCATTGTTTGAAGTGTAATTACAAGTGCACATATTATTGGTGAGAAGAAGACGGCTGTTGTTTTCATCATTTGAATGTTTTGAGTTAAAATTCGTTTTGTTTCTTCCTCTGTTTTCTTTAATTCTGAGAAATGATTTGAAATTGTGAATAGAAGTTCTGCTGCGTGCTTGCTGCCTTTCTTACAAGAATCGACAAAAATTCTTATTATTGAAATAACTTTCTTTGAATAGATGTTTTTTGTTACCCCAAATTTTTCATCAAAAAATGCTTGCTCTAAAGTAAAACCTCTATTTTTCATCAACCAGCAAACCTTATCAAAAATTTCTGAGATTGTTGTGTGTTTCATTACTTTGGCAGTATATTCTATTGCTTCTTCAGAACTTCTACCTTCTGAGATTCTACTCGCAACATGATAAATAGCATCTAAAATTTCATTTTCTATTTTTTCATTCCTGTCCCTGATCCTTTTCTTATGAATTGATTTTGCATAATAGTAAAGAGACATTACAAAAAATAATGAAAAGACTATGCTCAGCGAGCTAAAACCAGTAAAAAATTTAAATTTTAGTTCAAATCCAATCAATTTTGATAATATATACAAAATACCAGGTATGCTAAAAAACAGGAAAAGTAGAAGTAAGTAAGGAAACGCTGGAAATTCCTTGTTAAAGATCTTTATATTTCCCTCTTTTGGCACATTTTCGATTCCATCGGGTATTTCAATCTTTGAAAACCCACTTGGTTTCTTACTAAGAATTTGATTTGAGTAAATGTATGTGACTAATAAAGAAAAGGAGAGTAGAAGAAATATCTGAAGATTAGAATAGCTTTTGTTCCAAAGAAATGAGAACATGGGCAATAATGAAATGATGATAAGGGGTAAAACAGTTCCCATTGTAAATAGTATTAAAGTTGGTAAGTATAAGTTCATGGAAAATTGTCTTATTTCATTCGTGATTGAATCCAACATTGAACTGATTGCTTTGTTGAGTATTTCATCCCTTCTTTCTGCATTTCTTTCTGAAAAGCTAGAGACTATTAAATGCAGGCTTCTCTTTAGACCAGTAGAATAGTAGCCCCACTTATCAGCAATTAATAATAGCTGTTCCTTTAAGCTAGATCTTTTTCCCGTCCAACAATGCCATAATGATTTCTTTAATTCCTGTGCAATTTTCCCCTTTCCAAATTTTGAAGAAAATCTAAATGCTTCTTCAAGGTTCAGATTTTGTTTTAATGAGATTATCAATTGTATCAATATCTCGGGTGCGCTACTAAGTGCATTCAATCGCTCAATGTTAGCCCGATTTTTTGGATATTCTGTAATAAAATGAGCTAATGCAAGTGGAACAAAAATATCACATACGATAAAAATACCTGGTGAACTATTGTTTAAAATTGAAAGTATCGTGATTATTGTTAATGGAATGAATGCGATGATCAAGACCAATCTGGAAAAAATTATGACAGATTCTGGTCTTATTCCCCACTCAAGAAAATCAATAGATTCCTTAAATTCATCACTATATTTAGGAGCTTTAATCAGAAATTTAAAATGTTTTTCTGAGAATCTACAACTCTTTATAAAAAAATCATCAAATTTCATAAATGGGCCCAGCCGGATTTGAACCGGCGACCTATTCCGTGTAAGGGAATCGTCATGACCACTAGACCATGGGCCCTCGGATTTTTATATTATGTCAATTTTTTATCTTTAAAATATTACTTTCTTTTTGTAGTAATATATATTTAAATATTAAAAGTTTTTATGAAGTGCCACTATGGCATCAGTGTGTTTATTTTTTGAGGTACACCAACCATTAAGGTTGAACTGGTTTGATACTAGTAATACATATGTTAGTGATTACAAGCAATTAATTGATAAGTACTTCAATATGGGTTTAAATAAATACGTATTTGATAAGGTTGCAAATAGATGCTACTTCCCAACAAATAGAATCATATTAGAACTATTGGATAAATTTAAAAGTGAAAAAAAGAAATTTAAGGTAAGTTATGGAATTTCTGGTGTTTGGATTGAGCAATGTGAAAAATTCAATAAAGACTTACTTGATACATTTAAACAATTGGCAGATACTGGGTGTGTAGAGTTCGTGGATAATACATACTATCACTCACTTTCCAGCTTATTTGATATAAACAGAACAGAGTTTATTGAACAAGTAAAAATGCATTCTGAACTAATGAAGGATTTATTTGGACAGAGACCCACTTTTTTTGAAAATACAGAATTTATTTATAATAATTTAATTGCAAAAACGGTTGAAGGTCTAGGGTACAAGGGAATGTTCACTGAGGGTGTGGATTGGATACTAGGATGGAGATCTCCTGACTATGTATACAAACCTAAATTTTGTGATAAATTGAAGCTTTTACTGAGAAATTATAGAATTAGTGATGATATTGGATATAGATTTTCTTCCCGTGATTTTGATCAATGGCCGATAACCGCAGAGAAATATGCTGCATGGCTCGCTGCAAATCCTGGACAATGTGTGAACATATGTATTGATTATGAAACATTTGGTGAGCATCACTGGGCTGAGAGTGGTATATTCTGGTTTTTGAAGGCGCTACCTTATCAAGTATTGAAGTATGACAATTTAGAATTCTGCACTCCAACTGAAATTGTGGAGAAATATCAGCCAGTTGGTGAAATAGATGTCTTTGAGTATAATACAATCTCTTGGGCGGATATGGAAAGAGATACAAGTGCTTGGATAAGTAATAAAATGCAGCAAGTTTGTTATAATGAAGTAAAGAGCTTGGAAAAGTATGTGAAAGCAACAGGTGATAGGGATCTTCTCCATATATGGCGATTATTACAAATTTCAGACCACTACTATTATTTATGTACGAAGTGGTGGGGAGATGGAGATGTTCATCATTACTTTTCTCACATAAAAAACCCATATGAGGGATTCATAAATTTTTTGACAATCATTTCTGATTTCAAGAGTAGAGTAATGGAAGAGTTAATGAAAAAGAATATCACAGTGAAATAATTTTGTACTGTTTCTTAGTCTTAGAATCGCTGGGGCTGGGATTCGAACCCAGGCAGGGCAGAAGCCCAACTGGCTCTCAAGGCCAGCCCATTAACCACTTTGGTACCCCAGCATTAGTTTTAGCTGATTTAAATATTTATATATGCTTCTCTTTTTTAAAATTCATGGATGACTTATTTTTAACAAGAAAAGTTAGGAATGAACTAAAAAAACCACTTGGAATGTTAATCATTGGGAGAAATAAAAAAAGAGTTGTAAGGAAGATTTTAAGAAAAATTTCTAAATTAAAATATGAAAAATTGATATGTGTTGGTGATACTGCAACAAATAGCTTCCTTTCAATCGGATTTAGACCGGACATATGTATTTTTGATGGAAGAATAAGGAGGAACAGATATATAAAGGTCAAATTAAAACCGACGTTGTACATCTATAATCCTCCATCTTCAATAAATAAGGAAGCATGGAAAGTTATCAAACGTGCAATCAAAAGTAAAAAGAAAGAGAATATTTTTGTTGAAGGAGAAGAAGACCTTCTTGTCATCCCATGCGTTATCCTTTCAAAAAATAACATTGTTGTATATGGTCAACCATCGAAAGGTATCGTGTTTTTAACTAGCGATAAAGAGACAAGAAAAAAATTTGTCAAAATCATCAAAAAAATGAAAAAAGGAAAATTTGAGAAAGTAATTGTTGGTGGCACATTTGATCGACTACACATTGGCCATAAATTCTTTCTAAAAACAGCAAGTTTCTATGGAAGGAAGATGATTGTTGGACTAACGAGTGATGAAATGTGTAGAAAAAAAACAGATTTCGATAAAATATGGAAGTACGATAAGAGAAAAAAAGTGCTTTATAGATTTTTAAAGAGGAACAAAATAAAATTTGAAATTGTGAAAATCCATGACATATTCGGACCAGCACTAAAAATTAGGGGAGAATGTGCTATTGTTGTTACAGGAGAAACGGAGAAAAATGCAATAAAAATAAATAAGAAAAGAATGGGAATGGGTTTAAAGGAGATTGAAATGATTGTCTTATACTTCATAAAATCTAAAGATGGTAAAATAATATCATCATCGAGAATAAGGGCTGGAGAAATAGATAGGAATGGTAAATTAATTTTATCTAATATTGTTTTCTAAGTTCTTTGGGTAACATAATCGGAATACCATCCTCAATTGGATATTCTTCTTTACATTTTACGCAGATGAGTTTATTTTTCTTTAATTTAACATCCGCCTTACATACAGGACATGCTAAAATTTTCAGAAGTTCGATGTCAATAATGGACCCCTTCTCTTTCATATTTATCCCATATAATTAATCACTTTTAAAATTTTTGCTTAAATACACATAATAACCTTTTTCTCTTGCAATTATTTCACAATTTCCAAATATTTGAAACATCCTGTACTTTAACCTTCTTCCACCTTTTTTCTCTCTTGCAACAATTTCCAATTTTCCACCATCATTCAAAAATTCTTTTGCACCATCTATGATTTTATAACAGGTGTCCAAACCAGCACTTATTGGTGGATTACAAACAATAAAATCAAATTTTTTCCCTTTGATTGGTTCGTACAAGTTTCCAAATATCACTTTAGCATTTTTTACATGATTGAGCTTTATGTTCTTCTTAGCCAATTGGACTGCTCTCTTATTTATCTCTACCATTGTTACCTTACAACTTGGGTGGGTTTTTGCGATCACGATTCCTATTACCCCATAACCACAGCCCATGTCAAGGATCTCTGAATTTTCAGATAAAATTAAATTTTTGAGAAGAACAATCGTACCTCTATCTACTTTTTTCTTTGAAAAGACACCTTTGGAGGAGAGAAACTTAAATTTTTTTGAGTTAAAATTGAAATTTATGAAAAATTCTTTACCAGGAATTTGATGCACTGAAAAATAGTGTCGCATAAAAATGCTATATTTTCAATGTTTAAATTGTTTCTCAACAAATTTTTATACTATGTAATTCTATAAATTAATATGAAAAAATGCTTCATTAGTGAGCTTAAAGCGAAGGAGCAAAGGGTAAAGAAAAAGGAATATGCTGGATTCTCAACGCGCTTTCTTGCGCAAGTGATAGACATCATCGCAATTTTTGTAATATCGGCAATTCCTTACATAGGTAAAATAATCGGTTTGTTCTATGAAACGATTTTCATTGGTCTACTTGGAACCACTCCGGGAAAAATGGCATTTGGTTTGGTCGTTGTTGACGAGAATGGTAGGTATCCAATCGGTCTATTAAGAGCTTTTCTTAGATTCATTGGAAAAATAATCAGTGGTATCATACTTTGTATTGGTTTTCTATTAATAATTGTGGATGATAAAAAACGTGGACTGCATGATAAAGTAGCAAATACATACGTGGTTTACAAATAAAGTTTATTTTTTAAGACTGGGATAGGTGCCCTTTTTCATAATAACTCGCTCAAGAGAACATACGATTCCTTTTTTATTTTTCTGAATCTCTTCGCTTGTCATATTTGATCTTGCAATTGCAACAAGTTCATCTTTCAGCGTCATTATTGCGATAAGTTCATTTCTCTTTATTTCATTATTGAATTTCACGACACCTGGAATTGCCAATTGTGCACCTGTGCAAATTGGATCAACAGCATTGTCACTGATCCATATTTTCTTTAAGTGCTCAACTGCGAATTCGCAGGGGAGTATGCAATATCTCAAAAATTTTTCATCACATTCTTTTCTCCACAAATAATATGCTAATTGTAAATCCTCAAGCTTGACTAGGTGGTAGTCTTCATTAAACTGACCAACTTTTGTCCTTCTTAATTCAACCATGTGCGCACCCGTACCAAGTTTCTTTCCGATCTGATCGCATAGTTTTCTAATATATGTACCGGATTCACAACCCACTCTAAACAAAACATCTCTATCTTTTATTTCAAGTATATTTATATAATAGATCTCCCTTTCCCTTAGAACTCGCTTTACATGTGATCTTACGGGTGGAACTTGTTTTATTTTTCCGACAAAACTTTGCATCACTTTTTTTATTTCCTCAGCATCTTTATCCTTGTGAACATGCATTAAACAAACATATTCTTTACCACAGAGTAAGAGTGCCTTTAAAACCTTACATGAATTTTCTAACGCGATGGGTAAAATACCGGTCACGGCAGGATCCAACGTACCCGCGTGTCCTGCCTTATCTATGTTCAGAATCTTTTTTACATAATATGTAACTTGATGGGAAGTTGGACCTGCAATTTTATCAAGATTTATAAATCCATTTCTAATGTGGTTAATGATATCTCTATCATTTGGATCAGAACCATAAGATGGATCTGTCTCCTCTTCCTTCTTCACTATTATTTTATCTTTATCCTTCATCATTTTCTATATATTATATTCATTCTTATTATAAGAAATTTAAGACTTGTAAATTAATGTCAATATTGTAACAAGGTGTTATTAACGTAATTTTCATTTAAGTTTCTTCTTTGCTTCTTTTTTGCCCTTTTTCTCCTCTACCTTCTTCTTCTCCTCTGCTTTCTCCTTTTTCTCTTCCTTTACAACCTGTCTTTTTTCAAATTCTTTGGGAATCAAATTTGCTTCTTTCATTTTATTTATTACTTCCTCTGTACTCGCTCCCTTCTCAATTTCGATTTTCTGTGGAAGAATTTTTAAATGATCAATGTTGCATCTTCTTCTTTTTACTTCACCATCTATCAAAACAAAGTTATTATCAATTACATCCACAATCACACATTTTCTATTTTTTTCTCTACCTTTTGTCTTAATGCAAGCCCTTCCAATCTCTATCATAAAATCACCTTTTAACAAATATTTTTGAAAGTATCTTGTTCATAATCAATGAGAATATAAGTGATGATAAAATGAATGTTCCTAACCAACCAAGTCCAGTACCCAATATTGGAATAGAAAATGGAAATGTAATTAATTTGCCTGTTTCTTTAAATATGTTTGAGAGATAACTCATAATAATTATGAAGGGGACAAATGTTATCAGTGTTGGTTTCATTGTCTTGTTCATTACGTCAAGGTTTATGCTAATCAGCTGGTTCTGAATTTTAATATATTCTGGGTCACTAACCTTCATCTTTTTAAGTTCGCTCTGCAATTTCTTCATTTCTTCTTTTTTTGAATTTATGTAATTCTGATCAACTGTTAGAAAGTAAACGAGTTGAGAAAATAGCGTAATTAAAAAGGATGCAATTAGCACTAATTGAAGCGTTGTTAATATCATTTTAAGCACTCAATAATTTCCTTGCTAGCGGATGCAATTCTTCCAAATGGGTTCTCATTACTTGTTGATAAAATCCATATATAATCATTACTGCAAGTAAAATCCCCGTTCCTCTTGAAAGCGCACCAAATAGATCGGCAAAAACAGATAGGAAGCCAACAGCTAATCCGCCCATCACTGTGAGTGGAAAAATGTATCTGGCAAGTATTCTTTCAATTACCCGATCATCTCTTCTAAAACCAGGTACACTCAAACCAGAGCTAAGTATTTGTTTTGCAACAGAAGCTGGGTCTTGTCCACCAACGTGTGTCCATAATATTGAGAATATGACAGCACCACTCAACATCAACATTAAATAAACAAATGTGGATATGATAAAATCCTTGGTAAGCCCATAAAACAATATAAGTGCAAAATGTGGAGGTTCCAAGTATTTTGCTATTCCTGATACGGGTACCTCTCGATAACCACCTGTAATGGATTCAATTCTTTCGTATCTTCCTAATATTGGTATATTGGCATGATAAAGCATAATACCCCAAAATTGGAGACTTGCAACTAATGAAGCAGTTAAAATTACTGGAATGTTGCTTGTGTACATGAAATTTATTGGCCATCTTATACCGAAACCTCTGACCCTCCCAAAGCTCAATGGAACCTGAACGTTTATGGATTGTAGAAATGTTGCTAATGCAAAAACAATTAAAGTTGCGATGATGGATAGAAGCGGCCATGTGATTTCAATATATCTTCCTTGAATCAGTAAAGATATTATTTTGGGAATAGCGCCATAGGGAACCGAAGGATCGCTTGGGTCTGAGAATGGGGAAAATCCTTGAACAAATATTTCCCTAGCAACACCTGCTACAATAAATAATGAAATACCTGAACCTATACCCCACTTACTTGATATCTCATCAAGCAACATTAGTATGAATCCACCTAAAATAAGTTGTAGTATCATAATTGCTGAAATGAGAATTGAAGGATACGCTGGAGGTAATGCTCCACTGAGTACATACATTCCATTTTCAAGAAAAATAAATGCAACTGAAAAAAGTTTATGTAGACCCTCATACATATTTTTTCCTTCTGGTGTTTGTGTATCTATCTTTATTATTTCGGCTCCCATCATTAATTGTAATACAATACTACCTGTAACGATCGGTCCAATTCCAAGCGTGATGAGAGAGCCAAATTGGGCTGCTAATAAAACAGCAAGTGCTTCAAAACGGGAAACATAATTTTTATTTAAACCATAAAGTGGAATGAGAGAAAGTACAAAGTACAGAATTAGAACGATTGAAGTCCATGTCAATTTCTCTTTGAGGCTTAATCTCTTTTTTGGTTTTTCAACTTCAGGTAATAAAAATAATAAATCTTTCAATGCCAACCTACTCACCCACTATTTTTCCTCCAGCTCTCTCAATCTTTTCTTTAGCTTTTTTTGAAAATGATTTTGCTTTTACAATTATTTTTTTTGTTACATTCCCACCACTTAGTAGTTTATCATAACCCAATTTTGAGATGTCAATCACATAGTATTCTCCATCCTTACTTGCGATTCCCTTCTCTAATAAGCTTTCTATTTTTTCATCAATAAAGCCTATGTTTATGCCTCTCTCGTGTTTCTTTAATATCGGAACAAAACCTCTTTTTCCAATCGTATTACTCGCTGCGCTTGATACCTTCTGTTCCCCTCTTTTCCCCATTCCTGACTTTCCTCTTCCACCCCGGTGGCCTGCACCTCTTCTCTTCTGTCCGAGTCTTCTGCTGTATCCTCTTTTTTTTCTTGATTTTTTTCTGCCCATTTAAATCATCTTTTTTAGGAGCACATTTATCTTTTCTCCCCTGTAACCAAGCGCTCCTCCTTCTTTGAAACTTACTTTAATTCCCTTTCTCTCAAATCCACCACTTGGTGGCTTCAATCTAAAAACTTTTTTAACCCCAAGTTTCCTTATGTCTTCTTTTCCTTCAATTATAAGCTTACAAAATTCCTCTATTTCCATATTTACTTTGCTCTTCACATATTCTCTATCTATTCTCTTTCCTTTCTGGATATAGCCTCGCTTTAGTAAAAGTTGTGATAATGTATCGGCATTGATCTCTCCCCATGTAATAAAATCCTTAACCTTTTTTAACATTCCAAGATTTACTTTGTCATCATCTAAAATAACACAGCTATTTTTCTTATTAAGTCCTAATAATTTTAATGTGTATCTAATGTCATGTGGTGCTCTCACGCTACCTCTTATTCTTATCGCAGCTAACTTCATTCTTTTTTACCCTCCACGATGCCCAAGCTCTTCTTCTGTATTTCACCAATCTTGTAATATGAAAGTTTTTTAAGTGCATCAAAACATGCAAATGCAAGATTTATCCTTGTCCTTGTTTCACCAAATGTTTTGCTCCATACATCACTTATACCTGCAAGGGATAAAATTTTTTTCAATTCGTTGTGAACACAGAGACCTATGCCTTTCGGTGCTGGTAATAATTCAACTCTTACACTGCTACACCTGCCTTTTATTTTAAATGGTATCGAGTGCGCCTCTCCACAATTGCATTCCCAACTACCACATCCTCTCTTTATTTTTATCACATTCAATTTTGCATTTCTGATCGCTTTCTCTCTTGCTGGAACTGTTTCAGGCGAAGAACCTAAACCTATTCCAACATAACCATTTCTGTTTCCAACAACAGCCAGACAGACAAATTTTATTCTGCTCCCTTCTGCTGTTTTTTTCTGTGTTTGTCTGAAAACTTTTCTCTGTCCGCCACCAAATTTTCCCTTACTCTGTCCTATTAGAACTAGATCACTCTCAAGATTTGGAATCAGAAAATCAACAATCTCTGGTTCCCTAATCTTTATACCTTTATCAAGTATTTCATCTATGTCAGAAATCTTTCCTTCTTTTACCAATTTCCCTATCTTTGTCTTTGGTATCCATTCTTCTTTAGTTTCCTCTTTAGTTTCCTCTTTTTCCTCCAATTGTTCCTCATCCATTTTTTACACCAAAACTATCAATTATTTTCTTCTTTACTTCCTCAAAATGGTTTTCGAAGTTCTCAACATCAAAATTTGATTTTTTGTACATTGAAAACTGATTTTTCATTTCTTTCTCTTTCAGGATTTTAAAATAATTTGAAATATGTTTACCTCTTATTCGATCCTCGCTTGGAAGTACTTCTTTGTCAAATGGAACATTTATGCCAGAATCAACGAAACCCTTTAAACAAGCATAAAGCGAAGAACCTTTTGTTGGAACATGCATTCCTATGTCAAGTATTGCTTCATTGATTTTGTTTCTGGCTCTTAATCCACATAAAAGACCTGTTAAATATGCTGCTGGAATATTATTGGGATGTGCCTTCCAACCAAATTTTTTCAGCTCTAATGAATTTGCGCTCGCAATTGTTCTATCCCCTTTCTCATCATAAATCACTACTTGGGAAATAATCGAGTTCAATTTTCTTCTAACCACTAATCTTGGCTTTCCAGAAAGTAGTAGTTTCAATCTTTTCCTATAATTTGTCTTTTTTTCTCTCCTGCGTTTGTATGCCAATCTCATACTTTCACTCCAAATTCTTTATCTATGTAAAGTTTGATGTGGGAAATGCTTCTGAAAAATCCACCCTTCGAAAGCAAATACAATTTTCTATATTGTGTTTTTGTAATTTTTCCCGTATTTTTAAGTTCTTTTAAGAAACTTCTTTGTACTCTTATTTTATTTACCCAAACTTGAGCGTGAGGTACTCGTGCTGATTTTTTACCCTTCCTTGAACCAGGACCTCTCCTCCTACCCTTCCTCTTCTGTTCCTGAATTTTTTTGGCTCTGAATCTTGAAATACCTCTTTTCTTCTTTATTTTTATCGCTCCTTCTTCTATCAGCGCAAGTAAATCTGCTCGAGTAATCGCTTCTTTAATATCTTTAGCTCTAGCTGGATCCAACCAGATTCTCTTCTTTCCAACACCTAAGATTCTACTTATTAGCCTCTTTTGCTGATCCAGCTTCATTTTTCTTCGCCTCGAATTTCTTCAAAAATTCTTCAGGTTTTTTTAAGTTGAGTATTTTAATTCCTCTTGCCATCGCTTCCTTTACAATCTCAACCTTTTTTTTCTTACCAACAGCTGCGATTCTAATCCCTTGTCTTTCTTTATCCTTAACCTTTTCCAAATCTTTAACATTTGCAACGTAAATTTCTTCCAGACCAGAGGGATGCAGGAATTTAACTTCTTTTGGTGAGGAATAACTTGGTGACGGCATCTTTGATACATATGATTTTTTCTTTCTTACCTTGCTATGCAAACCTTTTGGTCTTCTCCATACTTCCTTCAATCTTTTCCTTCGATGACATTCCCTTCTGATGAATATTGGTTTCTTTCTCTTTATCTTTCTCCTTAATTTTAAGAGTCTTTTAATTTCACTCATTCACCTTCGCCTTTTCAACAATGTATATTCCGTCTTGAAAGACTCTTCTATCAAGACCTCTAATCCTTGTTGCCCTTTCAATGTTAGCGGCTGTCTGTCCCACTTTTTCTATGTCTATCCCTTCAACGCAAATCTCATTACCTTTTACTTTGACATCCACTCCCTCAATAATCTTTGCTCTTCTTGGATTTCTTTCTCCCAAAAAATTTTCAATGATCAATTCGTTGCCTTGTAATTTGACATTCATCGGAAAATGGGAAAAGCATATTTTCAGTTTACATACAAAACCTTTTCTAACACCATCGAACATGTTCCTTATATGGGCAGCAAAGGTGTTCACCATCCTCTTCTCTTTTCTTGTATCTTTTGCTGCATTAATAATAATTTTTTTATCTTTAATCTCAATTGATATATTCGGATATGCGAATTTTCTTTTTATTTCACCCTTTTCTCCTTTTATAACTAAAAAATTTCCATCCATATTCACATCTACTCCAGTTGGTATTTCTATTTCCTTATGGATTTTTTTCTTAGTAGACATAGGCAATTAAAACACCACCTAATTTCTTGTTTTTTGCTTCCAGGTGTGTCATCATTCCTTTATTTGTTGATACAATGATGATACCAAAATCCTTTGCTGGTAAGTATCTTTTTTCAAACTTCTCAATTTCATCAATTGTGTAGGAAAATCTGGGTTTTATTGCGCAGCATTTGTTTATCCTTGCGATCAATTTAACTTTAAAAATTCCACCTCTGTTGTTCTCAATGAATTCATAATCACCAATGTATCCGTGTTCCTTCATTATTCTAAGTACTTCTTTTATCTGTTTCGATGCTGGTTTGATAATGCATTCACTTTTACCAGTTTTCTCAGCATTCATTATGATTGTTAATGCATCTGCAAGTGTGTCTGTTTTCATTCTTACACCTCGTGCCCATATTTTTTAAAACCTATTTCCTTTGCAATCTCCCTGAAGCATTGTCTACATACATTCAATCCATATTTCCGAATGTGTGCTCCTCTCCTTCCACACCTAGTACATCTCCTCACATCCTTACCAAATTTCTTATCCTTTGGTTTGTTATATTTTAAAAATCGCTGTAATTTAGCAGGCTTCCTTACTAATTGTTTCAATATCTTTTCATAACTTGAGCTCGTCATTTTTGAATCACTTCTACCCCAAAATTTTTCTTAAGGAAATCAATTACTTCTTCCTTTTTTATCATGTGTTTTTTTGATATTTTTCCACTCATTCTCTTTCTTTTTATCCTGAAACCAGGTCGCTCGAATGTAATACAAACACTTAGACCAATAATTCCTATGTTTGGATCATACTTAACCCCGGGTATGTGAATGTACTCTTCTATTCCAAATGAGAGATTTGCTCTCTCATCAAACTTTGAAATTTCTATTTTATTGTCAACTGCTTTAAATAATTTTTTGAGTATCTCAAATGCCTCTTGTTTTCTCAAAGTAACTTTGGCACCTATTTCAAGACCTTCTCGAATGTTGAATTCTGGAATTCTCCTCTTCGCTTTTGTTTTGATCGCTTTTTTACCTGTAATCATCTCTAACAGTTTTACTGCTTTCTCCAACTTCTCTCCTGGTTCTCCGACACCAATATTCAATGTCACTTTTTCTATTCTTATTTCCCTCATTGGATTTTCATTCAATGTATTCACCTACTAAATTTATCATTGGTTTATCTGTGCCAATTACATACACGTATTCCTTGGATGTCTCGAAAATTTTACCTGCATCACTTCTTAAAATGACCCTTGCTGGGACCGTGTCCTTTGGTGGTATTATTTTCTCAATCACTGCAATCGTACCTATGTGCCTTCCAGAGGCAACAAATACCTTTGAACCTTCAACAAATTTGAGATGTTGTTTTATTTCTTGATTTGGTAAAGAAATTAAAAGGGAATCACCAACTTTATATTTATTATCATTTGTCAAAATACTTCTTCCATCATGCAAGTTTAGTTGTATCTTATTCTTAGGAATCGTTCTCTTTCCAATTATCTTGCATATCTTTGTATTTTCAGAAGCATCAATTTTGATCAATGAAATCCTACCTTTTCTATTGAGAATGACCCTATAGTTAAGTGCTAATTTTGGTATTGAAAGAATGTCAAAAAGACCTACGCCAAATTTTGGATCTTTTCTTATCTTAAAATCAACTAAAACTTCACCTCTTTTCAGAATCTTCTTTGTTTCATCCGAATTTCTTGTAATTTTCAGTATATCTCGAATGATGATCAATAAAGGTATGCTTCTGTCACTCGGGTGTGGTCCTCTCGGTTTTGGTGCAAACTTCACAATTTTTCTTGGAATCTTCCAAGCCTTCGGAATTGCGAGTCTCTTTAAATGTTTTTTCATTTTTACACCTTTGTAATTTTGCTTTCAATCTTGCTTTTTCTCAATTTATCATTCAAATTTAATTCAACGATCATCAAATTTGATGGTTTCAATGGATAACTTGTCTTTGTTCCATCTGCTTTCTCAATCTTTGCGACATCAACAAAAACATTACCTTTTCTCAAATCAATTCTTTCAACAGTACCAACCATTTTCTTAAATCTTCCCTTCATAATTTTCACTTTATCACCTTTACAAATCGTTACACTTCGTCTTTTGTACTTTGCTCTCAATTCCTTTGATAGATTAACAGATAAAAACTTCCTTCTAATATGAAGTGGGGCATTATACCTATACTTACGCTGCTTGCTTGGTTTTTTGCTACTCTTCCATTTTTTACTCCAATATTTCATTTTTACACCTAAGCCACGATACTTGCAACTTTTGAAATATTTGGAAATCTTTCGATTACTTCCTTTGCGATTGGTCCCTTCACAATCGTTGCTTGAGGATCCTTTGTCTTAAGGTCTTTTAGCAAAATTGCTGCATTGTCTTCAAACTTTACCCTTAAACCATTCGCTCTCCTGTATTCTTTTTTCTGCCTAATTATTACTGCATTCACGATCTTATGTTTCATCTCTGGTGTTCCATCTTTAACTACTGCTGTTATTATGTCACCAACACCTCCTGCAGGATATCTGTTTTTTACACCCTTGTATCCTCTTATAGATATTACTGTAATCAATCTTGCTCCTGAATTATCCGCCACTTTTATTGTTGAATTTACCGGAATTGCTCTTGTTACGTGTGCTTTGATTGGTTTAATACCAACTGTTTTTCTTCCTACACCCATTTATCTCACCCTATCTTCTCAATAATGACAAATTTCTTTATTTTGCTTAAAGGTCTACATTCCATTATCCTTACCCTATCGCCTTCTTTTGCATTTATGCAGCTTGGATTATGAGCATAAACTCTTGTTTTTCTTCCTTCATATCTTTCAAATTTTTTTAGATACCTGAAATACCTCCACTCAACAATTGCGGTCTTCGCTGGCTTTGATCCAATGACTTTACCCTCGAACATTCTCCCCCTAACTCTAAGCTTACCATGAAAAGGACAGTTCCTATCTGTGCATTCCTTCGTTGGTACCTTTACATTTATTCCAATATTTCTTACCATCAAATCACCTTTTCAATCTATCCTCTGGTCTGCCAATTAAAAGATTCCCATCTATCCTAATCTTTCTACCTTCAATCTCAAATTCAAATATCGTGTCTTTTTTTGGAACCATTTTTTCCCTTCCCATTTGCTCGATTACCAGCATGTTCTTTGTCTCGTCCACTACTTTCCCTACAATTTTTTCGTATGAGTTATTTATGCTTTTCTTTACCTTCACTTTTAGCCCTATCAGTTCATGTCTGGTGATATTCTTCGGACTTATCATCATGAAACTTCGATAGTTTCCGGTGCAAATCCAAGTTTTACTAGTATCTCTTTTGCTTTTTTCCTGTGATCTCCCTGCAGTTCAAGTGTATTGTTCTTGATTGTTCCACCACATGCCAATTCTGTTTTCATTTTTTTCACGATTTCTTTAAGATCTATTTGTTTTGTGTCAATCCCTGAAATCACTGTCATAAACTTGCCAAATCGTTTCTTCTCTAATTTTATCATAATTTTTGTTTGCTCCTTCGCTATTATTTCACATGCACAAATGTCCTTTGGTAAACCACACTTTGGACATGTTTCACTCATTTTATTTTTTTCTCTCCCTTTAACATCAATATTCTTGCAATTGTTTTTTTAATTTCTTTTATTTTCCCTGGATTGTCCGGATTAACTTTACTTGCGATTTTTGTGCGAGCATTAATTAATTCTTTCCTGAGTTCCGAAAGTTTTTCATCTAATTCTTTTTCACTCATTTTTCTGAGCTCTTTCATCCTTATTATTGCCATTTGTCTTACCCTCCAACTCCTCTTGTTTTAATCTTTCCTCTTCTTTCTCCATTTCTTCTTTTTCTTCTTTCGTTAATTCTCCGCTCTCAACCTGAACTTCTACCTTTTTCTCTTCTACTTTCAATTTTATATCATCTGGCATTTCTACATTCGGCGGCAAGATTTTCACAGTGACTCCAACTATTCCTGGAGGTAACAATATCGCCTTGAATCCTTTCAAAACTTGCGTCTGTGCGATTTGACCACATTTCGGGAGATAACCAGCAAAAAATCGCCAATAATTGGCTCTCTTTCCGGGCACTTTTCCTGCGATCTTAATTTCAGCTCCTATTGCACCAGCTTTCATTATTCTTTCAATGTTCTTGTGACCTATTGCCTTGAAGCGAGAAACCCCAAATCTATAGAGTTGGTTTGCAACTCGCTCAGCCATTATTTGTGGATCGAGTTCTTGAACTTCAACTTCCTTAACTTCAAGTTGGGGATTCTCAATATTGAATTTATTCTTCAGGGTTTCAACTATTTCATTGATGTTTGCACCCTTTCTACCCACAATTAAACCAGGTTTTGCGGCGTATATCACAATCCTAGTACCAAGTGGTACTTTTTGAATCTCAACATGACTATATCCAACATTCTTTAGTATTTCATTTAGATAATTCCTCACTTGAAATTCCTTCATCTTCTCTTTGATGAACTTGTGCGCGATCATTTTTTCTCACTTAATTCGATTAAAACATTTGTCCCTTTACCATAACCGTACTTTTGCATTTTTTTCTTTGAAATTCCTCTCGTAACTAATATCTTAGATATGTACAGTTTTCCTTCATCCATGTTATGGTACTTTGCATTTGCAATCGCATTTTTTAAGAGTTCTAACATGTACTTCGTGGGTTTTGTTGCATATCTGCCAGCCGCAATCCCCTTACGGTGTGGAACATCTCGCTTGTATCTCTTAAATGGAACTGCTCTCTTAAACTCCAAAACTTCTTCTAAAATCTTCTTTGCTTTTGAAACATCTTTCCCTTTGATCATCATTGCAATGTTCACACATTTCTTGAATGAGATTGGAAGTCTCCATCCTCTTGCACTTGCAACTTCTAATTTTCCCTTAACTACTTTAACCTCCTTCTTCTCTTTCTTTTCCTCTTTTTTCTCTTCTGCCATTTTGCTCACTTTATTGGCACGAATGCACTACCCCTTGTAGCACCAACACCTGGTGCTCCATGCTGAACCCTTTTCCTTGTTAAAACAAAATCTCCTAGTCTAAATCCAATCATCTCTGGTTTTATTTCGATTACAACGAATTCTTTTCCGTTGTGAACAGCAAACTTAAGTCCAATCATATCTGGTAAAATTATCATCTCTCTCAAATTTGTCCTAATAATCGTATCTGCGCTTAATTTACCTTTCTTTATCATCTCTATCTTCTTTAATAATTTCTTCTGCTCTTCATTGAATCCACGCAATAAACTCCTTCTTTGTCTTGCTGGTAAAAGCTTTGCAAATTCCTTTAAATCCATCTTTTTAAGTTCTTCAATTTCATATCCACGGTATGTAAATTTCTTTACCATTTTTCATCACTTCTTCCCAGTTCTTTTAGCAGCTATGCTTCCAACTTTTGCTCCTGGTGGCTTCCTTCTTGAAACGGTTTTGTTCTTCTTCGTTCTTGAGCCTTTTCCACCATATGGATGAGCATAAGCACTCATCGCAACACCTCTAACAACTGGCCAGTATTTTCCTCGAGATTTCATTTCATACCACTTTTTGCCTGCTTTTATAAATGGTTTCTCGGTTCTACCTGCGCCTGCTATTGCGCCTATCATGGCTCTACAATTCGGATTAAAAGCTTTAAGTTCTTTTGAAGGAAGTTGGACGATCACTTTATCCGCTTCTCTGGTAATCACAGTTGCATAACCCCCACTTGCTCTAACAATTTTCCCACCATCTCCTGGTCTCAATTCAATATTAGATACCTGCGTTCCCTCTGGTATCTTCAAAAGTGGAAGTACATTACCAACTTTAATACTTGCATTGATACCACTTTCCACGACATCTCCTGTTTTTATTCCATTTGGCGCAGGAAGCAAAACTTCTTTTTTGTCTTCATATTTTATCTTCATCAAAGGCGCAGTTCTACCGGGATCATGTAAAATATCGACTACTTTACCTCTAACAACATCTGTCCTTTCTTTTTCATCGAAGATCCTAAAACAAGCGTCCCCTAAGTATCTGAATCCATGAGTCCTAAAAACATTTGTTCCCTTTCCTCTCCTTCTTTGTTTTATCCTGTGTGTCATAAAAACACCTAAATCAACTTCAGTTTTGTTGCTACATCTATCGCTTTGAATTCTTTATTTAATTTTACGATTGCTTTTTTTTCTCCCTTTATCGTGAGCATTGTCCTAACATTATCTACCTTCACGTTGAAAAGCTTTTCAACAGCATTTTTTATTTCGTTTTTATTTGCCTTTTTGTCAACGATGAAGGCAAGTTTATTCTCTTTCTCCATTAATCTAACTACCTTTTCGGTTGAAATTGCATTTTTTATTATCTCTTCTGGTTCCATTTTTCATCACAAAAATTTATTTTTTAATTCCTCGATCGCTGATTTTGTCCATATCACAAACCTTCCTGGCTTCCCTCCAGGCGCTAGTTGTTCAACGTTCAAATCCTTTAAAATTACAGCATCGCATCCTGGAATATTCCTTGCAATTTTGTAAAGATCACAATATTTTGAAACAACGAAAAGTATCCCTTTTTTCTCTTTATATCTCCTTCCCCTGAACTTACCTTTTCCTGCCTTTATCTTTTTCTCTTCAGTCCTTTCAAGCTCTTTTTCTAATCTGAAATTCTTTAATACTTTAATCAAATCTTTTGTTTTTTTCAGATTCTCAATTTTATCCTCGATGATAAGTGGAATTTCAGGAACATCATTTACCTTGTGTCCCCTTGATAATACGAGCTCTTTTTTTCCAGAAGCAGCAATCGCAGATCTTATTGCTTTCTTCCTCTCTTTTTTATTTATTTTTTTGAAGATTACTTTTTCTGTCCTTGGTGGATGTGCCTCTCTACCACCAACAGTATGTGGCGCAAAGGCTCCGACAAGGTGAAATTGCATTCCCCTCCTCATCAATGTCTTTCTTGGAGTTCTGCTCCTACCAGCACCATAAACACTTTTGTATCTCCTTCTTTCTTTTGTTAACCAAACCACTTTCTTCTTTCCAGCTAGCTCATCTCTACCTTGTGTTTGTTTTTTATGTGATTCCAATGCAATGAATACTCTTCTAATTAAATCTTCTCTTACTTCTTCACTAAAGTGCATTGGAAGTTCAACTTCGCCAATTTTTTGGCCATTTATCGAATAAACATTTGCGTTCATTTCATGCACCTTTTGCTATATGGACAATTTTTGGCGCTTGTTGGAATGTTTTTCTGGATGGTCTAACTGCGAGCCTGAATCTTAAAAGTCTTTTCCTTGAGCCTGGTACAGAACCAGCAATGAGCATATAATCAGTGTTTACATTTCCATAATTTAAAAATCCACCACTTTTGTTTATCTCTGCTGGATTGCTTGAAATTTTTAAAATTACTTTATTAAGTTCTGTTCTTGTCTGAAAGCCCATTTGACCAGCCCTACCAACACGCCATGTCTTTGTGTATGGTCTCCAAGGTGAGAGTGCTCCTGGTTTTCTTCTCACTCTCTTCGTCTTTCTTGTCAAAATCTTCATTCCATGTCTCATGATTGGCCCTTGTATTCCTTTTCCTTTCGTTACTGCGATAACGTCAACTTGTTCTCCTTCTTTCAGTACTTCATTTACTTTTATTTCCTTTCCAAGTATTGACCTGGCAAACTCAATTTTTTCCTTGATATCCTTTCCACCAATTGCAATTTCAAATATCTCTGGTTTCTTTTTCAATTTTGCTAATCTTGGTTGTGTGTGTGCTAAAATTCGTAAATCGCATATTTTATTGATGTTTGCTTCGATTTTTTCAAATTCCTTTGCTAATTCTTTTCTCTTTTTGGGAATTTTTATCTTTCTTTCTAAATCTTTACTCAAAGAATCTGATAGAATGTCACAAAAAACTTCTTTTTTACCTTGATCCATTCGATAGAATCTTATACCAAAAATTTTTAGTGGTGGTGTTTCAATGATTGTGACGGGTAAAGCAATTTCTCCTTTGGTTGGCGAATGCTTTCTATCATCAATTACGATCGCATGCGTCATTCCTACCTTATAACCTGCGAATCCGAGAATTCGCTTTTCTTCAATTTCAGGCCAATTCTTTATTCTAGGATAAATCCTCTTAGCCCTAACCCTAGGCCAATATGCCAAACTGCCCCTGTGTGGATATCTCTTCCTTCCTACTTTATGTCCCATGCATTACACCGCAATTTTTTAAATACCACTATGTTTTTAAATATTTCTATCCCAGCCGCAGAATTCCGATCAGGTTGCGTATATTAATAAATTTTGGGTAATTTAAAAAGTTTTTCTTTTTATCATAGTTATCATTTGATAAATACAAACCCATAATCTTTTTATAGTAGTAAATAATTACGAATAGTAAAATGAAGAAATGGGTAGCTCATCTTGAGTTTCTATTTATAGCTACGATTCAGATATCTAAAAATTCTGGGGATAAAAATGAAAAATAAAATCACTCTTGTGGGTCTGGGTGAGCTCGGTCTAGGCACAAAATATGGCTATCCTGAAGCGATAACGGGATTAACACATGTATTGAAAAATGAAGATATTGACGCAATAATTATCACTGGTGGCTTATTGCCGAGGGTTCCAAGGGTTGCAAGTAAGAGAAATTCTCAATACCTAGATACGCTTGCATCAGATGAGATAGATTCTATCCAAAAAGCTTCGATTGAAAGTAAAAAAATAATTGAACCGTTAAAAAATGTCACAAAGAAAGCAAAATGGTATTATGCGTGTGGTGAAGAGGATAGAGGAAATCTTGAAGAGCTAGTTGATGTTAGAATTGCTGAAGCATTGGACTTACCAACAATTGTTGAAAATTTGAAAACTAAAATTGCAACATTTAGTGAGCAATTAAAATCAAAAAAGAGGGAACTTGAACTTCTAAGAGAAGAATTTGAAAAATTTGGTAAGAATAATCATGATAAAAATTATTTAAGTGAATATAGGAAAAGACGGAGGGAAATAGAGAACGAAATAAAAAGAATCGATACTGAACTTAGGGAAGATGAAGCAAATCTCGTTCAGAGACAAGAGGCATTGAAGAAGTATGGTTTCATTAAATTTACTGGACGTTATCCACTAAAAAAAGAGGAACGTGATTTATTCTTAGAAGAGGCAAAAAGAGAGTATAAAGAATTGATCTTTCATAGCATTGGTCATGATGCAAATATAATTTTACCTGATTCGGAAGCAAATATTAAAGTAAAGGGAATGGAAATTAAAGTTGCGCACAATTCTAACAGAAAATCAGACGTACCCTTACAGGTTGGGATACAAAGAAGGGTAATGAAAAATAAATTTAAAAATGTTACAAAAGAAAATGTTCCAGAATTGGATATCGAGGGACATCATGCTGGTGGATTCAGGGTATACATCCAGCGAAAAAGAAGAAATGTTCCTGAGCAAGTCTTCTATGTTCAGCTACCAACACTTCATCACATTGGAAAACTTGAAGAAATGCTCGCAGAAGGAATTAATAATTGGGATGTTAAAAGACTTTATGAGGGATATAGCAGCGGTTATGCTTCTGGTGCAGTAATAATGAGAAAAAGAAATGATGGTGTAAGAGAATTTGAATTCTTTTCGTCTGATGAATTGGCAAAAATAAAAGATACTGGAATCGAAAGTTTGAGAAACAAACCAATAAAGATAGAAGCGCTTGCTGATATGCACATAGGTTGTACGAATGAGCCATCACTTCCGAATTCAATGAGTAATTATGCATTGGTGGAAGCATACAAAAATTATCAAAGGATTCATGGTTTACCAAATATTATCGTAGCGCTTGGGGATATGGTGCAAGCAGGACCATATCGTGGGGCTGAAAGTGAAAGTAGAGTGGAAATGACAAGATTCCAGCTTGAGCAAGAAAGAGCTAAAATAATGAAGAGTAATTTGAGTAACGAAGAAAAACTTAAGAAAATTGAAGAATTGGATCGAAGCTACTTGTCATACATACCAATCACGAACATTAGTGAGCAAAAGATGGAGTTGAGGGATAGGTGGATTAAGCCACATGTACATAAAGTACTTGACAATGGTGGAAAAGTGTTGCTCGTCAGCGGAGATCATTACAACAAAACACTTGGTGGAAAAGAAGACGAGGCAACTGAAATAGCAAATATGATTGATGAGAGATTTAGGGACAAAGTATATGTGCTCAAAGGGAATGAGTTCGGAACCGGGAAAAAAGTAATAGACAATTTGAGAATTTACGCGCAGCATAAACCAATGTACTCAAATCAAGATGAAGTAATTGGTGGGATGAAACACTTGATTAGAATAAATGAAGATTGCGACATTGCATTCTTTGCGAACTGGCACCATCCTGGTTTTGGTTACATAAATAGCGCTAGTGGTGGTGTTCTAATCACTGCCTTACCTTCCTTCCAACCTGATAATCCTTATGTATCAGCGATCGGCAAGCAATCTTCAACAAATGGTTTTTACAACATCTTCGTAAAACCCGGAAGGCAATGGTTTAAGATTGAAGTTGTGACAGATGATGCGCTATTAAATTATGTGCCTGGATTAGAAAAGAAGCCAAGAGTGTGATTTAATGGTAAGGATTGTGGGAACTATTCCTCGCTATCAAAAAGACGAAAATTGTAAGATTTGTGAAATAGAGCGAATTGTGGAAAAATCTAATGGAGACATTATCATATTACCTGAAGAATACTTCGGTGGTCCAAAAGTAGCCTATGAAAAGGAAAGCAGCTTGGTTGACAAACTTGAAAAAATTGCAAGAGAAAGAAACGTTGGTTTAGTTGTTGGTGTGATAGAAAAGGAAGACGATAAGAAATACCAATCAATCTGGTTCTTTAATGAAAAGGGTAAATTTCTTGGCTCTGAAAAAAAGTACAACCTTGCTGGATACGAAATGGATCCTGATTTCTACAACCTAAGTGCAAATCCATCAAAATTCTTCGAGAGAGGTGCGTATGAGATTAAGGGCACAAAAGGAACTGGGGTCATATGTTGGGAAGTTTATGACTTACATACAAAAGTTGCATGTGATAGTGCCAACATAGACTGGATTGCTAATTTGATAAAGTTCCCAATTAATTACTTTCCTGTGTATGAAAGGAGTGGGAATAATTATGTAATAAGACAATTGGTGAAATCGGAGGAAGAGTATGTAAGATGGATGGAAAAATTACAGGAGCTCGCGAGTGATACATTGAGTTTGGTCATCGCTTCTTGCAACCCAACTTTTCCAGGATTGGAAAATTTGGTGCCAAAGGATGCAAAGGCATTGGCGTGTATACTACATCCAAAAAATGGTTTAGTTAGGACTACAAATTTAGAAGGTATGTTCGTTAGTTTTGATTTTGAACCTGAGACGATAAGGAATATTAGAGAGAGTAATGATCTAAATGCAAAAGCATGGAGAATAAGACACAAATATGATAACAGAAAGGTGAAAATAGAAAGATCAGGGTGAAACGAGTTCTGATAAAATTTCAATTAAATCTTTTTGTGTTTCAGCAACCCACTTATTCAATCCAAATTGTTTATTGTGATTTGAAATTTCTGGAATTACTTCCCAATCAACTGCATGGTCAGGAACTACTTCATATTTTCCAGCTTTTGGCCAGATGTATTTGTGTATTCCAATTACTGGTTTTGAAGATGCAATTGTGTATCCTGTTTCTATCCAAGGACCTATGTTGTTTTCATCATCGACCCTTGTGATTATGCCATCTGACATATCAATTAAGTCTAAGCAGTATCTTGCGCCTTTTTTACCTGGCTGCACTTTCTTGAAGTTTTCTTCTGGTAGTGCAGATAGATCATTGCAGTAATTTTCATAAGGATTGTAGTTATCCACTAATTTCTGTGGATTAATCGCATTGAAGGCATATCTTTTTAAGAATTCTTCCATCCATACAAAATAACCTGTTTTATCTGCAAATCTCACATCCCCAGCGATGTAGAAAGTTGGTGGACTCTGAAATCCTTGAAAATTTCTAAAATTTTTTTTACCTCTAAAGTTCTCAATTTTTTGAAGCGTATCACTAATTTGAGAAGTTTCAGTTATGGTTATTGGTAGAACGCCATAGAAACCGTAGCTTGGTGCTTCTTTCTTTAAATTCCAAAATGCAATGATAGGTAAATTCAGGCCGAGCGCATAACCAACCCCAGTCCATATCTCTGGTGTTCTTTGGTCTCTTCTTACGAGAACGAAATCACTATCTTTTATTTTTGAAAGTGAAAATTCAAGATTTTTATTTAAAACCTCTACGTCATTCTTCTCTAGCTCTTCAAGAACATCATCGATTACGCTTTTTCTTTCGTTTATTGCTAAGATTGTAGTTTTCATTCTTTATGCAAAATGAACAACGAATATAAATTTTACTACTTAAAAATTAAAAAATAATCATATAAAAATCGACTTGTGAACTGTCCTTTCTCCTTTGACCAATTTCTAGGATTACACTTTCAAGATCTTTCTTTATTTCTTTTGGGATTTTTCTAAAGATGTTACACTCTGGCATTGAATTTTCTTTTCTAAATTCATTTTCTAAGATTTCGGCAAAAAAATGCGCGATCTTTGCTCTTTCTCCCTTCTTTTTCCAAATCAATTGCGCAAACGATGGATATTTATTATAAAATCTCGGATCCTGCGAATAGCATTCCGTTATCTCGTGGACAAGAATTGCGCACCTCTCTTTAAAATCTTTGATCATCGAAAATTTATTTGGATTTAATTCTACAATTGGTGGTGTTTTCCATGGATAAGAGGTGCACGCCTCACCTATTTTATTTTCTAAAAATAAAATTGGTATATCTAAGTTTGTGAAATTTTTAACATAATTTTTTGCTTCTTCTATTTCACTAGAGAATTTCATTTTAGATCAAGCGGCTCAGTAATTTGAATGCTACTTCTTAAATTGGTGACGTGTTCAAACGGAAATCTTGAAGATGCTATTCCCACGCTTTGAATTAAACCTTTTTCTTTTAGTGCTTTCTCCCTAGCTTTGAAGATTTTTTTGAGAAATGTTGTGTATGGTGTACCACATTCCCTTAACTTTTGCATCATTTCTTCTTTAAATTCGTTCAATGCTTTTTGCTCCTTACCCACCATCTCATGCTGTTTTTTTCTTCTATAAACAACTGTTCTTTTCCTGTTAATTGGATTGATTATTTCCTGCTCTCTGACCCATCCAAGATTCTTTGCAATTTTAAGTAAAGTTGAAATCGATGTTGGTGAAATATGTGTATAGGCGCTGATTGTGGAAATTGATCTCTCTTTATTGTCTTCAAGTCCAAGGAAAAGTATTGTAAAAAGTCTTAGTGTCGAATAGTCATTTGCTTGTCTTTCCATCCATCGTAATTCACTTTCAAGCCCAGTGATATTTTTTTCTTTTGTCCAATATCGCAATGGCTTAAACTCTTCCTTTATCCTGGCCTCTTTAAGTTTTGTATTTCCATTATCAATTGCGATTTGTGTAAGCATTCCTTCAATTCCAATCGTCCTTCTTCTACCAATTATATATTCTCCATTTTCATCTTTTCTTGCCACTATCTCTCCCCTTCTCTCAACTGCTTCTTCTAAGCAAGGTGAGCATCTCTCATAGTATTCAGAATACCTGCATTTCTTCATTCTTCCTGGTTTAACATTAAATTCTTCAATTATTTCTTTTGCTAAAATTTCATTTTTTTTCTTCAAATTTGACATTAAATCAGAAATGAATTGGAATTCGTAGAGCTCCCCTTCGCTTGGTTCGTATTCTATCATCTTCTTCGGAAAGAAAAGATAAAGTAATGATTTCCTTGAATCACCAAGTTCCCTTGCAAGTATGATCTCACCTTGCATTTGTCGCTTGACGATTGAATCAAGGAAACCATCCAATTTCATTTCGACAGGAACCGATTGACCTTCGTGAAATTCGATTTTATCCGGTCTTCCAATTAAATTTGTTTTCTTTGAAATTATCTCTGGATTCACCATTGCTTTAACATAAATTCCATCAAATGCTTTCTTTGAATTTAAATTTGAATAGAAAATCTCATGAAATCGCTTTGCTTCAAATTCGGATTTTGTGTGAATAAAAATATTCTTTAGTTTATCTACTTGTTCATCATTTAAGAAAACAAATTTATTGTTGTAATTGAAAATGTCTTGTAGGTATGCATCAGCAATCTTACTCTTCGTGATTTCTCTGTTTATATCAATGCTATTTCCTCGTTCTATTTTTGAAATCAGATCTGATGCTAATTTTTTATCAACATTACAAGAAATACTGAACAAATCATGAATGAGTTTTCCCCTCTCCATAGATCTATTTAAAATTGTTCTTCCACGATTGTATTTCCAGTGCCATTCTAATGGACAATGATCGAATGTAACAACTTCGCTAATGGTGTTAAGCATCGATTCCATTTTATTGGATACAAGATTTGGTTTTTTAAGATTTACTCTATAGTAGTAATTATAGATTTTCACATAAAAATATCAAAATGACTACAAAATGTAGTCAATTCTGAATTCCAGGAAAAAATTTATCCAAGTAAAATATTGTTTTAACCATGGATCTGTTTGTTGATAAGGAAAAAATAGTATGGATATTGTTTCTGTTTCTAATTTTTTTGAATAGTGTGGTAAAGCCAGAATTGGAGGAGCAAATAGAAAGAATGGAAATAATTAGGTTAAGTTTGGAGAAATCAGCTGAAGAAATGAGGCAAACAACAGAAAGTTTCGAGAAATCAATAAAGGAATTGCAAGAAACACAGAATAAAAGTGAAGATTGGATTAGGTTGAGGAATTTGATGGAAATAACCAGTTCGTTGAATGTAAGTAGGTGTGAAGAAATCAAAGAAGAAGTTTTTCAGATACTTTGCGTTGGATACATAGTGAATGAAACGCAAGATTACACAAAATGTTGGCAGATAAATGAGTCTTCAATTGTCTACAATAATAGTTTAAGGGATTGGTGTTTTTATTTTAGTGCGCTTGTTGAACTAAAAAATGCTTCACTATGTAATTATGTTAGTAATACTTCTCTTAGGCAAGAATGTTTTTTAAGATCAAGAAATATTTAACCCTTGCATACACCAATCGGTACCAACCTAACAACAAGTTTTCCTATTCCTGCTCGGTTACTGACATTGGCTACTTCATCGATGTCTTTGTAAGCGCCTGGTGCCTCTTCAGCGATCACTTCCCAAGAAGCTGCTCTGACTAAAATTCCTCTGTTCTCAAGTTCCTTTGCAACGGTTTTGCCCCAATACCTCCTTATCGCCTCATTTCTTGACATTTCTCTACCTGCACCATGCGCGGTTGAATAGAAGGTTTTCTGGGCTTCTTTGTTGCCAACGAGCACATAACTTGCCGTTCCCATGCAGCCTGGTATCAAAACTGGTTGGCCAACACTTTGATAAGCTGCTGGTATATCTGGGTGTCCTGGTGGAAACGCTCTTGTTGCCCCTTTCCTATGAACAAAACATTTTATTCTTTTTCCATCAATTTCGTGTTCCTCAATCTTTGCAATGTTATGAGCGACATCATAAATTAATTTTAAACCCATTTTTTCAGCATCTTTTTTGAAGATTTCCTGAAAACTTTCTCTTACCCAATGTAAAATCATCTGTCGATTACACCAAGCATAATTGGCTGCGGCGCACATTGCGCTAAAATAACTATCTGCCAATTCGCTATTTGATGGTGCATAAACTAATTCCCTATCGGGAAGCTTCGAAATTACTTCGTGATATTTTCGCTCTATCTCTCTCAAGTAATCACTACATACTTGATGACCCAAACCTCTTGAACCTGTGTGGATCATCACAGTTATTTGATTCTCTTCTTCTATACCAAATGTTTTTGCAACATTTTGATCATATATCTTATCGACCCTCTGAATTTCGAGAAAATGATTACCTGCGCCTAAACTGCCAAGTTGTGGCATACCTCTCTGTTTTGCATTATTGGAAACTTTTTTGGGATCAGCTTCTTCCATACATCCCTCCTCTTCCATATGCTTAATGTCTTCTTCCCAACCATAACCATTCTCTACAGCCCACTTTGCTCCAAGTCTTAGTACCTCATCTAATTCATTCAATGAATGGACTTTCACCTTTCCTTTGCTTCCAACTCCAGATGGCACATTTCTAAATATTTTCTCCAGTAATTCTTTTAACACTGGACGAATATCGTTCTCCTTAAAATTAGTCCTAATTAAGCGAACACCACAGTTTATATCGTATCCAACTCCACCAGGACTAATACAACCTTCTTCATAATCTATGGCCGCTACACCACCAATTGGAAAACCATAACCTTCATGCCCATCTGGTAGTGTAATTGAATACTTGTGGATTCCTGGTAAGCAAGCAACACCTGCTGCTTGAATCAATGTTCTATCCTGCTTCATTTTTTCTAGTAGCTTTGGACTTGCAATCACTAGGCCAGGCACTTTCATTCCTGGAATTGTACTTTGTGGTATCTCCCATTCAATGTCATTTATTTTTTTCAATTGAATATCCATAAGATAAATTAAATAGGAAAAGATATATAAAGTTTATAAGTGAAAGTGGGGTTTCGTTAATATGAAAAGTATTGAGGGGAAACTAGTAAAAATTGAAGGCTTAGAGAACTTAATCGTTGTTGGAGACTTACATGGTGATTTTAATAGTTTTAAAAAAATTGTTGATGAGTGGAGAAAACAAAAAGGTTACATCATTTTTCTTGGTGATTATGCAGACCGCGGTAGCAGTGGCTTAGAAATCATAGAAAGTCTGATGGAATTGAAGAAAGATAAGAACGTAATATTGCTCAAAGGGAATCATGAAGACTACGATAAGTATGGCCGACCTTCATTTTCACCATGTACTTTGATTCATGAAGTTGAGCAAAAAATGGGTGAATGGAAATCTTATTTTTCAAAAAAATTAGAACCATTCTTAAATGAATTGAACTTGGCTGCGATTGTAGATAAAATTTTATTTGTTCATGGTGGTATAAGTTCAAGAATAAGAAGTATCGAAGATTTGAAGCATCCTAGTAAGCAAATAGAAGAAGATGTGATATGGAGTGATCCTAAAAGTGATTGTGGGAAAGGAGAATTCCCAAATTATAGAGGTGCTGGAGTCGAATTTGGTACAGACATTGTCCAAAAAGTGTTCAGTAAGTTGGGTGTGGATTTATTAATAAGAAGTCACCAACCCACGATTGCAAAGTATGGTCCATATTTTGCGTTAAATGACATGGTTATCATAATTTCCTCTACTGACATTTATGGGGGAATACCGCATTACTTAAACATACCAGGAAACAAAATTGATGCAATTGCCAAAAATTCAAGAGAAATTTTGAAATACACAAAATTTTTACATTAAATGTCTAAGACAACATGAACGAAGAAATTGGAATCTTTTTTTCCAATGTCCATATTAAAGTAAGTAACTGCTTTAATTGCTGTCCTTGGCTCATGTTTATTCTCATCAAATTTTTCACCCATTGCTCTTGCTTCCAGCTTCCACACACCAGTAGTTTTCCATATTTTTATCACCTTAACTTTACCAAAGACAAGATCTTCTGCGTCATGAAATATTAGAAACTTCTCAAGAAAATCATAAAGTAGGCTCTTCATATCCTCACTTTGTATACTAATTTCTTTTGTTGTTTTCAATTCGACTTTCTTTGTATTTACCATCACTTCTTGAAGTGCAATTGCAGCATTTTCGAATGCTTCCTCAATCGTTTTACCTTGGGCTTCGTATTCAACATCTGCTGTGTGTCTGAAAAATTTAATTTTCATTTTCTCTTTGTTATTTTTAGGATGTAATTTTTAAACTCTTCTTTTTTCTCATCATCATTTAATCCAATTTGGGTTGCATATCTATATATTATTTCTTCTATTCCATTTCCCTTAAAAACATTGTCTGTAGAAGCAATTGGCATATCATACAACAACGATGCAATTATTAAGCTCAGATCTGCAAGGTGCTTTTTTTTACGTTCTCTTATCTGCTTGTGATACTTATCATATACTTTCATTAAGAGTGTTTCAACAGAAGGTACTCCAGACTTCTTTGGTAATATTTTCAAATTTTTCGGTATGCGTTTTTTTGGAATTTCGGCGTAGACCGTTTGTGTGGTGTAAATTTCTTTGTCTCTAAGAAAATCTGCCAATGTTGGATCTACTTTGTTAATATCATAAAATACGTTTGTATCAACCAAAACTGCATTTTTCTTCATAATTATAACTGAGAAGAAGTCATTTTATATTTTTAATGGAATATAATACTTATGGATATGGATGATTATTATGATAAAATAGCCAGGGGCTATGATGAACTTTACTTTGAAGAGCAAATGGACAAGTTAGAAAAGATTGAGAAGTTCGTAAAGTTTGATAAAGAGGATGTTGTACTTGACATTGGCTGCGGGACAGGTAAGATAACAAAGATAATAAAAGACAAAGTAAAGATGATTATCGGTATTGATATATCAAGAGAAATGGCAAGGCTAACAAAAAAGAATCTCGTACCTTGCATTGTAGCAGATGCTGAAAATTTACCTTTCAAGAGGAATAAATTTGATAAAATTATTTGTCTAACAGTAATACAGAATATTGAAGATCAGAAAATGGCAATAAATGAGATGGAAAGGGTCTGCAAAAAAGGTGGGATGATAATACTGACGATGATGAAAAGAAGCAAGCGGGTCCACTTCTTGAGATACTTAATGGATAAGGGTACTTTATTTATTGGAGACATTGGTAAGGATTTTTTATTTATTTTGAAATTTTAGGAAAATACTGGAGAATTTCACTTAGATTGTTCTTGTTTATGATAACATCCGCCACTTTTTTCAATCTTGCGTCGTTGGAATTAAATGCAATTGAAAATGCACATTTCTTAAAAAGTAAATAGTCATTCCAACTATCTCCAATTGCTGCGCATTCATCTAACTTTATATTAAACTTTTTACATATTTTGATTAAACTTTTGAACTTTCCAACGAAATCCTTTCTATGAAAATCAGAATTTACATCTACACCAATCAGGTTTCCTCTTTGATCAAAAATTGCCTTACTACCGTGAATCACTTCATCGACTCCTAATATTTTTTTAATGTTAATTGATACGTCTAGGCTTCCGGATATTACAACGATTTTGTACCCTCTTTTTTTCAGTTCATGAATTGTTTTTCTCACACCAGGATTAAGTTGTAGCATCACTTTTTTAAAAAAATTGAGTAAGTGGGTCTTCTTTGGTTTTGCATTTTTTATCCAGATTTTTATGATAATTTCTGCCCACTTCTTATATGTAATCTTGTTTGCCATATACATATTAAAATATTTTTTGTCCTCTTCTTCACTAATACCAAATTTCTTATTAAGCGTAAACCAACTAGATGAATTTTTTGTTAATATCCCTTCCAAGTCAAAAACAATCAATCTTATTTTTCTCATTTTGTTTTTGTCCTAGAAACTACTTTTGGACCAAATAGTAAAAATATGGGTGGAGTTAATAGCTCAGTTAATGTATTTAACGATTTAAAAATTTCTTCTTCATCTGTTTGTTTTAATTTATTTACATCAATGAATAGTCTTGGTTTTCTTGGCCTTGAAATTACACTCATGTCTGGGAACCCAAGTTCTCTTGGATAAGTAAGATCTTCGATGCTTGGTACATCGTCAAAGATATGCGTATGGTGTATTATCACATAAAAATTGTCTTTTTTGAGCAAGGATTGCAGCGCTTGGTCTTCTTCATAATTACAATAAACTCCATCGATGTCTCTATCAACGATCACACCCAAATCCTCAAGTTTTTCAGTAGATAAAGTTTTGATTTCAGAATCTTTATATGCAAACAAATCATATCTCTCCTTTCTTTCTTTCAATGATTTCTCTAGGGAAGCATCCATCTCATTTATAATTTCAGTTGGAAGCGATGGTTCTGGATAGATTATAAATTTTTGAAATGTTTGCGCAGCTTCTAAAACTCTTTTATACATACCAAATGGCTTAACATTCAAATTTAACCTCATTAGAAGCACATAGAATCAAGCGTATTTAAAAATTTCCACGCCAGGGCTGGGATTCGAACCCAGGCAGGGCAGAAGCCCAACAAGCTTAGCAGGCTTGCCCCTTAACCGCTTGGGTACCCTGGCACTTATTATTTAATGTAAAGGATTTAAATCAATTTTGCTTTATTAATTTATATGGTTAAGATAAAATCGATTTGTCCTCACTGTGGATGTGGTTGCTATCTTCTATATGAAGTTGAAAATGGAAAATTAATTAAAGTTTATCCGGATAAAAGTGATCCAGTAAGTGAAGGTAAACCTTGTATTAAGGGTTTGACTTGTTATGAAGCAATATATGAGGGTAGAATAAAGCAACCAATGATAAGAGAAAAAAAGAATTCGGAACTAAGACCTGTTTCTTGGAGGGAAGCGATTGATTTTATTTATGAAAAAACGAAGGGTATTGCACCAGAGGAAATATTTTTTAATGCATCTGGAAAAACAACGAATGAAAATAATTATATTATCCAAAAGTTTGCTAGAATTGTTTTTAAGACAAATAATGTTGATAACTGCTGTGGTCGCCTCTGTCATTTGGCAACCGTACTCGCCGTAAAGCAAACATATGGTACTTCTATAAATCCATATTACATGAATGACTTGAGAGAATTGGATTGTATTTTTTTAATAGGAACAAATCCAAGATCAAATTATCCGGTGGCGTTTAATAGGATTTTAGATGCAAAGAAGAAGGGTGCAAAGATAATTTCAGTACAAAGTGTATTAAATTTGACCTCTGAATTCGCAGATCTACCAGTAACGATCGCGCATGGGACTGAGCTTGTACTCTTGAATGGTATCATAAATTTCTTAATCAAAAATAAATTTTATGATAAGGAAGTAGAAAGCATACATGGTTTTTCTGAACTTTGTAGTACGGTTGAAAAATACGAACCTAGTTTGGTTTGTGAAACGTGTGAAATCGATAGAAAAACATTCGATGAGATTACGAGAATGGTCAAAGAATCAAAAAATTTTGGATTAATGCACGGTATGGGAGTCACGCAGCATGTGAATGGAATAGAGAATGTTTTTGGGTTATTAAATCTAGTTCTATTGAAAAAAGGTAAGATATTGTCACTCAGGGGAGAGGTGAACGTGCAAGGCGCAGGAAATATGGGATGTCTACCTGAATTTTTACCCATTGGTCCGATGGTACTTTATAAAAAACTTGAAGAAATTTGGAATTATAAGTTGTCTTACAATAAGGGGAGGTCAATCACAGAAGCACTATTGATAAGTCCGGTCAAGGTTGCTTTTATTACAGAAATGAATCCCGCGCAGTCATTACCAAACTTAAATCAGGTACATAAAAACCTTAGAAAAATGTTTTTAGTTTACATAAATCCATTCTTCAATATTACTTCAACATTTGCAGATGTGATACTTCCATGCCCAACGATCATTGAAGAAACAGGTACTATCACAAATGGTGAAGGTAGAATAAGGTTGGTAAACAAAGTGATTGAACCGTTTGGAGAGTCTAAATCTGTTTGGAAAATAATGAAGGAATTAGCAGTTAAATATGGTCATGAAAAATATTTTAATTATGAAAGTGAAAGACAGATTTTCAATGAAATTACGCAGGTGATAAAAGACTACGAAGTTGATGCTGATAAGGTCTATTCTGGAGAAGAAGCGTTCATGAATAAAAAAATTAGATTTCTTAGATTTAATCCAAGTGAATTTGAGGGAGTAGAAGTAGTTAGGAGTAAAGAGTATCCATTCATCCTTGTAACTGCAAGGTCCCAGTTCCATTTTTTAACTGGAGACATCACAAGTAGATGTCCAACATTATTAAAGATGGAAAAAGAGGCACATTGTTTAATAAATAGTAAGGATGCTGGGGAACTTGGTGTCAAGGATGGAGAATTTGTAATCGTTGAATCAAGTAGTGGACAAATCAGAGTAAAATTGAAAATAGATAATAGAATCCCGGATAAGACGATAGTAATTCCATTCCATTTCAGAAATGTACTTGTAAACAAATTGATGCCAACCCAATTTGATGAAAAAACATTCACACCAAATTATAAAGTGGTAGCAGTAAGAATAAGAAAAAAAGAAGAAGATTATTTTTCTATTGGATAGTTATCTATCTTTCCCCACCAGAACATGTCTTTTATGCAATAGTATCCCCAACATCCCAACCAGCGGACTGCCAGGTCATCACCGCATTTTGGACACTTTTTAGGTACAAATGTAATCTTGATTTCTTTTTCTTTCAAAGATTTTTTCATTTCATCACCTTAATGGGGCTGCAGGGATTTGAACCCTGGTTTTTGGGTTTCTTCATCTTTAAATCTGCGCTCCAGTCTGCTGGAGCCCAATGTCCTACCGTGCTAGACTACAGCCCCATATAAAAATATTAAGCTCATTTTTTAAACTTTAAGTTTATCGTTAATACAAGTATAATAAATGAAAGCACTGCACAAAAAAGAAATGTTTTCGTATAACTAACTCTTTGGAGTAAAAAACCACCGATCAATGGTCCAGCGAATATCCCAATATCTTGTAACATTGAAAATAGACCTGTAAAAATACCACGTTGCTCATTCTTTGATATATCAACAATAATTGAATTGGTACTCAGATAAAAAATGATGTTCGAAAGGCTTATTATACCAAGTAGCAAAAAAATGATAAAGATGTTTTTAAAGAGTGGGAATAGCAAGAAAGAAATAATGTAAAGTACACAAACAATTACAATTGCATATTTTTTTCCTCTTAAATCAATAAATTCTCCAATTTTGATTTCTGAAAATATAATTGGAAGCGTTGTTAATGCGATCAGGATCCCAATGTATTCATAGCTTAGACCCATCTCATTCAAAAAAATTGGTAAGAAATTGTTAAAGAAGCTCCATATAGAAAAAAATAAGATTATAATTAATGAAAAGGGAAGGAAAAAATGGAACAAATTTTTTATTTGTGATATATCCTCTTTTATCAATGTGATAATGCTGTGTTTTGTTGTTATTTTCAAATCTGGAAGTTTAAAGTGCACGACCACAAGAAGCATCAAACAGATCAAACTTAACAAATAAAATGGAAGTTGCCAATAAAAGAGCGCAATAAATCCACCAATTATCGGTGCTGTTGTACTTGCCAAATCTGAGAAGAAAGAAAAGATACTTATTCCCTCTGTTTCATATCTTTTTTGGATTGTTCTCCTTAAATAAGTCCAAACCGAATTCCAAAATAAAACTGCAACTATCGCATGTACAACCCTTATAATTACTAATTGTCGGAATTCATTAACAAGTGCATAAAAAATGATTAAAGGCACATATATTGTAAGAGAAAAAATTATTATCTTTTTTAAGCTATACCTATCACAGATTAAACCTACTGGTAAATCAAATATTACTCTAACTAAACCAAAAATTGAAAATATAAATCCGGTTAGTAAGACATCTTTAGTGATTTGTTGAATTCTGATTGAAAAGATGGGAGTAAGCAAACCCCAACCAAAAGAATATAAGAATATAATAAGAAAGAATATCATTAATTGCATGTATTTCTTCTTTTTCAATATTCCAAAATAGTACTCAACGAAAACCATTTTTTATCCCAAGTTCAAAGAATTTTAAAATAAATTCAAATTTTTAAACATAGTTATTAGGGATAAACACATCATCAAGTGAATAATTTTAGTCATTAATGCAATTCTTTGAATATGAGTTTGTTTTTTCTTCCCTTTCTTTCTTTTATTATTATGTCCTTTTTAACAAGATCGGTTACGATTCTTGTCATTTTAGCTCTGGAAAGCTTGAGTTCTTTTCTTATTTTATTTTGATATTCAAATTTCCTTTCCATTAAAATTTGCACTACTTTTCTTTCATCTTCGCTAAATCCTTTTAAAAAGTAGGTGCTTCTTTTTTTATAAAAGTAGTAAATAAAAATTATTGATATGGTAACTATAAGTAGTATGAAAAATAGGAATATTTCAAGATTGAACATTGGTTCAAAATAAACTGAGAATGGAATTTCACCTTTTACATCGTACATATTCCAACAAACAATAATTTTTTCCCCATCTGTACTCATGACACCATTTCTTGGAAAGAAACCTCCGTGAGAAATTTTAGTTCCACTTGGTAATTTGAAGCATAAATTGAATCTCGGTGTCTCAATGGGAATTTGAACTATTGTGAAGAACAGATATTCCTCATTCCTTGTGATTAGGTCGTTCTTCCAAAATCTGATTTTTATGTCAGTACAATTTTTTGGATAAATGTTGATATAAGAAGTACCATTAACAAAAGATACATCAAATTCTAGCCTTTTATCATTACACAGTACATAAACATCATTTACATCCCCAAATATTACATAAGTAATCTTATCCTCAGTTAAATCTCTGATCTCAAGCTGAACAAATTCTAAAATTTTATTGTAATTGATCGCCTCCAATACAATCTCATAGTTTTGTATGGAGAAAGCATGAGTGTACGAAAATAAATAAAGAAAAATAAAAAATAAAGATAAATTCCTCAATGTCTTTGACATATTTCTATTAATGAATTTGGCTTTATTTAAATCGTTTGATTTGGACATTCATCCACTTTTCTCCAAGTTGGTGGTACGTCACATGGTGTTGGAAATGCCATGCAATTCCCAGTCTTAGGATTCATCGCATAGGTAATCACTTGGATGCATGCTGATTCATTTGCTCGTGTTCTATTCAATATTGCTTGATATTCTTGTCTCGTTTGAATCATCTGTAAAATCCTCTCATGTCCCCTACTAGCTCTTTCGATCACAAATGATGCTTTTAAACATGCAGTTGAGTTTGGTGCGATTTCACATGTCTTGTTTTTTACGTTTAGTAAAATTGTAATATGTTTCTCTGTTGCATTCAATGCATTGAGTAATCCGTTTATTGCTGCCTGGCCTTTCTGGACTGCTATCTGATTATAAACCTCTGTTTTGTTTATTTCGTCCTCGTAGTCATCAATTAGGTTTTGGTATTTTTCTAGTTTTCCAAGTTTCTGCATTGCTCTTATTTCAGCTAATCGCATTTCTGCTAACCTAAGATGAAATTGTGCTCTCACTTGTTCTCTGAAAATAAATCTCTCTTGGAGTCGTTCGATGAATCGCTTAACCCCGTAGAGTGGACTGTCCGGTAAAATCCATGGTGTAGGTAGCTGATCTGTCTCGTTCTCTTGTGCATGCGCAATCGTAATTAACACAAAAAATAATGTGACGATTGCCATAATCTTCTTTAACATTTTTTTCACCTCTGTTATTATATAGAATGTTTCAAGTATATCTTTTTGACTTGAAACAATTGTGAAACAATTATTTCGGAGGCCGATTAGAAGCATCAATTAAAATACTCATATTATAAGATTAAATCTATGTGCCCTTATCAATTATCTTGTTTTTTATTTCTTTTTTACCAATGTTCTTTCTGAACCTTGTGATTAAGAAGCATGTATTTGCACCAAACCTAGCTAACTTTTATTAAGTGCATATAGAATCCAAGTTTATAATCTGTAGCTTCTTTTGGATATTCAGGTTTTTTAGCGCTTACATTTTCACAGTTCATCCAGTAAATTTTATTTTAATAAAATTTTCTTTAGATTGGAACAAAATGATACCTAAATAAACACCAATAAAATCTGCAATTAAATCAAAAAAACTAAAGATTCTATATGGAACAAAAGATTGATGTATTTCATCTGTCAGTGCATAAAAAAAACCAATTAAAATTGAAAATTTTTTGTCTCTTTTTGCATTGAAAATTAGAAAACCAAGGATTGAGTATTCAATCACGTGTAATGAAAATTTTGTTGGATCTAATAAGTCTATTATCTCTGGAAAATCTAAAGGTATTGAGGAGAGATAAAAAATAATTAACATATAAATGATAATAAGTGTGTAATTCAGCTCATTTCTACTATACTTAAATTTTATGTTTGGCATTTAAATGGGCCCGGTGGGATTTGAACCCACGATCTACAGCTTAGAAGGCTGTCGCCTTATCCAGACTGGGCTACGGGCCCACATATTAGTTAAAATAATAGATATTTTATAATATTACCTATATAGAAATTCTTTTATTTTTATATTTCGTCTTTAAAAATATGTTCAATGAATTATTGACGTTTATTAGCATCGTTTTAACACTGGCTATTATTTTGGTAACGGTTGATTCATTAAGATGGTTGGTATTTGAGAAAGTTTATGTCGAAAACAAGTATTTTTGTATCACAGATAAGGACTGTGAGTCAATGTGTGCGTGCAAGAATGTAATTTATTCTTCTTACACATGCGAACCTGTCCCATTCAATGTAAATTTATCGTGTTCTTGTAGAGGATTTTATTGTGTAGCCAGAGCAACTTAGTTTTATTGATAAAAATCAGCAAAAAATAAAAAGTGTATTTGACTAATTTAATGATTGGTGAATACATGCAAACAATTGAGATTGAGAGGAAATGGCAGGAGGAATGGAAAAAGGCAAAGATTTTTGAAGCAGAACCAGATAAAAGAAAAAAATTCTTCATTACCGTACCTTACCCTTATACATCAGGTCCGTTGCACATAGGACATGGTAGGTCATATACGAACGGTGATATATTCGCTAGATATATGAGAATGCTAGGTTACAATGTTCTATTCCCAATGGCATTTCATATTACTGGAACACCAATTTTGAGTATATCAATGCGAATTGCGAATAATGAAAAGGAGACAATCAATCTATTCAAAGAATACGTTTCTTTATATGAAAATGATCCAAAAAAGGTAAAAAAAATTGTTGAAAGTTTTAAGGAACCATGGAATGTGGCAAATTATTTTGCCGAAAAAATGATGGATGACTTTAAGTCAATTGGTTATTCAATTGATTGGAGGAGAAGATTTACCACTGGTGATAAGGCATACAAGGCATTTGTGCAATGGCAATTTAGGAAATTGAAGGAAAGTGGGTATTTAATAAAAGGAAGTTATCCTGTGCTTTTTTGCATAAACTGTAATAATGCTGTTGGAGAGGATGATATAAAAGGTGGAGATGTAATTAAACCTGGGATATGTGAATTTTACTTGTTAAAGTTCAAGTTTGATGATCTTTATCTTGTTGCTGCCACGCTCAGACCAGAAACAATTTTTGGTGTGACAAATCTTTGGCTAAATCCAAGTGCCACGTATAAAATAATTCAAATAGATGGTGAAAAATGGGTTGTATCTGAGGAGGCTGCTTTTAAATTAAGTAAACAAAACAAAGAATTAAAAGAAATAGGAGAGATCAAAGCGAGCGAATTGATTGGCAAGTATTGCATTGAACCAATGAATAAAAATAAAATATTAATTCTTCCAGCTGAATTTGTTGATACTTCGCAAGCAACAGGTGTTGTTTATTCTGTACCATCCCATGCACCATTTGATTACATAGGTTTAGTAGAAATATGGAATGGAAAATTCGTTGATGAATTCAAATTAAACATTAATGAAATTAAAAGTATAAAACCAATCTCATTGATAAAAGTGAAAGAGTTTGGTGATCATCCCGCAATTGAACTTTGTGAAAGAGAAGGGATCAAGCAAGTAAGAGAAAAAGATAAGCTCGAGAAGGTGACACAAGAACTCTATAAACTTGAATTTTATAATGGGATACTGAAAGAAAACTGCGGAAAGTTCGCTGGAAAAAAGGTATTTGATGCAAAGGAAGAGGTGTTCAGCTATCTTTATTCAATGAAATTAGCAGATAAAATGTATGAAGTGAGTGCGATTGAAAAACCCGTGGTGTGTAGGTGTGGCGGTAATGTTATCGTATCTGTGATTTCTGACCAATGGTTTATTGATTATGGTAACGAAGAATGGAAAAACAAGGCAAGAGTATGTTTAGATAGAATGGGGATTGTTCCTGAAATCTATAGAAAATTGTTTGAAGACACGATTGCATGGCTACATGAAAGGCCATGTGCAAGAAGGAGAGGTCTTGGCACGCCATTACCTTTTGATTCTAATTGGATAATTGAGTCATTAAGTGATTCCACTATTTACATGTGTTTTTATATTATTTCAAAATACATAAATGAAGGTAAGATAAGAGCTGAGCAATTTGAAGATAAGGTGTTCGACTATGTTTTTCTTGGTAAGGGTGAAGTTGAGGACATAGAAGAAGACACTGGGATAAATAGGGAAATATTAAAGGCAATGCGCAAGGAGTTTGAATATTGGTACCCTGTAGATCAAAGACATACTGCGGTTGGGCACATCTCCAACCATCTAACATTTTATATATTCAATCACGTGGCAATATTTCCAAGCGATAAATGGCCGAAGAAAATTACATTAAATGAAATGCTGATTCGCGAAGGTAGAAAAATGAGTAAGAGTTACGGAAACGTTTTACCGTTGGCCGAAATACCAAAAAAATATTCTGCTGATCTCTATCGTTTATATGTCTCTTATGCTGCTGATTTGACTTCAACATTGGACTGGAGGGAAAATGATATAAAAAATGTTGCTGGAAAAATCGAGAGATTTTACAATATACTGGCGCATGTAAAAAAAGGAAAATTCAGAAAAAGTATGTTAAAAAGATGGTTGATTTCAAGATTCAATAGAAAAATTAAGATGGCAGATGAATGTATAAAAAGTTTTAAGATAAGAGATTACATTCAGCATGCATTCTTTGATGTCCTGAATGACATCAATCACTTCGAACGTAGGGAAACGGACAAAAAAGAAGTTAATAGATTTTTATATTCAATTGCTGATGAATGGATAAGATTAATGTCACCAGTGATACCTCACTTATGTGAGGAACTTTGGCATTCACTTGGAAAAAAATCATTTGTTTCAATTGAAAAATGGCCGAGCGCAAATGATAAGTTGATTGATGATAAGATAGAATTAGCTGAAGAAACGATCATGAATACTCATGCCGACATTGTACAGATAATTGAGTTAATAAAAAAACAACCAAAGAAAATAAATTTATTTATTGCAAGTGAGTGGAAATTTAAATTTTTGAATAAGTTAATCAAAATTTTTAATGAAAATAAAAAAATTGATTTTAATTTTATTATGGAAAAAATTAAAGAAGAAGATTTTTGGAAGGAAAAGAAGGAAGATGTCATTGTATTATTGAAAAAATTTGTGAAAGAGCCGGGTAAATTACCTAGTATAATCAATGAAAGAAATATCGAATTAAAGGCTTTTTTAGAAGCAAAGAATTTTTTTGAAAATGAATTTAAATGTAGTGTAGAAATAATAAAGGAAGAGAAGGCAACGATTGAAAAGGCAAGACAAGCAATGCCTGGAAAACCAGCAATATATGTGGAATAACCATCATGAAAAAAATATTGGTTTTTTTATGTTTTTTGGATATATTCTCTGGGTTCGTTCTTCTTTATAGCAATTTTTTCGTAAAGTTGGGTCTGCTTTTCATGCTGATAATGTATTTATATATAATAAAGGGAAGCTGGTCAATTTTTTCAAGTGCAAGTGTTGGATATTATTATGATTGGATGGGTTTTGTTGACATGACTACAGGTATTTCTTTATTATTTGCCTACTACAATGTATACAATTTCAATATCTTTGGTGTAATAATGATAATAAAAGGATTATTTTGTCTCTTTAGTTTGGTTTTTTGAGTCACTCTTCTTTTTTCTTTAAAAATGTGATGTAACCTGCGATTTTATTTCTCATTTTCTTTGATGAAAATGTAATTAGTTCGTTTAATACTTGTTTATTGTGCTCAAAATCCTTTGTAAATCTATCCTGATACTTATCAAATATTTTCTTACCCTCACTTTTTATTAATTTTGTTCTGACTCTACCCATTTTCTCACTTTATAATGATTGGATTAATCTGTTTTAGAATATCTATTGCTTTATCAATTTTTCCCTCGCTTTCTGAATATAAAGTAAGCAATTTTTCTCTTTTTTTGACATGGCTGTCGATGTGCTTATGTAAATATATTCCTGCTCCTTTATCTCTCGGACAACCTAATATCCTAGCAATATAAGAAATCATTGTATTGTCTATGAGTTCAACTTTCCCTGTTCTATCTGATAAAAAATCATAGGAATATTTGCCAATTGATATATCACTCACATTAACGTTTGGATTTCCATTCTGTGCTTTTATTATCTCGCGCATTTTCTTCAACGCTTTACCGGATATTAATATTTGCTCCGCTATTTTTCTACCTTTACCCCTCCTTACTTTACCACTCATTTCAAGTAGGTTCGCTGCAAGATTTAATGATTTTTCCCTAAGGTCTCTTGGTCCACGATTGTGTAAAACAAGTAAAACATCCCTTGCCTCGAGTGCTGGACCAATTCCATTACCAATTGGTTCATCACCACTTGTAAACACAGTCTGAATGTTTATGTTTAGTCTGGCGCCAAGTCTCAAGAATTGTCTTTGTAGGTGCCTTGCATGCTCAATGTCTTCAACTTTTCCTCCTTTTCCAATCGGTATATCAATCAATATATGCGTAGAACCAACAGCCATTTTCTTTGCGAGTATACTTGCCAGCATCTGTGATTCTGGGTCAAGTGAGAATGGATGCTCAATTTTTATGATCTTATCATCGGCTGGAGCTAAATTTAGACTGCCACCCCAAACAATACATCCATTTGTTTTTAATACAATCTTTTTTAATTCATTTATATCAAAAGTTACATTCGCCAATACTTCCATTGTATCAGCAGTGCCAGCTGGTGAAGTAATCGCCCTCGAACTTGTTTTTGGTATAATCAAACCATATGCTGCGATGATGGGAACAATTATCATCGTAATTCTATTACCTGGCACACCACCTATTGAATGGAGATCCATTATTGGGTATCTTTTAAGTTTCAATCTCTCCCCAGTATCAATCATCGCCTTCGTTAAGTGATACGTCTCTTCCAGACTCATACCTTTCATATAACAGGCAGAAACAAAGTATGTTAATTCGATTTCAGTAAGATTGTTTTTAACAATATCATTCACGATTGAATATATTTCATTTTTATTTAATTCTTCACCATTTATCTTTTTCTTTATTGCTTCAATTGAACTTGGTTTTTCTGCAAGTTCAAATTCAATTGTATCACCGTCTCTCAATTTAAGATCTTTCCAAACTTCTCTGAATGTACCAATTAAACCTTCTCCGAGAATTACGCTCGCGAGATCAACTACCACAGTTAAACTTTTATTTCCTTTCTTTATCACTGCCCTATCCATAGGAAAAATACCAATGTTCTTTGCAAACTCCTCATTCAAAATTACGATGTGTTTTCCACCAGCGGTTAAATCAAAATTCCTCACTTTCAGCTTCATTTTAACCCCCATTTTTTAATTGCTAATTTTAATTCTTTTTTGTTTTTCATATAATCTTCGATCGGAATTCCATTGACTACTGCATCTATTGCCTGTCTCATTGCTTTTGCTCCAGAAAAAGTACCATTTGGATGACCATGAACCCCTCCTCCAGCTTGTATAATAATATCTTTACCAAGTAATTCGATTAATTTTGGTATGGAACCTGGATGAAGTCCACCAGAGGCAACGGGGAATACAGATTTCAAACCAAAAAATTCTGATTTTAAAAACGAATTTATTTCTTTGGTTTCCTCTTCTCCACTTTCCATTTTCCCGATGTTTGCTGTGCCTGTGTGTATTTGATCTACACCAATGAGCCTTGATATTTTTGCGATTACTAACATTGAAATCCCGTGCTTTCCTTTTGTAAAAATTGCATGGCCTGCCCTGTGGGCGTGCAAAACTAATTTTAATTCATCATTCTCATTTCTTAGGGTCTGAAGCGCTGACCATCCTAATGTAATTATATCTACCATCACATATTCATTACCAACTTCTCTAACAATCCTGGCCCTTCTCAGCATCTCCTTGACTTCAGCTGTAATATTTATCATGTAGATTTTCTTCTCTCCTGTTTCCTTCTCTGCTTTCTCCTTTGCATTGAATGTTTTTCTGAGTCTTTTTTCAAACCTATTAAACGAGAGTGAGGATAAATTCTCATCATCCTTAACGATATCAATACCGCCAGTCCAAGCTTCGTACGCTACTCTTGCATGTTCATTTTCGTTCAAACCAAGCTTTGGTTTTATTATCGTCCCGCATAATGGTCTATCATAAACTTTCAATAATTTTCTTATGCCATGAATTCCAAAGAGTGGACCTTTAAAAGATTTTACAATTTTTTCTGGAAAAATGATATTTTGAAGTTTCAAATTTTTGATGATGTTCATTCCAAAGATGTTACCTGCGATACTTGAAAGAATTTGTGATATATTCCCTTCTTCAAATAATTCAATAGGATACGCGATTTTAACTTTATTTTTATCAATTTCAAAAACCTTTGCCCCCAATCTTTTTATCCTATATTTCATCGTCGCTACGTCAGTCCATGTGCCAATGCTTGACTCTGCAGCTATCTGTTCTGCAACCTTTTTAAATGGTATATCACGTGATGGTTCTACATAAAATTCTGTAATAAGGTCATTTTTTGATGGTTCATATTTTAAATTTATGTAACTCACCTCGCTACCTCCTAAATAACCATGGATATTTTGATTGAATGATATGAATCAAGACTTGTGGGTGTTGGATTCCCTCCTCGCTAATTATGCCTGTTATGTATTCATTTTCAGTCAAATCAAATGCTGGGTTTCTTATTTCTATCATTTTTCTCTTCGTCTTCCAAATTTCATTTCTATCTCTTTCCTCAATTATATAAGTTTCATCCAAACTTCTTGGATCAAACTTATATAATTCACATGCAACATAGAATGGAACCCATGCTTTTTTTGCAGCCAGCGCAATTAAAGAAGTACCAACTTTGTTTATTATCCCTTTTGGGGTGATTGCATCTGCACCAACAATGACGATATTCGCTTTCTCTATCATATAACTTGATGCGGCATCAACAATCATTGTCGTAGGTATACCAAGTGCACTTAACTCTTTTGCTGTTTTTCTTCCTTGAAATAGTGGTCTCGTCTCAGTACATATCACACTAAATCTTTTCCCGTTCTCTTTTGCCTTTTTAAGAATACCCATAACCGTTGAACTGTGGCAGTGAGTGAAGACAATTTCCTCGTCTTTTATAAGCGTGGAACCAACTTCTGCTATCTTGTTTTTTGCGCTTTCCAAATTGTGTAAAAATTCATTGGAATACAAGGATACAAGATGCTTTAGCTCTTTTATTTCATTAACGGGATTCTTTTCTAACATTGTGATGATAAAATTCAGTGAATTTAACATCAAAGGTTCGGTTGGCCTTGATTCTGCTAAAATTTTTTTTGCCTCTTCAATTTTATTTATAAACTCATACTTATCATTCACTTCTAATTTCTCACTAAATTCCTGTATTCTTTGAAGCGCAGATTTAGCGATATTTTCTGCTCCTTGAATCTTCAATTCTTTTATTTTACTTGCAGTTCTTTCAATAATATCGAATTGCTTCACAAGAAATTAATAAAAATTGATTTATTAAAAAAGTTATGATTAAAATTCCTCTGTCAATCTAGTAACATCGTCAACGCTAACATCACTTATTCCTTTTATCTTCCTTATTTCCTCCTCTATTTTCTCAGTTCCACCCTTTGATTCATCCATTATAAATGTAAATACGATCGCATTTATACCATATGCAATTGGTTGTATTCTTATATTTGCTATTTTACCGTGTTTATTTAGTATCTGTCTTGTTGCTTCCCCAATCTCTTCAAGTTTTATATTTGGATTTTCCGGAAGTATTTTTAGTGTGACTGCAACTTGCGCCATTTATTCACCCCATTTTCTTTAGTGGAAGTTCCATCACGATTTGATTAATGTATTTACCTTTATAAAATATTCTATTTTTTAATACGGCAACCCTCTTAAACCCTATTTTTTCATATACATGCTGCGCTACTTTGTTATTAGCATAAACAGTCAAATACAACAACTTCAGATCTCTATCTTTCTTTGCTAATTTTATAATTGCTCTTATCATCTCCTTACCAATTCCTAAGTTTCTATATTCTCTAATCACGGACACGCCAAGTTCACCAGTATGTTTCTCCCTAAAACGACCCTTTCTTATTTCAACTGCACCAATTATTTTTCCATCAATCTCAGCAACTAAATATATCTTTCTTTTTTTATTTATGTCTTCAATAACGCCCTTCAACCACTTTCTCTCCTCTTTAAATGTCATTCTACGGTTGCAGAGTATTGGTGCATCTTCTCTTACCAGAGAGTTGATAAAATTTAGAAGTCCTTTGACATCACTCATCTTCGGTTTTCTCAGAACAACTTTTCTTCCATCCTTTGCTTTTATTATCATTTCATGGACCTGTAAAATGGCATTCTGGACACTCATATGGAACTGCTAAAATTCTGCATTTGCCACATCTCACTATCTTGGTCTTTCCACAATTTGGGCAATTAAATATTGTTGAATTTTCAACCGTACTTATGTCTGTTTTGCATGTACTACAGTATTCTTTGCTTCTCATCTGCCTAAAAAAAGCTTTTATTGTTTAAAAGTTTTTCTAAAATAGATGAAACAAGTAATTGTAATAAGAAGTGACTTAAAATTAAGTAGGGGTAAGGCTTGTGTACAAGTGGCTCACGCATCATTAGTTAGTGCTTTAAAGGTACAAAAGAAGAATGAAAAACTATTCAAAAAATGGTTATTAGATGGACAAAAAAAAGTAGTACTAAAAGTAAGGGGTGAAAAGGAGCTCTTAGAGATCTATGAAAAGGCAAGGGAAAATGATTTGGTTTGTGAAGTAATAAGGGATGCTGGGCTCACAGAGTTAGAACCTGGAACAATCACGTGTATTGGGATAGGCCCTGATGAAGAAAAAAAGATAGATAAGATAACTGGCAGCTTACCGCTTTTAAAATAAACTTTCAAATAAATTTACCAATGAAAATTTTGCTCCAGGCCTCATTTCTTCAACTTTGTTTATTTTGTTTAAGTAAATATTTTTTTGCTGGTACTTAAGAAAATTATAATTTTTTAATCTTGCAAGTGTTTCAATTTCTTTGATTGGTATATTAAATAAAGGTCTTACAAGATTTCCATTTCTTGGTTTTATTTCATTGATCAAACTTAATTTTTTCTCAGCAAAGGCAATTATTAATTTTTCACAAGTATCCTCCAAACAATCGTTCAGGACGATTGTTTCTTTTGTCTTCCTTAATTTAAGGTTTTTTATTTCTTTAACCATCACACCATATTTTTTTGATATTTCTTTTGCAACTTTGAGTGCTTTTTTTGTTGAAAGTAAGGTAAAACTTGTGTCTTTTCTTGATCCTAATAAATTAAATATGTGGAAGAAACAAACAAAACTTGGAGCACTTCCATCAAAAATGAATGAAATTTTTTTATTGTTCAGCATCTTGTAGTGTTTGATATTTCTATTTATTCTCTTTCTCATTATTTTGATGAAACAAGCATTACAAAAGTACTTTTTTAGATATGGGAGAAATATTTTTCCGTTTCTTTTTTCACAATTTCCACAAAAAATCATTTTATCTTGTAATTTCTTGTGTCTTTACAAACTCATAAAGCTCTCTTGCTTTTTTATCCTTCTCAAAATGTTCTCTTATTGGTCTTATCAATTCTTCCATTACATCAGAAACTGCGTTCTTCAAATCTTGGGGATGTAATTTTCCACTTAGAAAATCCTTTTCTAGTTTAGAATAATCAAAGTATTCAACATCTCCTCCAAATTTTGATGATCTCTTTATCAAAAATGAACTTTTTTTTCTAAATATGATGTATCTCACATATTCAAGGATTGGATTATTTTCAACTGTTTTTGGCGGGCAATAGGCATGCTGTATTTTATTTCTAATTTCTTCGCTTGAATCGTGTACATACAAACAACTTTCAGGTATGCTTTTACTCATTTTACAACTTATTTGCTCTGATATTCGCTTATCATCGTCGTAGAGAAAAATCTTTGATGGTTTTTTAAGACCCATCAACATATGGTGGTGTACAGCAACTGGCTTCCAAAGACCAAGTGATGGGCCAACTTCTCTTGCAAGTATGTTCGCGCGTCTTTGATCCATGCCTAACTGACATATGTCTGTTTTAAGTGTAAATATGTCTGCAACCTGCATTGCTGGATAGAACAATTGTGATGATTCTTGAATTTCATCAATCTTTCTTCCCATGATCGTGAGACACCTAAGTATTCTTTTGAGTGTTGTTTTCTTTGCTACTTTTATTACTAGTTTCCAATAATCTGAATTTTTTACGATATCACTTGCCCAAATAACCTCAACTTTGTTTATGTCAATGCCTGCTGCCTTCCAGACTTCAATAAAATATTCACCTACTTTTCTTATCTTTTCTAAATCCCCACCCATCTTATTATTAATCCATGCATGCCAGTCAGCAAGTAGTAATTTAAATTTACAACCAGCATCCAACATGTCCTGTAATTTTATTGCCCGCAACAATGCGAAGTGAATTGGTGCTAATCCACTGGGCTCAAAACCATCATACGCAATCGGGTTGTTTTTCGTTTCTAAAAGCCTTCTAAGTTCTTCTTCAGTAATTATTTCTTCAGTTGGATCTTTTTTGATTAGTTCAATCCTTTCTTCAATGTCCATAACTACACCTTTATTTAGGTAATAAGTTCAAGAATAAAAATTTATTTACTTCTTTTATATTCTAGAAGTATGATTGAAATAGATGGTTCAATTCTAGAAGGTGGAGGTCAAATAATTAGAACTGCAATTGCTTTGTCCTGCATTACAAATAAACAAATACGTGTTTACAATATTAGGGCAAAAAGGGATAAACCTGGTTTGAGAGCACAACATTTACATGCGATAAAAGCTGCTTCTGAACTATGTAGTGCTGAAGTTGAAGGCTTAAAAATTGGTTCGATGGATATTAGATTTTTACCAGGTAAAATAAAAGGGAGAACATTAAATATTGATATTGGCACTGCTGGCTCAATAAGCTTACTCCTCCAGTGTCTGATCCCAATATGTGTATTCGCGGATGACAAAGTAAGATTAAAGATAAGGGGAGGTACTGAGAACCTAAATGCGCCTTGTATTGATTATGTAAGATTTGTTATTTTACCTATGCTTGAGAAAATGGGTGTAAAGGTGAAAGTGAAATTATTACGTAGGGGTTATTATCCGATGGGTGGTGGCTTCGTTGAGGTTTTCACTGAACCAGTGAATGATGGACAGCCACTAAATTTGGTTGACCAAGGAGAACTGGTTGAAATTTTAGGAATATCAAATGCAAGTAATTACTTAAAAAAAGCCAATGTAGCTGAAAGACAGGAGAAAGCTGCAAGACAATTTCTGGTAAACAAATTTTTATGTCCTATTAAGATCAATGCAGAATATTGGAATTCGCTTTGCGCAGGATCAAGTATCACGCTTTGGGCAAAAACGAGCAGTGGTGCAATAATTGGTGCTGATGCACTTGGAGAAAGAGGAAAAAGAAGCGAAGAAGTTGGGAAAGAAGTTGCAGAAAAATTGATAAGGGAAATAAAAAGTAACTCACCCGTTGATGTGCACTTGGCCGATAATTTGATATTATGGATCGCATTGTTTGGTGGTAAAATAAAAGTAAGTGAAATTTCACTGCACACAAAAACGAATATATTTATATGTGAGGAAATACTTGGAAAAAAATTCAAGTTGGACGGGAATGTGATAGAATGTTAGATTTATTTGAAAAGATAAAAAGAGAACTTGAGGGAAAAGAAATCGTTGTGTTTTACCATATAGATACAGATGGAATTTGTAGTGCGAAAATACTGAACGTGGCAATTAAATCACTGGGTGGAAGTGTAAAGAAATTTTTACCTTGTTCTCCCGAGAAATTATCAAAAAGATTGAAGATGGAAAAATCTAATATTTTGTTTGTTGTTGATTTACCTTTCGACAAACTTGAAAATGAATCGAAAACAACGAGTAAAAAAATCGTTATTTTTGATCACCATCCGAGAAGCAATGTCATTGATAATGATAATATTATATTGGTTGAGCCTAGTGATATTGATTTAGATGAATATTGTCCTGCTTCAAGATTGGTTTATGAATTTTTTTCAAAATTCATAAATATGGAAATAGTTGACTGGATTGCATGTACAGGAACAATCGGAGATGGTGGTGCAAAATATTGGAGAGACTTTATCGAAAAAACATTGAAGAAATATAATTATACAACTGGGAAAGATGAGAACTTCAATGACACATTTTTTGGTAACATTGATAAAATCATTGGATCGGGTAGAATATACAGAGGAGAAACTGGTGCAAGTGAGATACTGGATGTATTATTAAAAAGTGAAACGATTGGTGAATTTTTATCAAAATCAAAGAAGTTTATTGAATGGAAGGAAAGAATTGAAAAAAACTTAAAGGAAATGATTTTAAAATTTGATGTAAGAAAAGAGGAGTATAAGGAAATTGAACTCTGTTTCTTTGAGATTGAAAACCCAAAATATAATATTGGTTCTGCACTTGCAAGTATGCTCAGTTATAAATTTCCAAATTTAACAATCGTATTAATTGTTGAGAAAAGGAACTTTGCAACGGTGAATTTGAGAAGGTACGATGGGAAGATTGACTTAAATGTATTGGTAAGGGAAGCGATAAGAAACATCCCAAAAGCAAGTGGTGGAGGTCATAAGCAGGCGAGTGGTGCAACGATGTTAAAAGGTGATGTGAAAAAATTCAAACAGAGAATAATTGAATTATTGAAAAATTTTTATTTAGAAGAGAGCGCCAATAAGCAAAATCAATGAAATGATAAGCGATGCGATTGTTACACTCTTTCTTAGATTTTTATTTTCAGAATATCTCACCCAAAAAAATTTGTTTAACGTGGCTGATGAGCAGGCAATTAAGATCAACTTGCCAGCCGTTTCTATATCAATTATACCTTTTGCTGCTATTAACGCAGTACTTGCAACGACAGGACTAGAAGCGATGAATCCAGCGATAAATGAGATTAAATATAAAATATTTAATGATAAATTTTCACTTACGAATCCCATTATCAATGTCACAAAGAGGAAAAGAAGTGCAAATTTTAATGCAAACATAATTGAAAATGGTGAATGAATATTCACCTTTAACTTTGTTTTTGTTTTGATTGCTTTATAACAAAGCAATATCGCAATGATGATTGCGATTGAAGCTGGTAGAACAAAATTTCTTAGAATAAATAAAGAGCCATAGACAATCGGTGCGATGATGATTCTATTCAAGATCATTGAAGCATTTGCCAGTATAATTCCGACAAATGCCTCATTCTCAATTCTAACATCTTTACTTTTTTCAGCGATTTTTTGTACCGTGGCTTCACTATTTATGAATCCGCCAAATATACCTGTAAGTATCAATTTGTTTTCTCCGTAACTCTTAAGTATGATGTATGTAACAAATTCTAGGAAGCTTATTAAGACAACGACAAGCCAAAACTGTTTTGGATTTATAAAACTTATTGTTGTGTCTGGAAGAAAAGGAAATATCACAAAAGCAACAATTGCAAATTTAATTGCATTTAAGATTTCTTCTCTTGTTAAGCCACGTACAAAACCATGTAGCTCTTCTTTAATTGCTAGAAAAGCAGTCATAATAATTGCGCTCGTCACTGCGATTCCATATTCACCGATTCCAGCTAAGAAACCGACAATAAAAACAATTGGCATTGCCACATATGTTGTTGCACCAGTGAATTTATAAACAATCGCTCTTGTTATAAACGCAACCGTTGAAATCACTAACACTGTGGCGATACCAATTGCCAATGCACTTGTTATACCAATGGTATCAGATATAATTGCAAATAGAAAACCTAAAAGTGCGAGTAATATTGAAGTTCTTATCCCAAATATCACAATTTTCTTTTCAACTTCTTTTTTATATTCTCTTTCGATCCCGATCAAACATCCAAGCGCTAATGTCAAAACAAGTTTCTCAGCGATGTTTGCAAGTGCTACCATATTTTATTAAAGAAAATCAAAATTTTTATACTTATGTAACAAAGCTAATAAATCTACAATTAATTAAGAAAGTTGATGGAATACGATATTGAATTAAAAAAAATTAAAAATGAAATTAAAAAAGCGAAAAGGATTTTGATACAGCTTCCAGAAGGAATTAGGAATAATGCATGTAAAATTGCTTGTGAAATTGAAAAAGAGAGAAAAATCGTATTTATATGGGCTGGTAGTTGCTTTGGCGCATGTGACATACCAAATATACCTAAGAAGTTTGGAATTGACTTATTAATACATTTTGGACATAGTAAATTAAGGGGTGGGAGTTTGGTTCTGAAAAAGAAAGAAACGATTTGCGGCATTGATGAGGCTGGTAGAAAGTTAAACAATGTTTAACTTACCAAAAGGCCCTCTGATCGGAAGTCTGTACATTTGTGGAATTTTAGTAGAAAAAGATCGAATTAAAGAGTTAAAAAATATTGGTGTAAAGGATTCAAAAGAACTAAAAAAGAATGAAAGAGAAGAATTGGAATCAAAAATTAAGAAAATTGCAAAGGATTTTAAGATAGTCAAAATTACGCCAAAAGAAATAGACGAAAGGGCTTCTGTTGGTATGAACTTAAATCATTTAGAAGCAATAAAAATGGCTGAAATTATAAATACGTTGAAACCGGACGTGGCAATCATTGATTGTCCATCACATAACACAAATGCGTTCAAGAAATTTTTGGAAAAATATCTTGAGCATAAATGTAAACTAAAAGTCGAAAATTATGCAGATGAAAGTTATGTTACTGTTGGAGCTGCTTCAATTCTAGCAAAAGTGGAAAGAGACCGGGAGATTGAAAAAATCAGTAAAGAGTTAGGGATAGAATTGTACAATGGTTATCCGAATGATGAAAAAGCATTAGAATTGGTAAAAAATCTTGAGAAAATTCCTGGTGCTAGGAAATACATAAGAAGCAGTTGGTACACATACAAAAGAATAGAAGAAGAAAAAAATTTAAGGAAACAAAAGAAGATTCTGGATTTCTAAGCATTGGAAAATTGGTAACGCCATCAAAATATTTTAAATATTTACTGCTATTCATTAATTGGTATGAAAATAAAATTTGCACATATCGGGGATACACATATTGGTGCAAGTAATTTCAAGCTAAGGGAGAGGGAAGAGGATTTTGAAAGGGCATTTGAAATAGCTGTAGACAAAATAATAGAAGAAAAAGTAGACTTTGTAATACATAGTGGAGATCTATTTGATAGGGGGAGACCTTCACTCAAAACTTTTTTATTTTGTTTGGAACAATTAAAGCGATTAAAAAAAGCGAATATCCCAGTTTTTATCGTTCCAGGGTCCCATGACATCAGCACTGAAGGCACATCAATCTCGATCTTTGAAAGAGTTGATTTGATCAAGGATGTTTCTTCAAGGGAATTCTTTGAAATGGGTGAGGAAAAGAGTAATTTCAGTGGAATGATGTTTGAAATCAAAGGGAACAAAGTTTTCATCTGCGGTTTGCCAGGAAGAAGAGCAAGGATTAATGAAATCTATGAAAAATTTTATGTGGATTTACCAAAGGATGCATACAAGATATTTGTGTTTCACCATATTATTTCTGATATCCCAAATTCTGTGCCATTCAGTGATATCGCAACTTCTCAGTTACCTAAGGGTTTTGATTATTATGCTGGTGGTCATTGGCATTCAAGATTTGAAATGAAATATAACAGTCATTTAATTGTCTATCCTGGATCACTTGAATATTGCGATGTAAGAGAAATGGAATCAGATGCTGAAAAGGGTTTTTATATCGTGGAAGTTGATAATGGAAAAACAAGCTTAAAATGGATTAAAGTGAAAGTAAGAAAGATTATGGTGAGGAAATTAAACTGCAACAATTTAAGCGCTCATGAAGCGACTGAAAATTGTTTAAAATTGATAAGAGAAGAGGCAAAAAACCTAGAAAATGGCGTTCTCATACTAAAACTTGAAGGTAGATTAAAGAGTGGTAGCAGAGGAGAAATAGATAGGACAATAATAGAAAAAGTATCAAAGGAATTTGGTGTATTGATAACACAGGTTTATGTATCTGACTTACTTGACCCCACTTCAGCAATCTCTATTGACATTAGATCGAAAAGTTTAGAACAAATAGAACAAGAATATCTCGAAAGGCAGAAATATGATACGAAGATGATAAAAGTTGCAAGGGAACTCATTTCAATCCTTGGGCAAGAACTTGGTGGAGATGAAATAGAGAGAGAAGTAAATAAGGCCTGCGAAATAATAGAAAAGGAGATACTTCAATGATAATCAAAAGATTGAGGATCGAGAATTTAAGATCACATGAGAAGAGTGAGATCGAATTTAACAAAGGTATAACTGTTTTTACTGGTAGAACTGGTAGTGGAAAATCGTCTATTTTGATGGCAATTGAATATGCTCTTTTTGGAAGTGAAAGTGGAATCTTAAATTCAATGATAATGAGAAGGAGAAGTAACAGTACATTGATCATTCTGGAATTTGAACATATGGGTAAGAACTATAAGGTGGTGAGGGGGCTTAGGAGAAGTGGTTCGAGCATACAGGTTGATGTAAATAATTTGAAGATATTAGAAAATGATAGGCCAATAAACATACTTGCTAGAAGTACTGACTTAAATGAGAAGATTATACAAATTTTGAATTATCCTAAGGATGTGAAACCTAGAGATTTGTTTGAAATTACTAGTTATACGAGACAAGATGAAATAAGAAAAATAATTGAGATGAAGCCACAGGAGAGACAGGTTTACATAGATAGGACACTGCAGCTCTCTAAGTATCAGAGAACATGGGAAAATATGAGGGATGTGATAAGAAAATTTGAAAATATGGCTGAGTTGAAGGCAGTTAGAATTGAAAATTATGATTCGCTATTGAAAAAAATTGCTGAAAGAGAAGCGGAAAAAGATGAAAAAGAAAAAGAAATCGAAATAAAAAAATTAGAATATGAGAAAGCCGTTAATGATTATAGATTATGCCATGAGGAACTTATCAAATTAAAAGAAAAAGTCGAAGAAATCATTGAAAATAAACAAAGATATGATGCATTAAATGGAAAGCTAGTGAGAATAAGAGATGATATTAAAAATAATGAAAGGAATATATTATTACTCGGAGACAAAATTAGTAAAATAAATGCTGAAAAAGACAAAATCGAAATAAAAGAAAAATTAGAGGAATTACAACACAAGAGGGGAGAGTTAAGCTCAAAGAGGGATTTCTTACTGGAAGAAAGAGAGAAAATAAAAAGAGAGGTTTCAAGGATAATGGAAATTGAAGAAGGAGAATGTCCACTCTGTAAACAGAAGGTTACCAAAGAACACATTAAAAATTTAGAGAAGGAGTACAAGCAGAGGATGGATGAAATTAAAGAAAAATTAGACGAAGTGGATGAAGAAGTAAAATTAATTTTGAAGAAAATAGAATTGGCAGAGAAGTTACAAGAGTTTGAGAGAGAATTGAACAAGTATAATTCACTTTTAAACGAGAAAAAAGAAGTTGTTAATGAGTTAATTAAAGAAGAAAATGAAATTAAAAAAGAATTAGAAAAATTGGGTGGAGAAATAAAAGATTATGAACTAGTAAAAAGAGCAATTGATGAGAAGAGCAAAATCGAGCGCGAAAGCCACATTTTTGTTGTTAGACTTGAAAGCGAAATCAAGCACTTGGAGCAAGAGATTGCTAGTCTCAATGAAGAAATTGCAGAATTAAAAAAAGAAGTTTTTGAAATTGAGAAGAATAGGAAAGAATATGAAAAATTAAAGAATTTGATTGATGTCTTAGTAAAATTAAGAGAAGACATCAGAAATATCAGGGAAATTGTAAGGAATAAGTTTTTAGAAGATTTAAGGCGGGAATTTCAGCAAAAGTTTGAAGAAATAAGAAGATACGATCGAGAATACATCGTTGATATAAAAAGCGATTATGAACCTGTAGCCTACACTTCTGAGGGAGAAGAAGTGCCAATTCAAAATTTAAGTGGTGGAGAAAAGACAAGTGTCGCGTTAGCTTATAGATTGGCACTTTCCAATTTGGCCGCCCAAATTTCTGGTGTGATGCAGAGTGAAATATTAATACTTGATGAACCAACAATTGGCTTCGACCGAGAAGATATCAGGGCACTTCCGGAGGCCTTAAGGAATATTAAAACAATACCGCAAATTATTATTGTGACGCATGAGGAAGAGCTAAAAAATGCTGCTGATTATAAATATGAAGTAAAGAAAGAGGGTGGTGTTTCAAGAATCGTTGAAGTAACCTAATTTCTTACTATTTTCTTTCCTTTTTCTTGTGGAATTATCCTTACTTTCCCGTCAAACTTTTTCTCAAGCTCTTTTCCTTGAAAAAATTCATGTAAAAAAACTGCAAGTGCTGCAACTTCACTATGTGGCTGATTTGTAATTGAGACATTAAAATCGGCAATCTCATAAACTTCTCCAGGTACTTTTGCACCCCCGACAACAATGATTTTATCTTTATTAGAGATTCTTATTTTTTCTATTAATTTGGTTATTGGTAATCCGTACATTGTTAAGTGAATAATTTCAAAACCTTCTTCCTTCTTTCTCTTTAAAAAGTTTCTCCAATTTTTTTCATAATTTATCTTGAATTCGTCTCCCCATTCGCTCACTATTTTTTTTACGGAACAAATTAATTCTCTATCTTCATCGCCACTAAAAACTATTTCATTTGCGCAAAATGCTCTTGCTACTAGTGCAACATGTGTAGAAATCCTTTTATCTCTCTTTATTCGATGCCCTAGACGAAGGACGACGATCATTTTATTATAGAAACTTTTTTAATTAAATAAAACTTTCTTCACTTTCATGTACTTCTCTACAAGCACGACTGGTTTGGGTGGAAAAATAAAAAGTTTTCCTGAAGATTTCATTGTTGAGGAAATCACAGAAGAAAAAAGGATTTTAAGTGCAAATTACGGAATCATACAAAGAATTATTGATTCTCTCCCTAGGAAAAGAAAAGATTATCTACACTTCACACTTGTTAAAAGGAATTGGGACACAATAAGTGCATTAAGAGAATTGACACGGAGGTTACACATAAGTTTAAAGCGAATTGGTTATGCTGGGAACAAGGATAAATTTGCAATCACTGCACAAAGGTGTTCAATATGGAAAATGGATGTAAGTGAGGTTAGAAGGATTAAACTAAAAGATATAATAATCAAAGACTTCGATTATTCGGATAAAAAAATTGAAATTGGTATGCTTTATGGTAATAGATTCACAGTTACAATTAGAGAAATACCTCATGATAAGAATGAAATCGCTGCGATACTTCATGAATTTATGAAGTCTTCAGAGCACGGTATATTAAATTATTTTGGAATACAGCGATTTGGAGATAAAAGAAGTGTGAATCATCTAGTTGGCAAGGAGATTTTGAAACATAATTTTAAAGAGGCGATTAGAATTTTTTTATGTGAGACGGATGGTGTTGAATATGGAAAAGAGGCAAGAGAGTATTTGGCAAGAAATTGGGGTAACTTCAAAGAGGTATTAAAGATTTTCCCAACCCACTTAAAACCAGAAAGGACCATCATCGCGCATCTCAGTAAATATCCAAATGATTATGTTGGTGCGCTAAGAAAACTACCAAAATTTCTTAGATTGATTTTTGTGAATTCATACCAAAGTTATTTGTTCAATTTAACATTAGACAAACTGTGGGAAAATGGGATGAGAAAAAATGTAAAAGTACCAATGGTTGGTTATAATTTAAAATTGGGTGAAGATGAGATAAGTTGCATCATCAAGGAAATAATGAGAAGGGAAGGGATTGGATTAGAGGATTTCAAAGTAAAAAGCATGCCTGAGATGAGTGTCAGCGGATCTGAGAGGGATTATTTATTTTTTCCAGAAAATTTTGAAATATTAAAAATTTCAGATAATTTGGTAAAGGTACGGTTCATATTGAAGAAAGGTTGTTATGCAACGACGCTATTGAGAGAGTTGATGAAAAGTGAAGATGGTAAATAAAATTTTCATTTTTTTCATCATAATTTCTATTATTTTTAGATTTTCATTGATTAATTTAAATAAAGGATATTGGTGGGATGAAGTTGTTTATTTGGGGCTTGCGAAGAACTTGTATGAAAAATTTGAATTCGGGATTCCACCACCGATTGAGAGCTTCAGACCTGTTTTTTTACCAATTTTAATTGCAATCGGAAATCACTTTTATGAGATTGAAACAATTGCAAAGATAATTGTGTTATCCTTCTCCGTACTCTCACTCATCGCTGTCTTTGTACTTGCAAAAAACTTCTATGATGAAGAAACTGCATTGGTCACTTCTATCATGCTGGGTACGAATCATCTTTTTTTATTCTATGGGCAGCGGATTTTTACTGAATCTATTTTCATCACATTTTATTCTATTTCACTCTTCTCTTTTTTTATCGGCATTGAAAAGCAGAAGAAATTTTTGATCTTATCTGCAATGTCTGCTGCTATATGTGCACTAACAAAAAATTTTGGTTTTTTGATACCAATAATCTTTATTATCTATTTCTTTCTTAGAAAGAAATTTGATCTCCTTAAAAGTTGGCAAATTTACGTGTCTATTTTACTGTATTTCATCGTGCTAACACCTTTCTTATATTTCCTATTTTTAAACTATGGTAATTTTTTCAAATTTTTAAATGCACAAAGTAGTAATGTACCTGTAATGAACAGTGAGGTTGATTTTTATTTTACAAAATTTTTTGATGTTTTTGGATTGAATGGTATATTTATCTTGTTTGGAACTTTTTTCTTATTAAGAAAAATAGAGCATAAAAGTTTATTTTTATTACTGACAATTCTGGTTCCGATGATTGTGTTTAACACAATACTTTCACATCACAAAGAAGAGAGGTATTTAATTCCATTCTTTCCTTCTTTTTTCTTGATTGGGGCCTCATCTTTCAAATTTTTAAAAAAGGAGAAAAGAATTGCTCTTTCAGTGCTGATCTTTTTTTCAACTCTATCGTTCATTAATGGACACTGGTGGATCTTAAGTCAAGCAAATGCTGGAATAGCACTAAAGGATGCTTGTATGTTCTTAAAAGAGATTATAAAAAACAATGAATCAGTAATTTCAGAGTCTTATCCCTACGTTTTCTATTTTTCTGGGATGAATGCAATAAAACCCCCAAGTGATGAGCACGAGTTTTATAAGACAATTGAAGAAAGGAACGTTTCGGTTGTGTTGATATACTATTCAGAACCAGGAAATCCTGGATATCTAATTAAAGAATTACAAACAGAAAAATTTGAAAAATTGGGAAGTTTTATTAATGAATATAATAGTGAAGAGGTAGCAATTTTTAGGTATAAAAAGTGAAAAAATTGGAAAAAATAGAAAAGTGGATAATCGAACATAAATTGTTTTTTGTAGTTACTCTTTCTGTTATTTCCAGGATTTTTTTGTACAGATATTATAAGATGATGACGTGGGATGGTGCTGCATTTGTAATGAATGCTAAATATTTCTTGGGCCATAAGATATATTTTGAATTGATCAGACCCCCTATATTTCCTTTATTACTTGGTGTTGGTTTAGTTTTGGGTGACATTCACATTATACCGATCATAATCTCAATATTAAGCATCATTGTAACATTCCTGCTTGCTGAGAAATTGTTTGATGATAGGACTGCAATTATTTCGGTTATTTTATTGGCATTGAATCCCTTACATCTCATTAATAGTGGATTCTTTCTAGCCGAAATCACATCACTTCTCTTCCTGATTTTATCTCTCCTTTTTTTTATTGACGTTAAGAAAATGAAAAAAGATGCTATAAAGTTGTACATTTCATCCTTTTTCTTCACTTTAAGTTTCTTAACGAAATATCAAAATTTTCTTTTCATTATTCCAGCAATTCTTATTTTGTACAAGAAAGGAATATTGTTCAAAAAAGAGACATTTTTTTCCTCATTTATTATTTTGCTTACAGTTTCTCCATGGCTTTCATTCAATTTTATAAATTATGGTGATCCCTTCGAATCGATAAAATATGCGATACTTTATCCTAGCGAAGCGAAGCCAGAACCAATCTTCTTTTATTTAACTAAGTTACGGGAAGTCTTCGGATTTTGGTTTATTGTTGTTTTAATATCATTAATTTTGGGTCTAAGAAAATTAAAAGAAGAAAATTATCTCATTTTGTATTCTTTTATTTTCATTTATCTTATTGCTGCTTCAATTTTTCCTCACAAGGAGGAAAGGTATCTACTTCCAATCGTTCCGTTTCCATTGATTATCTCAGCCAAATTTTTGATTGATTTATTGAATCTTAAATTAATGAAGAATGTACTATTGAGGAAAATGTGTGTGTCAATTTTCGTATTGCTTTTAATTTCATACTTTCCTCAAATCGCAATCGAATTAAATTCAAACAAAGTACTCAAGTGTTATTCAAACATCATCAACGCAGCAAATTATGTGAGTGGAACAAACGGCACTGTTATCGCGCCAAATTGGCCGCTGATCGCCTATTATGGAAATGTGAAAACGATTCCATTTACATATGAACCAAAAGACTTTGATTGGTATGTAAGTTATTATAATGTCAGTTATGTAATTGTAAGTTTGGAAAGGGAGGTACTTGAAAGCTTTGGCTCAAGTGCTGGTGAAAGCATAAATTATGTGGTTAATAGAAGCTTTTTTGATCATAAAGATTACTTAGTTATGGAAAAAGAATTAAAAGATGAATGTGGTATATTCTTGATATACGGTGTTAGAAATTGGACATATTAATATTACTGGCATTAATTGCAAACTTTTATTTACTATACTTCTCAATATTTTGGCTCATTACTTTCTTTGAGAACAATGGGAGAATACATGAAAAAAAGAAATTGAATAGATTTCCACTTGTTTCGATTGTAATCCCAGCCCATAATGAAGAAAAAAATATCAAAAATGCAATTGAATCTTGTTTAAATTTAAATTATCCTAAAAATAAATTAGAAGTGATCGTAGTAAATGATGGAAGTACAGACAGGACAGTAGAGATATGTAAGAGTTACGAGGAAAAAGGATTAATAAAACTAATAAATAAGGAGAGGGGTGGCAAAGCAAGCGCCCTAAACCTTGGTCTAAAAATTGCGAAAGGTGAAATATTTGCATGTCTTGATGCTGATTCGATTTATGCGAAAGATGCGCTAATTAAAATGCTTGCTTACTTTGATGATGAAAATGTTGCCACAGTTACACCTGTGATAAAGGTTAAAGAATCATCGAATACCTTGGAAAAATTTCAATACATCGAGTACTTAATAAATGCACTGTATGCTAAATTGTACAGCTTTCTAAACTGTATATATGTAATACCTGGTCCTGGTTCTTTATATAGAAAAGAAGTATTAGAGAAATTGGGTGGATTTGATGAAAATAGCCTAACGGAAGACATGGAAATAACATTCAGGATACATAAATATGGGTTTTGGATAAAGAACTGTTTTGATGCAATTGTATTGACGAGCACTCCGAAAAGCATAGTAAATCTGTTTAAACAAAGATTGAGGTGGAATACGGGTTTCTTGGAAACACTTTCGAAACATAAAGATGTGCTTTCGCGGGAATACGGTACATTTGGTACATTTCTGTTACCTTCTGTGCTAATTGGTCTCGTGATATGCTTGATTTACTTATTAATCATCCTTAAACCATTCTATAATTATATCAAGAGTTTCTATCATTTTTCAAAAATAAACTTTGATATTTTTCCATTTCTAGGTGATTTCAAGATAAACATTGATGTGTTTTCAATAAATACATTAAGTTTTATTTTCTTCTGCGCATTTCTCATATATATCTTGTACTTTTACCTAGCCACAAAACATCAAAATGAATTTACTAAAAATAGACTCAAAGATGCTGTATTCGCTTCCATTATATACACACCTCTACTTTCGGTCTTTGCGCTTTGCTCGCTCATTAATTTTGTGAAAAGAAGAATAAAAAGAGAGAAAGATGCGTGGAAAAAATGAAAATTCAGAAGTATGCGCTACCATTCTTACTAGCATTCTTAATATTTATTTCTGGACTTTACTTTGATTCTTTATTGAATCGTGTGAAAACATCTAAAATAGAGCAAAGTGTCGAGGATATTAAAAATTCATTGGTAAATGTTGAACTTGAATTTTTGTTCATGGATGTAATGAAGGAACAACTTTCCTGTAACTATTTCCGGGCGGAGCTATCGAAAATGTTAAAAGAGATCGATGATCTGATGTCGAAGCTTGAGAGATACGAAGAAAATAAAGGGATAGATACAACAGGATTTATCGAAGCGAAGAAGAGTTACACATTGAGTCTGGTTAAAATGTGGTTAATATTTGAGAAGGTGAAAAAAATATGCAACGAAAATTATACGACTGTACTCTACTTTTACACGAAAGACTGTGGAAATTGTCCATTGCAAGGTTTTTATCTTACTTATTACAAAAAAATAGAGCCAGACAAAATAATGGTATTTGCGCTTGAGAAGGACTTGAATTTACAAATCATCGATTCAATGATTTACAATTACAACATAACGATTTATCCCACATTAGTAATAAATGGGAAGAACAAATACGAAGGTTTTAAGGAAAGGGATGAACTTGCTGAAATTTTTTGTAATGAAACGAATAAAACACTCGTCTTCTGTTAATCATTCTACTTGCACGATTCCTATTCGCTGTATCGTCCCATTCACATTGCATTCGCAAGTACAAAGTATTTCAGCTTCTCTTAACATACCCTCTGGATTCACATGCTCATAAAAGCAGTTGCAGCTTTGATTTTTCTCTCTGAGCTTTTCGCTAAATTGTGCGCAATAAGCATTTCTTTGTCTTACCATCTCTTGGAATCTTATCTCCCTAAAATAATTGAAAATAAATATGGTTCCAAAAATTAGTATTGAGAGAAAGATAAAAATTTCGATGTGAGATTTCTTTATTTTGATTTTCATTCAAAAATTAAGGAAATAAAAAAAGAAAAAGGTTTTGTTTATTCTACAACAGTTACTCCTGTGTATACGCCAGCACTTGTATCTAAGATTAATTTTGTACCTGTGAATTTTCCTGCTAATACGTCTGTACCTTGTAATTCGGCAGCAACAACCTGGCTCGCTAATACTGTGTCCTTTGCATCGTAACCTGCAATCACTAATGCTGTGTAGTCACCAAATGCATTGTCCACTAATTGTATTAGTGCTCTATTGCTTGTTAAGTTGGCAGCACATTCAGGCCATGCTTGGCTCACTCCTAATGCTCTTGCAGCTAAGGAGTTAGCACATGGACCTCCAACGATGATCACTGGCTTTGTTGGTGTTGCAACATCAATATCTAACTTTGAAAATCCAACACCAACTGGTTTCATTACTACTCCGCCAACACTGTCCAATCTAATTGTTGTGTTTCCTACTGCTTGTTCTCCACCAACGCTCAATGTCATCGGAGTCATTACATAAGCTCCGATTGCATATGTAGCATCCTTTCTTGGGAATGTAATTGTCAATGAACCAACAGTGCTATTTAAATCTTGGAATCCATCATCCCATACAAACAACGAGCCGTATGAACTCTTCGTGTTGTTTGCTGGTAAGCTATATGCTTTTACATAGAATGCTGTTTCATTCTTGTCAAATGTAACTGTCCACTCAGCTCCATCTGGCTCCTTGAATTTAAATACAGAGCCATCAAATGCAAGAACTTCTCCGTAGCTCAATGGTTCTGTTTGTACTGTCCCGCCTTTGTATACACCACTTACTCCATATCTTATAGAGTAAGTATCACCAGCAGCACTTACTGTTGTTCCCACTGCTTTGAATGTTAATTCACCATTGCTTACTCTTACAAAGTTTGTTCCACCACTTGTCGTGTAATTGTCACCATTGCTACCCAATGCTTGTACTGTTGTGTTCTTATCTATCACCATTATGTTACCAATGAAATTTCCAGAGGTAGTGTTCACTTTGAATTGTGCGTAGCTACCATCTGCATCAACAAGTTTCAAGATGTCTCCATCACTAAGCGTCAAACCATAACCACAAGTTATTGTGTAAAATAACTCTGTTGTTGGGTCTCTCCTTTGTAGGACTGCTCCTGGCATTGTGTAGCAATCCCATGCACTAGTACTACTATTCCATTTGACTTTACCGCTCAGTTCTGATGCACTTTCACCAACTGTAATTGTGTGATTGTATGTTTCCATCTTATCTGTCTTTTCTTTGTAGTAAAATGTGAATGCATTGTTTGGTCCTGTTAGATTTCCTAAGTCTGATAAGCTTAAGTCTGCTTTGTTCTTGAGTATAATTTTCTTTGCATCTGATAAGTCCACGGTAAATCTGGTATCAAGAGGCCAATCTTTATTGTGTTCCCATCTCGCAGTTGATGTTATTAAACCTACATTTGCTGTTCTTGTTAATGCACCTACCCATACACTGTCTACGGTTATTGTAATTCCTCCAACTGTGTGTGATGTAACACCTACAGAAGTGTTACCATCTATTGTTATTACAGCATACCCTGTTGAATTTACATCATCAACTGAGAAGGTGTGGCCTTGCCACTCACCACTCCAGGGTATCGATGCTCTTTCATATGTTGTTTTTTCACCTAAGCTAACATTTCCATTTTGGGTGAAGTTTACAATATAATAGTTTGTCTGGGCAACACGTATTGTTTGCTCAGGTGCAAGGTTTATCAATGTTCCATCTCTATCCAACTGAGATGTCAATGCCATGTAGCCTGCTGGTATTTTTAAACCCAGATGCTCATCCACAGTTACATTTGTTATCAATACATATTCTACGGCAGTATAATTGTGACTGTCTTTTACGTAAGTATAATTTGGTAATACAGCTATTGCATCATCAGTGCTTGCACCATAACCAGCTCTTAAATTTGGATTGTTACTAGAATATATTGGTGTGCTAGCGTCTGGTGTTCCTTTAAATGTCTTTACTGATATGCCAGCTGTTCCAGAACCTGGTCCTGTTGCTGTTGCTTTCTGCGCAAATGAGGATGCAACTTCAATTGCACCTACTATGTCGTCTGCCCTTGCATTCTTACCGACTACCACATATGCGTCAAATGTACCGTCTGTCTTTACAAATGGAGACGGAAGTGTGCTCAAGTCGCTAGCTGCGAATACACCTGCAATCGTTGCTCCAAGAATCAGTGCGCTTCCAGTCAATGCGGCTATCTTTTTTATTGTTTTTTTAACTTTTAGTTCAAATCTTTCATCCATTTTTCCACCAACCTCCTCCTAGGAGGGGCTAATACATTAAAATTACACTTGTTATTTAAATTTTGCTATTAGCCCCTTTCTGAATTGGCGCCTTGTATTAACATAATTAAAATTTCATCATTTATAAACTTTCATTTTTCTTTATCTTTTTCTTCGTTTTTAATTTTATCACTTTCCTGTTGTAACAAATTTAGATTTTTTTGAAGGATGATATTGTTCGCTGTTAGTATTTTTATTTTTTGATCCATGTCATGAACTTTTGCAATCATATCATTTAGCATACTCTCTACTTCTTTACTCTTTATCTCAATTTTATCAGGTGAAAGAATTTCAATCGTGCTTGGTCCAAAATCAAAAATTATCCCTGAAAGTGTGGTAAAATCTTTAACCTCACACTCGAATTCTACAAATGATGAAAAAATTTTCTCACCAACTTTTTTTGGCTCAGCATAAAATTCTTTTTTTACAACAGCTCTTTCTTTCAATTGCTCAATTGCTTTCTTTAATGTTGCTTTCAATACTTCAGGTGGAAATCCCATTAATTCAATTATCATTCTTGTCCTTATCACTTGAATCGCCTGAATAAAATGATTAAGCTGAGCAGACAAATGAAAAACATTGCTAAATATAAGTTTATCTGCTGCTCTTTCAATACTGAAAAACTAGTTAATGTTACATCATGCTCATTTTTTATTAATTCGTTCGAACTTTTATTCACGCCCACAAGAACGGGTTGTACTTTGACCGGTAAGCTCATGTTCAATTGTTTTATATCAATCAAACTATTTTCTTGGAAGAGTAGAAGGAAAACGATTGTTCTATTTGTTTGAAAAGAAAATTCCTTCGTTGTTTTTCCACCAATCAACATGTCTTCTTTCACGATTTCATCATCAATCAAAACTAAACTCGCGTTCCTGGCAATATTGCCGTGATTAACGACATCAATGAAGATGGTATTGTTTGAAAAATCTAATCTTGATATTGTCACGCTCTTTTTCACCAGAATTTTTGTTGTTAGATCATATTTTGTTTCATTTATCTTCACTCTGACCCTCAAATTGTAGTTTCCTTCGCTTGCGTTTTCAATGATTCTGTTTGAAAGAGCGATAATTGCTGATGAACCTGAAGATAAAAAAACATCTTTTTCATTCGCATTCCATGAATAAATATAATTAAGTTTGTTCCTACCCATTGAAATAAGCTCGGTCTTGTTTTGCGAATAGTCATACACATATGAATAAACTTTAAGGCTCGCATCTTCACCCAGGTTTGTTAAGTTAATGATGACGTCAAAGGACTGGCCTGGTGAAACTTCGCTTGGTGCGCTTAATAAACTAATTGTTACATTTGGCTTCCTCTCGACATAGATAACCCTTTCAGTGACCGAGTTCTTTTGGAGCATGTAGTCATCATACGCGCAGAATGTTAAATCATCAATGGTCAAATTTGCAAATAACCGGTATAACCATGGCTCAAGCTCAGAGATTGATATCTGAAAAACACCTGTGTTTGTATTTATTTCTCGAAGAATCACTTTTTTCACATCGTAACTTCCGTAATAAGAGAAGGAATTGCTTTGCAATTGGTATTTCTCAACAAAAATATTAATTGTTGCATTCGTAAAGCTATGGTTAAAGACGTAACTCAATTCTAAATTACCGTCACCATATTTTGGATTTAAACTTACTCTAAGTTCTTTATTTGTAGAATTGCAGCTAGCGAAAACTAATTCTAGATTCAGAAAGATTAAAACTGTGACAAAGACGGCTCTCCGAATATCGGTATTTTTTCCCCACATTTTGGACATTTTTTATCCTTTGTAATGTGATAACCTAATAAATAAACATTGTATCTCTTTATCAAAAGCTCATTGCAGTTCGGACAATAAGTATTCTCTTCTTTACTACCAGGAACATTTCCAAGATAGACATACTTCAGTCCTTGTTCCTTTGCTGTTTCGTACACACGCTTTAATTTTTCATAAGGTGTCGGTTTAACATCCATCATCTTATAAGATGGGAAGAAAGCAATGAAGTGAATTGGAACTTCGTCGGATAAGTTTTCCTTTATCCATGAGCAAAATTGTATGATTTCTGCTAAATCATCATTGTAACCAGGAATCACGAGATTTGTTATTTCGATCCATTTTAATGACCTGTAATAAGTTTTGAGCGCATTCAAGACTGCTTCTAGATCACCACCGCAAAATTTCCTGTAAAATTCCTTATTAAAACCTTTAAAATCAATCACTGCAGCATCCAAATACTTTGAAATTCTTTTGATTGGCTCCTCATTTATGAATCCATTCGTGACAAAGTTCGTGTAAAAATTGTTTTCTTTCGCAATCTTCGCAATATCATAAGCATATTCATAAAATGTTGTTGGCTCGTTGTAAGTGAATGAGAACCCATTTGCACTGTATTCTTTTGCCATCTTTATTGCATCCTCCACTCTTAAATCACTTAGTGATCCATCACTGAACCTCTCCTGAGATATTTCCCAATTACAGCAATACGGGCAAGTGAAATTGCATCCAATTGTACCAATTGAAAATGACCTGGAACCCGGATAAAAATGAAAAAATGGTTTTTTTTCAATTGGATCAATATTTATTGAAGAGACTTTTTCATAAACGATCGAATAAAGCTTATTATTGACATTCTTCCTAACACCACAAAATCCAAATTTATCTTTTAATATCGTGCACTCTCTTGGACAGAGATGGCATCTTACCTTGTCATCGATCTTCTCATAGAACATTGCTTCTTTCATGATATTTTTAGAATTGAGTAGTAATAAAAACGTATCGGAAAGATTAATATAATAAAAATACTAAGAAAAATTGAGCTAAAATGGCACTATTCGATGTTTTTAAGGGAAAGAAAAAGGAAGAAGTAGCTTTTCCTGAGCCAGTACCGGCATTTCCACAAGTAGAAAGTGCACAAACTTTTCCTGATATCAGAGCACCTGAGAGGAGACCTATGGCCCCCACTCAACCAGTGCAAACGCAACCAAGTCCATCCTTAACACTTACTCCAGAGCAAATTCCAAAGTTACCTCCAGGAGTACCGGAAGAATTGATTCCGAGACCAAGATTTTCAAGACCTGAGCTACCACCCCCACCACAACCTAGAGAAAGCTATGAAGAACCAAAATATTTACCTACGCCTCCTGAGCCAATTGTACCACCAAGAGTCAGACCAAGACCAATGGAGATGGAAAGAGCTCCTGAAACTAGAGAAAGACATGTGGAAAGGTCGTACAAGCCATTCATGTATGTGAGGGTAAGCAGGTATAGGGAAGTTGTTGATTCAATCGATAGAGTAAGGGAAACGATCAGTGAACTAAAAAGATGTTTGGATGGAATGGCGAGAGCAGCTGAAGAAGAGAACAGAAAAATCAGTGAATGCGAGGAAATCACAAGAAGGATAGATGAAATAACAAGATTCTTTGAAAGGATATTTACACAACCAGAAGAGTAAGCTTTTTCTATTGTTTTTATTAAATAATTATATGTAGTGCGGTTGTAGTCTAGCGGTTAGGACCTGAGCTTCCCGAGCTCATGACCCGGGTTCAAATCCCGGCAACCGCATTATGCTGTAATATTGGAAATCGTTAATGGTATTTCCTGTGCGTGGAGAACAAGCTCCTTTGCAATATATATCTTGGAATTCGTTCTTAGTGCAATTGCAATTGCATCACTTGGTCTAGAATCTATCTGTAGCAATGTGAGGCCATCTCTTAAGTATATCGTGGCAAAAATAGTGTTTGCCTCTTCCTTGTCAATCGTTGCAGCGATAAATTCAATGTTTTTCTTGAATAGTATTTGTTTAAACAAATCATGTGTTAATGGTCTTTCGCTTACTTCATTTCTAAGTGCCTTTGAAATTGAATATGCTTGGTCAGGGGTTACATAGAAACTGAATGAGCCTATTTCTGTTTTCAATGTTAATTTTCCACTTGAATCAACCTCCGAAACATTCGCTGGTAGATAATTCTCTGGTGGAGAAAATGTGAATGCCTTTGTGAAGCCAAAGTAAATATTCAAAAAGAATAGTATACATGCAATGATTACAATGGATGAAACTGTAATAAATATTAATTTACTCATAATAAAAATAATAAAGAGGTAAAAAATAAATGTATTGATGGGCTTGTGGTCTAGTGGTATGACGTTTCCCTCACACGGAAAAGGTCGCCGGTTCGATTCCGGCCAAGCCCATGTGAGAATATGGCAAATGAAGAATTTTTTATAAAAATTGGAAATATAGAAGAGATAAACAGAAGAGTAAATGAACTAAAAAATTTGTTCAGGGGACTTGATGCATTGGAGAGAGAGATAAGGGAACTAAGGGAGCGAAGGGAAAAGTTTAAGGAGGAAGTGATTGAAAAAATAGAGCGGCTAATCAACGAATTGGATGAACTAGAAAGGAATTTACCGAGAGAAGAGGAAGAGAAAAAAACAGAAGACGTGGGGAAACTAAGAAAAGAACTCGAAGATCTGAGGGAAAGTCTAACTTCACTGTAAAAGCGGGGGGAAGCGGGGGTAACTTAACAATCGTTAAGTCCCCAAAGCCAAGCGGTCTAAGGCGATAGGCTCAAGAGCAGGTATCAGCTGAATGAAATGATGTTGTGATACCTATTGGCTTAGTGCCTTCGAGGGTTCGAATCCCTCCCCCCGCAATTTATTATTTGTCTATCCTTATTTTCGTTTAAGAACTAAATCTCTAAAAATCTACAAAAATTCTGATCATTTTTTTATCTCTTCTAACGTTTGTAATCTTATTGGTTTCTCGATGCCCAATATCGCCTTAGCAAGGTGCAATCCACCTATCAATTCAGGTAGAACAAGAAGGTCCACGCCAGATTTGTAAAAGCTTTCAAGTGAGCTCTCATCGCTTACTCTTGCTGCAGTTTTTATTTTAGGATTCATTTCTTTCGCTTTGAGAATGACAAAAAGATTATCAACATCCTTACCAAGGACGGCAATGAGCCAATCAGCGCATTCTATGTTTGCTTTCTTGAGTGTTTTTTCATCTAGTACATCACCAAGCAAAACATTATAACCTTCTTTTTTAAAAAATCTTGCTACGTCTCGATCTCTTTCAATGATTGTAACATCTGCTCCATATTGTTTTAGTACGTTCGCCACCTTACCACCAACTCTACCAGCACCACATACAATGTATTTTTTATTCATTTGCTTGCACCTAAAAACTTAGTTAACAAAAAACAAACAAATGCTGCTGCAACGCCAAAAAAGCATGTTTTTATTCCTAATTTTAACATGTTCTCCTTTGAAATTTTTCCAATCAACATACCTAGTATGAATAAGGATGTAACAGATATCAAAATTGTCATTTGCAATGCAAGGTTAATATTATTGATAAACAAAAATGGTGTTATTGGAATTATGACACCTACTATCGTTGAAATCGCGTCAACAATGCTTCTCAAGTACGTCTCTGAAATCTTTTTCTTAAAAAACATCATATTTTTTATCTCTTTTTTATCAATCATCATCTTCTTCTCAAGCTCATTTATTTCTGTATACACATCTGCGCTCTCTGCGGTAACTGCACTGGCCAAATTCCCAAAACAATCTGCGATACCTCCAGAAAGTGCAGTGATGATGATAACTGTATTTGAATTAGAAATACTTGCACCCACCACGATACCAAATGCAGTAAGAATTCCATCTATCAGCCCTCTGACAAAATTTCTTAGGTATGGTTTCATACTACTAATAAATTTTTTAATTCTTATATTCTTTATTGAGAAAAGATATATAATGATGATTTCTTTTTTAAAATTGTGGAATTAAAAAACATTCAATTAAGAGATTACCAAAAAAACATTTTGAATACGGCAAGGAATGGGAATACGCTTGTTGTTTTACCGACAGGTTTGGGCAAGACACTAATTGCATTAAAACTTGCAATTGAAAGAATTAATCATTTCAAAGATCTTAAAGTATTGTTTCTTGCACCAACAAAACCACTTGTAAATCAGCATAGGAAATTTTTTCTAAATCACAGTGACTTGGAAAAAGAGCAAGTGATCGTGTTAACCGGTGCAATAAATCCAAATAAAAGAGCGAAGATGTGGAAAGATGCAATTGTGATCATGGCAACACCACAAACAATTATGAATGACTTAAAACGAAATTTAATTTCACTTGAAGATGTTTGTTTGCTGATTATAGATGAGTGTCACAGAAGCGTAAAAAATTACGCGTATGTTTATGTTGCCAAGGAATACTTAAAGGTAGCAAGAAATCCACTGATTCTTGGCCTAACTGCTTCCCCTGGGCATAGCAGGGAGGATATCGAAACGATATGTAAGAATCTTGGAATAAGAAGCATTGAGATGAGGACAGAAGATGATGAGGATGTTAGGCCATACATAAAAGAGAAAGTCATTGAAAAAATATTCTTAGAGATGCCGAATGAGATGAATGAAATAAAAGAGTTGATGATGAGAACCTTAAAAAGAAAACTTGAAAAATTGAAGAACATTGGTGCGATCGAAAGTTCTTCTTTATCAAGGATAAGTAAGAAAAAACTCTTAATATTGAATAAGAGAGTGTCAAAATTGGTTGAAAATGATAAAAGATACTTTTTTGTTTTGTTTCAAACTGTCGCAGCAATCAAAGTCATCCATGCGCTTGAATTGTTGCAGACTCAAGGATTATACTCATTAAAAAAGTATCTTGATAAATTATGTGCGGAAAATAAAAGAACAACGAGGGAAGTATTATCAGACGAGGATTTCAAGAGCGCAATTTTAAAAGTCGATGCATTAATTAAAAATAAAGTTGAAATTCCAAAATTTAACAAGTTAATTGAAATTATACTGACTGAACTGAATAGGAATAAAGATGCAAAATTTATCGTTTTTACGCAATACCGTGACACAGTGAGAAAGATCGTTGAAGACTTGAAGCGAATAAATGGTATTTCACCAATAAAATTTGTTGGTCAAGCTGGAAAGGAGGGCATGGACCAGGAAGAGCAGATTGAAATCATAAGAAGGTTCGAGCAAGGAGAATACAATGTTTTAGTTGCAACATCAATTGCTGAAGAAGGTTTACATATTCCAATGATCGACGTCGCAATTTTCTTTGAACCAATACCAAGCGCATTGAGAGCGATACAGCGAAGGGGAAGGGTTGGAAGGACGAAGATTGGTAAAATATACGTGTTTATCATGAAGGGAACGATTGATGAAAACTACTTTCATGTCTCTCAATATCGGGAGCGTAGCATGAAATACGCGATAGAACGCATGAAAAAAGAGAAAAAACAGGTAAGTCTAAAATGGTTCATATAAATCAGTGTATTTTAGAAGATAACAAGTTAGTTGTATTTGTTGATCATAGAGAAACGAGTAGTGATGTTGTTAAGATATTGGAAAGGTTAGGAATAGAAACGAAAAAAATAAAGTTGGATGTCGGAGATTTTTTAGTGAGTGAAGAGATCTGTATTGAGAGAAAAACAGCTGATGATTTTGTGAGAAGCATCATTGATGGTAGACTTTTCCAACAAATCAAGAATATGGTCGAAAATTTTAAAAAACCAATACTGTTAATTGAAGGAAATCCCAAAGATATTGGAACTATAAGCGAAAATTCAATTTGGGGTGCGATCGTATCGGTTACATTGGATTTCAATGTTCCAATATTTATAACAAAAAATCAAGAAGAAAGTGCTAAACTTATCTCTTTTCTTGTAAAAAGGGAAAGAATCAAAGGTAAAAAAATCTTGATTCGCGGGAGAAAAAAAGCCAAGAATCTGAGAGAAATACAACAACAGATATTGTGTGCAATACCTGGTGTTGGTGCAGAGATATCAAAAAATTTATTAGAGCATTTTGGTAGTATTGAAAGGATAATCAATGCCTCAGAAATCGAATTAAAGAAAGTAGATAAAATTGGTGATAAAAAAGCAAGGCAAATACGCTACATTTTAAGTGCAAAATATGAATAGGTATTTAATTGTTGGTATAGATCCTGGAACAACGACTGCATTCTGTGCATTAGACTTAAATGGCAATTTAATCGCAATGGAAAGCTCAAAAAAATTTAATGAAGAAAGATTATTAAAGCGACTTTTTGAGATTGGAAAACCAATCATACTCTCTTGTGATGTAAACCCGTGTCCAAGTTTCATTGAACATATTGCATCAAAAATAAGGACAAAAATAATCATACCTGAAGAAAATCTAAGAATTTTCCAAAAACATGAAATTGTGAATGAAAGTAAGATAAATGAATTTAAAAATATGCATGAGAGAGATGCGCTTGCAAGTGCTTTTTTTGCATTTAAATATTATATGCCGTTGTTCAAAAAGATAGATGAGTTGATGAAAGGTGAAGATATCGAGAAAATTGAGGAAGTAAAAAGGATAATGATATTTGGTGAGGCAAAATCAATAAAACACGCGATTGAACTTGGAAAAAAGGAAGAGAAAAAGGAAATTGGAGTGGTTGAAAGGATTGTGCAAGTTAGAACACCAAAGTATGTGGACCTACTTGGAAAGTTAAAACAAGATAATGAAAACCTAAAAAAATTAGTTGAAAAGTTGAGGAATGAAAATATCTTGTTGAAGAGGGAAATATCAATTGAAAAGATGAAATATAAATTTAGCGATGAAGAACTCATGAGCAACATTAGGAACAAGGAGAAAACAATAAACATCTTGTCAAAAGAACTTGAGGAAGCAAAGAAAAGAATAGATGAACTCGAATTTATACTTGATAAAATAAAAAGAAAAAACAAGTTTAAAAGAGAGGGAAAAATGGTTTTGTTAGAAATTGAATGTTTAAATGATCAAACATTGAATGAAATAAAGGATGAGCTAGATCAAGATACAATTATATCTGCCAAGTTTGTCGGTCAATTAAGTAATGAATCGATCAAGATTATACCGAATAGATGCATTATATGTGCAAATCCATATAAAAATGATAAATTAACAATTATTAATACAAATGAGATCAAAATAATGGAACAGAATGGTGTAAAATTTGTTGAAAAAGATGAAATCATGGAAAAAACAATTAATGAAATTATTTCATCGTATAAAGAAGAAAGAAAAGCTAAATAAAAAACAAAGAAAGTTAATATTCATCTTAAAATTTTTGATCAGATTCAGTTTACTTGCAATACCCCTCTATTTGATCATGTATTTTGGTAATTTGTTTTTGTTAAAGGTTGTTGAAACAAAACAGATTTCTATTTTACTTAACTTAACAGAAATAAAGAATTCAGTTGAGATAAATGATGAAGTAATTTTGAATGTTGAACCTCTAAAAAACAAGTTGGTGATAGATGATGCTTGTACTGGATATAGATCGATGCTCGCTTTTGCCGCACTAGTTTTAGCAGTACCAAAAATAAGGAATAGTAAGAAATCTGTTGCTTTGATCCTTGGTATTCCAGCAATTTATGTGATCAACATCTTGAGAATATTCTCCACAATTTTAATTGCAGTTAAATTCGGAGAGGAAAAATTAGAATTTGTACACACTTTTTTATGGAGAGAGGGGTTAATCTTTCTAATTTTAATTCTTTGGTTGTTATGGTTAAATAATGTAAAGGAGGAAATTAGTTTTTAGATTCAACTTCACCGTTCGGTTCTTTTTCACAAAAAATTTCTGCTTGGAACTTATATATCTTTGTTTGCATATCAAGCCATGAATCTGGCGTTAGGCCTGCTTTTATGCAGGTTTGAGAAAGAAATTCTTCTGCGTCCCAACCATATTCCTTTGCAACTTGGGGAAGTAATAATCCTGAAAAGAATCCTTTTTGAACGATTAATCCGTCCTTACCAACCTCAATTTTATTTGGATATTCTTTGGGATTTTTGACCGATATCAATGATGGTTTGGTTAATAATGATATCTCGATCACTATTTTATTTAACTCGTCTTCCCTTAAACTTGGAAATCTTGGATCATTGAATGCACTAGAAATCGCAGCTTCCACAACTGCTTTTTTCAATGGTAGAATTGGTTCTGGTATGCCGATACAACCCCTAAGCTCTCTTTCTGGATAGGTGAGCAAAGTTACGAATATCCCTCTTTTTTCTTCAAATATTTTTTCTTTCAACTCGTATTTCTCGCCTTTGAACGCTAGGGCGATGCTTTCTCTCGCAATCTTTATTAATCTTTTAGCTTCGTTTAGTGTTGTCATTCAGAAAAGTTAAATATAAAGATGGTATTTTAAAGTTTATGCTCCTCAATAAGGATGAAGAAATTATAAATTTCATTAAAGTTGTCGGTCCTTCTTTACCTGTAGACATATCGAAGAAGCTTGGAATTAATTCCATACTAACTACTGCGCTCCTAGCTGAACTTGTAAAATCTGGAAAGATCAAAGAAAGCGCACGCAAGTTTGGAAATTCTTCTTATTATTATGTTGATGGGCAAGAAGAAATCTTAAGGAACAAATTGTTGCAGGACTTAAAATATCAAGAAAAGTTAGTTTTAGAGCGAATAAAAAAGGAAAAATTCGTATTTGAAGAAGATTTAAGTCCGCAAGAAAGATTTTTCATTAAAAATCTCTTAGATTTTGTTACACCACTAAGAATTAAGATTGGTGAAAATGAAGGATTATGTTGGAAATATTATAGTACAAAATTGGAGGAGATTGAAGAAACAATTAGGAAAATGCTTGAAGAGAAAAAAGTTGAGAAGGAAAAGGAAGGGGTTCAAAAAGAAATTCCAAAAGAAGCACCAAAGGAGTTTAAGAAAGAAGAAAAGATAAGTGATTTTGAAAAATGTGTTGAAGAAATATTGAAGAATTTCGCTGAAATTAATGAAAAGAAAGTAGTAAAGAAAAACAATGAGATAAATTATGTTGTTTCATCGAATACAAATTTTGGAAAGGTAAGTTTCTATGTTAAAGCGAAGAGAAAGGCCAAGATAAGCGAATCTGATCTCTCACTTTTATTCACTGAGGGAAATAGAAGAAAGATGCCAATGATCCTCATTACCGACGGTGAAATTCCTAAAAAGGTTGAGAGTTTTAGGCAGAAAAACTTTGGAGATCTTCTTAAGATTGTTAAGATATAAAAAAAGAAAGAATAAATCAAGAACTTAACATTTTTTCTTCTTCGTCTTCTTCGCCATCCCCCTCACCATCAAATCAGATGCAATTATCATAAATAAATTTTGTTGTATTAAATGATAGAAATAAAAAATTTAGCGGGGCGTGGATTTGAACCACGGACCTTTGGGTTATGAGCCCAACGACCACTCCAGGCTGGTCTACCCTTATAGACTTGAAGTTCGCTACGGTACCCCGCCATATATAAATTACTTGGGCAATATTTAAATTTTGTTGGTTACGTGATTAATTGAATTTCCTTGAATTTTATTACCGGTGAAAGAACCTCATTTTCCTGTCTCTTTTCCTTTCCTATCTGTTCAATTTTGTTTAGCATATTGAAAAAGTTTCCCGATATCATCGCTCTCTTTATGGGGATCCACCTTCCTTTTTCGATTAGAAATGAATTCTCAATCCCAAGTGAAAAATCTCCTGATATTTGATTTATTAAGTGGGTGCCGATAACAAATTTAACAAATAGTGCTTTCTTTGAGTCTTCTATCATCTCTTTTTCTTTTATTCCCCCACTTTTAATTATAAAATTCGTTGCATAAACACTCGGTCTGATTGCAAGTGTATCGCAATTCCCGGTGCTTTCTTTTTTTTCTCTTGAGGCCGTCAATATATCATATAAAAAATTTCTTAGAACACCATTTTCAATTATTTTTTTTCTCATTGAAACTGTTCCCTCTGCATCGTATGCCTGTGACACCAATGCGCCATCAATTAATGGGTCATCTATTATTGTTAGTTTTTCATCCGCTACTTTTTCACCAATTTTTCCTTTTAATAATGACCTGCCAATTTGAACTCTATCTGCGCACACATGCGGTATTAGTATAATTGAAAATAATTCTGAAATAGAATGATAATCAAAAATTACAGGTAGTTTTTGGGATTTGACACGAATTGGATTCATTGATTTTATGCAAAGTTCTGCTGCATTTTTACCCAATTCAAAGGATAGAAAATTCTTTAGCGTCCTTGATGTGTGAATCTCTTGACCGATTGAATTTTCTGTTTTAACTGAAATGTCCATCGCTACGCTTGAGTATTTATTTTTAAAGAAAACATTGTTTGAATTCATGAAGTACTCCTTATCTATTCCTTTTGAAAAGCCTAATTTCTGAATTTCTATCCTGTTATCAAAATTTTTTGCTTCGTCTATCTGGTTAAAACATATTTTGAGTATGTCGTCAAAATCAAGTTTATCAATTTTTTTATCATAACAAATAACTTTTCTTGCTTTTTGTTTTTCAGAAATTTTCAATTCAACATCAAAATCATTTGATGCTCTCATCACTTTGACTGCTCTCAACAAACATTCTTTCCATTTATGCAAATCTGACGTTTGTGAGAAGCCAAATTTTCTTTTTTTTGTTACCCTTATTGAGAGTGATTTTGAAATTTTATTTGAATAAGAATCAATTTCATTCTTCTCAAAATCTAGGGTAGTTGTATTTTTCTCAGTAACATAAACCTCAATCATACCATATTTTTCTCCCTCTCTCACTATCTTTCTTAAAAAGTCCTCATCTACCACCAACGATCACACCTTTAACTAAAATGTGTGGTGTTGCACTTCCAACAGGCACAACTTGTCCTAATTTACCACACATTGCACCAAGATATTGCGGATGCGCATCGTCCGCCACTTCCACAACATTCAAAAGTGTCTCCAATATATTTCCGCTAAGTGAAAAGTCCCTGAGATTCTCAACGATTTCCCCATTTTTAATCAAAAATGCTTCCTCTGCATTAAAAATAAAATTCCCGAGCGTTGGTTCTACAACACCCCCTCTTGAGCCTTTCGCATATATGCCACTTTTTAATTCTTTTATCATTTCATCTGCCTTACATTCTCCTGGTTTCAAACTAGTGTTTGACATCCTTGGTATTGGCAATTCAAATGGGGATTGTGCCCTTCCATTTGACGTTAAATTCAAATTCAACTTATTTGAAGTGACCATTGAATTTAAAAATGATATGAGTGTGCCACGATCTATGAGTGTCGTTTTTCTAGCTTTAGTTCCTTCATCGTCATATCTGTAGAATCCTGGTTCAAATTCAATCAGTGGATCATCGTAAAGTGTGATTTTTTCGCTTCCAATTTTCTTGTTCATTTTGTCCATGAGGATACTTTCTTTTCTAATTATCTGATCAGCTTCGCACGCATGACCAACTGCTTCGTGGAAAAAAACACCTGAAAGTATTGGATCACAAATTACATTGTACCTGCCTTTCTTTGCATACCTCGCATGAAGTAATCTCAAGTTTTTTTCTTTCAATTCTTTTGCTACATTTTCAATATCTAAATTCTCAATTATTTCATATCCACCAATCTTACCAACAGAAAAGAAACATTCGGAGCTTTTATTCATCTCTCTTCCAGCAACATTTATTTTTAACATAGAATAGAGAAAATCAGCACTTATATCCGCACCTTTATCATTCATAAACTTCTTATGCAATTTGCTGAACGATAGTTTTAATATCGTCGATTTTATTCTTTTATCTTCAAGTCTTTTATTTATCTCCTTTAGAAAAGCTATTTTAGTCTTTAAAGAAATTTCAAATGGATCTCTTTTGTAAATTGTTCTATATTTGTCTCTGTTCGATTCAAACCTAGATATCTCTATTTTCTCTTGCTTATAATTTGATTGTGCCCTTGCAAGTTTTAATGCTCTCTTTAGCACGTCTTCTTTTTTTGAGAAGTCTGATGAACAAGCAAATCCGATGCCATTCTCTAAAAAAACACGAAAACTAAATCCTGCACTAAAGATTGAAGAAATTGAACTAATTTCATTGTTCTTCATAATAATTGTTTCATTTTCTACGTCTTCAATACGCAAATCGACATATTTAGCTATTCCAGTTCTTTTCTTAATTAAATCTTCAAAATCCATCTTAAAAATAAAAACAGTTCTTATTTAAGTTCTTATTCATGAAGATATAGCTTTCCTTATCTTAGAAAGTACTTTTTTACTCGAATGCCTCCAGCTAAATGCGTGCTCCAACACATCAGCAATATTTTCGACAGGTATGATCTCAATATTTTTCATAGAAGAAAGCACATCTTGTCTATTCATCTTTGGTATGATTACACGCTTAATTCCAGCCTCAATTGCTGCCTCTATTTTTGCATTTATTCCACCAATTGGTAAAACTTCACCCCTTATTGACAAACTTCCTGTCATTGCAGTATCTTGTCTAATTGGTATCTTCTCTAGTGAGGAAATCACGGCGGCAGCAACGGATATGCTTGCTGAGTCTCCCTCAACACCTTCATAGGTTTGTAAAAATTGGATGTGTATATCAAAGTTGCTTAGATTTTTACCAAGTTTCTTAATTACTGCTGAAACATTTTCAACTGCTTCCTTTGCAATTTCACCTAATTTACCTGTTGCAATTATTTTACCACTCCCTTTTTCCATTCCTGGCGTTACCGTTGCTTCAATTGGCAGTACAATACCTGTATCTTCACCAATGATCGCAAGACCATTCACTCTCCCTATTTCTTCTCCTGTTGTTTTTATCACTTGATATTCTTTCTTCTCTTTCGTGTACTTTTCTGCTATCTGTTGCTCCAAACTTGAAGCAAATCTTTTTGCCTTTCTCACATGCTCAACTTCAACGTATTTTGCACCCGATTCCTTCGCAATGTCACCAGCAACTCTAATCAAACCACCAAGATCCCTAAGCTTCAATGATAAGTAACCTTTCCTTCCCGCTCTTCTCCTTGCTTCCTTGATTATTTCAATTACTGCATCTCTTGTGAAATGTGGTATCTTCCCGTCTTTTTTAACTTCTTGAGCAACAAATCTTGCAATCTTCTTTCTGTTTTCTTCATTATCTTCTATCTTATTATTCATGTGTACTTCATATCCGTAGCCACGTATCCTGCTCCTAAGTGCTGGATGCATGTGCGCAATCGTTTCAATGTTACCTGCTGCGACTAAAATAAAATCACAAGGAACTGGTTCTGTCTTCACTAGTGCTCCTGAGCTTCTTTCGCTTCTACCGGTTATCGGATATCTCTTCTCTTGCATTGCTGACAACAACTCTACTTGCATCTCTGGCTTCAATGTTGCAATCTCATCGATGAATAGAACACCTTTGTGTGCTTGGTGAATTGCACCCGCCTCAACTCTTTCATGTGCTGGTGTTTGCAGTCCACCACTTTGGAATGGGTCATGGCGTACATCACCAAGTAATGCACCTTCATGTAGACCAGTGGCTTCAATAAAAGGAGCGCTTTTTCTTTCTGAATTATCAACAAGTAATTTTGGTGTAAGTACCTTCGGTTCCCTCACTCGCAGCGCAAACATCAAAAATATTGAAAACAGGCCGAAGAGTAGGAAAAGTGTTCCTGAAATTATCGTTGCTGCTTTCATTATCTCGCTCGTTTGTTTTCCCACGATCCAATCAATTATTGTTGAAACAGCATAGAAGATGAACAGTAGGATAAAGATGTTCATCCATGGGCTCCTGCCTGTTTGCAGCGCCTGCATTTTTGCGGCTGCAACAATTTTTTTTCCTTCGCCAGCTTTAACTGTTTTTATTAATGGATTGTTCTCATCTTTTGGGTTAGGAAGACAGAGAATATCAACGAGCTTCTCCATTGGTAGGAGCTCGGCAAGTGCCTGACCTATCATACTTTTTCCAGTACCCGGTTCGCCAATCAAAAGAACATTTCTTCTTTGTGTTGCTGCTTTTTTAATAATTTCTATCGCATTATCCTGGCCTATAACTTGGTCTACAAGCCTCTTTGGTACTTCCAATTCTTCAGTTGTTTTAAATTTAAGTTCTGGGAATTCTTTCATGAATATTATTTATACAAAGAAAAAAGAATTAAAAATTTATGCTTCTTCTGTTTCTTTCTTTTCTTCCTCGCCACTTGGAACTGCTGCTTTTGAAATTATCATTACATCTCCAACTGCCTTGACAAGTTGATGTGGAATTATAACTCCCTTAGCTCCACTTACTGTCTTTGATAGGAAGCTATCTCTCGTTGCCTTCACCTTCCATCCAAAAATTTTATTATTTTGGATGATGACTTCATCAACATCTCCAAAATATTCTCCACCATCAGTAAAAACTTTCATTCCATATGTCTCAGTTAATTTTTTAAGTTTCAACATTTTTATCCCCCTCTACGCCTATCATTTTATTTATCTCATTTCTATTTAATAAAGATTTTTCTTCCCCTTTTCTTATGTTAAAATACTCAAAAAATTTGTCTGTTAATGTCAAGATGAATGTTCTTGCGAATGGTTGCATTGTAATAAAACCTTCTTCAAAAAGTTCTTTTATGTGTTCATATGCCTTATTGCCGCGCATCTTTACAATTTCGCTCTGTTTTACAGGAGATTTCCAAGCAATCACTGCTAATGTCTCCATTTTTCCTCTGCCAATTTCAGGTTTTGCAAACTCTTTAACCTTGTCAATGAACTCATCTTTAATCTTTATCTTCCAAAATCTCTGTTCCTCCACGACTTCGATTCCTAAATTTATTAATTCGTAATCCCTTTTCAACTCCGAAAGTATTCTAAGTGCTTCTTCTTCGCTCACTTTCGTTCTCTCACATATTTCTTCAATCTTCAAACCATGGGAAGCAAATAGGAGCGCTCCTATCACTGCTTTCTTATCCTCTGTTGATGTAGATTTCACCAAAATCCTCCTCCTGCCTCAAAGTCACAAGTCCTTGAAATGCAATTGTAAGTAGTGGTGTAAATGTGTATATGACATCCTCCCTCTTTTTACTTGGTACTAGTTCACTAAATTTAATTTCATCCCTCTTAAGTTTTTCAAAGAAGAAACAGATGTGTCTGTACAGGTCATCTCTTCTCTTCCTGAAACTTATTTCCACCAAATGCCTCAGATTATTTCTATCTATTTTATTCCTCTCTCTCTTCTTCTCACTCAAGTAAATTGCTCTTTTCAGTGCAATGATCAATTCGTCAACTGTTGCGCTTCTCTTCCTTATCGGTGGGATTCTGGGCACAATCTCCACTTCTTGCTCTTCAAATAAAAAAGACAGGTCAATACCTGAAATAAGTTGCTTCAATTCCTTTGGGACCTCTTCGTTAAAGAGAAACTCAGATTTCATCCTCAGTAATATCGCTGCTGTGAGGAGAAATTTACCTGAGATCTTAAAATCAATTTTCTTAAGTTCTTTTAACACATCAATGTATTTTGATGACAATGTAACAATGTCAATATCCCATGGATTCATGTTCTCCTTTTTCACGATTTCCCTGATCAGTCCTTCCCATGTAAGTTCATTTGAGAGGATGAGTTGTAAAATTTTATCTTCATACATTTTTATCCCAGGTATTCGAGCTCCTTGGGTACCTCTGTTCTTCTCACTTTCGCCCTTTCAATGAAGCTTTCATAAACTTTCATCTCTTCTTTTGTTAAACTTGGTCCTACTTCCTCAATCGCCTTCATAAAATCATCCTTCGTAACTTCTTTTGCTTTTAAGTCTCTTCTGAGCGCTATCATTGCTGCTTCTCTACATATTGCCTCAAGGTCAGATCCACTAAAGTTTTCAGTAATTTTTGCCAATTCCTTTAAATCAACATCTTTGGCCAGTGGCATGTTTTTGGTATGTATCTTCAATATTTCTAACCTTGCTTTCTCGTCTGGGGGTGGTATTAATATCAAACGATCAAATCTTCCTGGTCTAAGTAATGCTGGATCAACGATGTCTGGTCTGTTCGTGGCTCCTATGACAACAACATCTGTCAGTTCCTCCAAACCATCAATCTCAGTGAGTATTTGGCTCACAACTTGTTCTGTTACCCTTGTACCTATCTCGAGACCTCTTCTCGGAACTAGTGCATCTATCTCATCAAAGAATATGATACATGGAGCAACTTGTCTTGCTTTTCTAAATATCTCCCTTACTCCCTTTTCAGATTCTCCAACCCACTTGCTTAATAATTCTGGACCCTTAACTGATATGAAATTTGCTTCGCTCTCTGTTGCAACTGCTTTTGCTAGAAGTGTTTTACCACAGCCTGGGGGACCATATAATAGAATTCCTTTTGGTGGTCTAATGCCCATCTTCGTGAAAACTTGTGGATATTTCAATGGCCATTCAACCGCTTCTTTGAGTTGTTGTTTCACACTTTCTAGCCCACCAATGTCATCCCATTTAACTTTTGGTACCTCAATCAATACCTCACGCATTGAAGATGGTCTAACAATTTTTAATGCTTGTTTAAAATCATCCATCGTGACTTTAATTTTTTCCAATACTTCTTTTGGAATTTTTTCTCCCTCTTTTAATTTTATCTCTGGAAGTATTTTCCTCAACACATTCATTGCTGCTTCCTTTGCAATCGCTGCTAAATCGGCACCAACAAATCCGTGTGTGGTATCTGCGATTTTTTCTAAATCAACATCCTCAGCCAGTGGCATGTTTCTAGTGTGTATCTTCAATATTTCTAATCTTCCTTTTCTATCGGGCACTCCTATCTCGATCTCTCGATCAAACCTTCCCGGTCTTCTTAATGCTGGATCAATAAGATTTGGAACATTTGTTGCTGCGATTACAACAACTTTCCCCCTTGATTTTAATCCGTCCATAAGTGCTAGTAGTTGCGCTACAATCCTTCTCTCAACTTCACCAACAACTTCTTCTCTTTTTGGTGCTATAGCATCTATTTCATCAATAAAGATGATAGATGGTGCGTTCTTCTCTGCTTCCTCAAATATTTCTCTAAGTCTTTTCTCGGCCTCTCCAACCCACTTACTCATTATTTCCGGTCCATTTATCGCGATGAAATGTGCATCGCTTTCATTTGCAACTGCTTTTGCTAGAAGTGTTTTACCACAGCCTGGGGGACCATATAATAGAATTCCTTTTGGTGGCTCAATACCCAATCTCTCAAATAACTCTGGATGCTTCAATGGCAATTCTACCATTTCACGTACCTTTTTTATTGCATCATCTAATCCGCCAATGTCTTCATACGTCACTTCTGGTACTCTCTCTGCTTTTAGTTCAACAGCCTCTGGAGAAACATTCACATTCGTGATGTCGGTCACTAAAACTGCATCTTTTGGATTTGTTGCCACAACAACGAACTTCAATTCTTGCATTGAGCCAAAAAATCCCATCTCATCTTCAAGTATTGAAAATATGTCCTCAAATTCAGAACCCATCAATGTCCTTCTCCTTCTTCTCGCTCCACCTAATGTGATTACGTCTCCTTTCATCAATGCTCTTCCAAGTAATGCTTGTTTGATGCTTTCTGGAGAAGCTTGAACATAAACACCTTTCTGAGCCGGAGCAATTGTGATGCTTTTCGCTTCTTTGACATCAGCTTTTCTTATTCTCACAAGTTCTCCTATGCTCGCCTTAACATTAAATCTTGTGAGTCCATCCATTCTGATTATTTTTAAACCAATATCTGCTGGATATGCTCGATCTACGAGTGCAACGCTTTTATTCTCACCTTCTATTTCTACGACATCACCTGGTTTCACATCAATTTCTCGCATACTATCGGTATCCATTCTAACGATACCTCTACCCACATCATCTTGCATTGCCTCAGCAACTTTAAGCTTTATCTCCTTTTTGATTTCCTTCATTTTCACACCTCTTTGTATATTACATTCCTTTTTACGTATTTAATTTTGCGCGAATTCAAAAAAGCTTCAAATTTCTTTTCATTTTCCTTTGGCACCAAGACAACAGACTTTGCTATTTTCATCCCATTTAGATGATGTAAAATTCCTTTCATGCCTCTCCTTCCTTCAAGTGCATAATTGAACATCATCTTATCGCTTTGATTCAAATTCTCAAGTGAGTACCTAAATTCAACAAATAAATTAAAACCAAAATGCTCAAGAAATGGTCTTTCATTTATTAAACTTTCTGAATTGAAAATTTCTTCAATCATTTTGTTTTGCTCTTCGAGCATTGAGAATAAGTCTGAAAACTCTATTTCAATGTTTTTTCTAAAATTTGAAAATGCTCGCTCAATTTCTCTGAAGAATGCAGGTTCACTCGTGCGCGTGATCACGAATATCTCTCTTTCTTTTGGATGGTATACAATATCGAAGATGTGTTCCCTATTCTCCTCGAATATTTTTTTACATAGTTCTCTTAATTCCATGGTTTATAATAAACCAAATTGCTTTATAAACTTTTTTATTTTACTCTCCCCTACAATCTTCGTGGAATTAAAATCAATAAAAATTAAAATTACATATGTCAATAAAATTAAAGTGAAAGGATGATAGATTTAAGAAAAAGATTCTATTCAAGTGAAATCAAGAGGAAAAAAACAAAAAATGTGATAGTTGCGGGCTGGGTGCAAGAAATCAGGGATTTTGGTGGGATAAAATTTCTTGTTCTGCGCGACAAAGATGGATTGATTCAGGTAACGGCACCAAAGAAAAAAGTTTCAAGTGAAATTTTCAAAAAAATTTCCGACATCTCCAAAGAATGTGTTGTGGCGGTGAAGGGTGAGGTCATTAAAGAAAAACAAGCACCTGGAGGAATCGAGGTCATACCGAGTGAGATTGAAATTCTTTCAAGATCAGAATCACCAATTCCATTGGAATTCTTAAAAATAGAATCAAACCTCGATAAAAGATTGGATTGGAGGTTTCTTGATTTAAGAAATCCAAAAAATGCGAGCATATTTAAGATACAAAGTGTAGTTTCAAATGCAACTAGGAGTTTCTTTTATGAAAATGGATTCGTTGAAATACATACACCAAAAATCATCGCAAGTGCAACTGAGGGGGGAGCTAATGTTTTCCCGATTGTTTATTTTGAGAAGAAAGCTTTTCTTGCACAAAGCCCACAATTTTACAAACAGATGATGATGGCAACCGGTTTTGATAAGGTCTTTGAGATCGGACCTGTTTTCAGAGCAGAACCGCACCACACAACGAGACATCTATGTGAGTATACGAGTATTGATTTTGAGATTGCTTTCATACAAGGATATGAAGATGTGATGGAAGTTGTTGAAAATTTATTTGTTTATATATTAAAAGAGGTAAAGAAAAAGTGTACTAATGAATTGAAATTGTTCAATAGGAAAATTGAAGTTCCTAAAAAACCATTTCCAAGGATCACGATGAAAGAAGCGTATGAATTACTAAAAAGAGAGGGAAAGCGCATTGAATATAGGAGTGATTTGGATCCTGAAGGTGAGCGGATACTTTCTGATGTTGTGAAAAAAATGTACAAGCATGAATTCGTCTTTTTGACCGAGTTTCCGTGGAAAGTTGCGCAGTTTTACCACATGAGGAAAAAGGACGATCTGGAATGGACTTATAGGGCTGATTTAATTTGGAACGGTCTTGAAATGACCACATTGGCGCAAAGGGAACATAGATATGAAATTTTAGTCCAGCAGTGCAAGGAGAAGGGTCTCATTCCAGAACAATTTAATTTCTATTTAAACTTCTTTAAGTACGGAATGCCACCGCACGGTGGTGCTGGAACTGGACTAGAAAGAATTGTATTAAAAATACTTGGATTGGAAAACATTAGGGAAACAACACTTTTACCCAGAGACCCGCTGAGACTTATGCCTTAAGTAAAGTTTATAATCATAAATAATAAAATGTATTAATATCAATAAATAATTAGGTGAATTGAATGGGAATATTTGACGCATTCAAAAAGAAACCAAAGGTACCTCCTGCTCCTGGTGTTCCTACACCAATGGATTTTTCCAGAATACCTGTGCAGGATGTAATTTCAATGCGGGAGCAAGGTTTGAGTAATGATCAAATAATTACACAATTAAAATCTCAAGGATATTCTTTTTCTCAAATAAGAGATGCACTTGCGCAAGCTGATTTAAAGATGAGTGTAATTGCACCTGTACCAACTGAGCATTTTCCAGTTAAAGAAGAAGTAGAGGCTCCAGCATTTCCACAAATCAGTCCACTTCCTACTGAACCAGCCGCACCAATGCCAGAAGCAGCTCCATCCCCTGAAACATTTGGAGAAAGAAGTTTGGAAGACATTGAAAGAGTACTTGAGGAAATAATTGAAGAAAAATGGAAAGAGGTTGGAGAAAAATTGAATGAATTTGAAACATGGAAAGTCAATTTCGATTCAAAGTTGGGTGCAATTGAAACAAGAATAAATGACCTTAATACGAGGGTTGGTAACATAGAGCAAAGTATCAGTGCAAGGGTGGAAGAATACGGTAAGGCAATCAGTGATGTAAATGTCCAAATGCAAGCACTTGAAAGGGTACTTGGAAAACTCGTTCCTTCTTTGAGTGATAGCATTAAAGAACTCAGGGATGTTGTCGAAGAGACAAAGAAGAGTATAAAATAGATTTTTATTTGGGTTTATATACAATTGCAAATGCAGCTACTGCTAGTAATAATAAGAACACGACCATTCCAAATACTTTTGGATTTTTAAGTACCAATATCCCTCCTCCCTCTGTTGTGATGTTCGTATAACTCACATTTTCAGTGTAGTTTGTCGGTGGGTTCAATTGTGTGTAAAATACATTACCTGCGACATACATTACAAATATGATTGAAATGACGATGAGTAACATGTAGACTGCTGGATTTTTCATTGCATTTGCCACGTCCTCGGTTTTTGCCCCCATAAATAAGAAGAATAGTAACATAAAAAAGAGGATAATCAATAAAACAGCAAAGAAAGGTAGTAAGTTGTACAGAAAATCAGTTACTGGTGGGAACATCGCAGTAAAAAAGAAAATAAGAATACCAATAAAAAGATTTACTTCTGTTTTATCTGAAAAAAGCTTTGTTTTCTCTAGTATTGCGAATACGATTACGCCTATCGTTAATGGTACTAAAAAGTACTGTAATCCAATCTCCTGGAAGATACCTACTGCATCTAGGAATGTCCTTGCCATTTCGCGTCATTGTCTACTTCAATCCAAGTAGCTTCAAAAACTTGTCTCCGTAACTTTCTGATGGTTTACCGAAACTCATTAGTACGTAAACCACGAAGATGAAGATAGCCACTGCAATTATTATTCCCCAGTCTTGTGATGTGAGTTGCACTGGAATTGAGATGCCTGTTCCTAGCTCCTGAACTGCTGCTGTCCATGTTGACCAGAACACGAATATCAGTGCGATTAATAGCACTAAGACAGATGTTTTTTTGTATCCCTCTGGTGAAATCATTCCAACAACGAGCAAAAACGCCAGCATTGCTAGTATTGCTATTCCCATGTTCGGGAAGAGTTTTGTAATTACCGTGACTGCCAATGTTGAGCTTGCAACGAAGTATGCTAGAATAAGCGCAATTATGAGTCTTGCTCCTCTTGCTTTTTCTGGTTCACTTGCTTTTGCAAATAGGTGTATCTGCTCTAATAGCAAAAACAGCACTGCAAAAGATATGATGAACACGGTGTAAAAAGCTACTGGGTTTATCCCACCGGGTACGATCAAACTCGCTGCATCCCATGCACTTCCTAAACCTTCAGCTATTGCCATTTTTTTCCCCCTTTATTCTTTTGTTTTTTTACTTTCAGATGATTTAACAATTAAATAAATCGCACCAAAAAATATGACGAAAAACACTAAGAGTGAAAAATCTTCCTTACTCAATATCACCCACTGCGCGGGTGCTGCTGAGCCAGTTATGTAATAGAGGAGTATGTATACTAATATTGCACCTATGATTACGATCCCAACTTTATACAAGTTCTTATAATTCTCAGCCATTTTACTTACGTCTCCACCAAATAATAGCGCACTCAGCATCAAGAAGCAAACTAATGCAATTGCAATAATCCCAACCCATGGGACAAAGTTGTTTATTATGCCTATTGCCCTGGATGTTCCAACAACAATCATTGCAATTGCAAAGGCTACGATTCCATTCACATTCTTCTTTTCTTCACCAAAAACCTGTGTTTTTTCAAGTGCACCAAAGACAATTGCGAAAATTAGCAAGAAAGGTAGGAATACGTCAAATATCCCCATATTCCGAAGCGTGTCTATTACATCTACGAAAACGCTTGCCATGGTATTTACTATATAATTACAAATTTAGCATTAATAAAGGTTACGAAAAGAAGCATATAAAAACTATAATCATATAGGAAAACTATTTTTTAGTTGGTCCACCCTCCATCTCAACCTCATGTCTTAATGTTTGTACTTGGGTTTGTAGTTGTGAAACTGTATCGTGGAATACTTTAATTTCTTGTATTATCCTTTGAGTCTTGTCATAACTCTCCTTAATCTTAGCCATCTCACTTTCTAATATTTTCTTTATGTTCAGTGCATCCGTCAATGCCTTTGGATAATCCTCCATGATTGCTGTTGCCTGTGCATCTCCCCTACTATGTAGTGCTCTCTGCAGGTGCGATCGCATTGAAGATATCAGTTGCTCAATTCGCTTTGAGTTCTCTCTTATTAAATTTTCACCTTCCTTCAGTTCCGAAACATGCGCTTCGACATTATCTCTACGGTAAGTCTCAATTTTGCTTTTGAGTTTCATTATCTCTGATTGAAGCTTACTGGCTTTTCTGCCAGCTTTTCCCCATGTTTGAAGTAATGAGTAAAGCATTCCATTCAATTTTTCTACGTAAGCGGTAAAATTACTAATAAGGGAAGAAATTCTACCCACTCTTTTTTCCTCATCACGAACGAGATGGAGAAGATTCTCTATTCGATTGTCTATTTTTTTGGGATCATCCTTCTTTTGTAAGAGTGAAATTATCTCATTAACCACTCTCAACGCATCCATATCAATTTTGTATTCCCCACCTATCTCTTTCAATATTATTGGGGGTATGTGCTCTACTTTTTCTTCTGCTTTTTTTATTTTTCCAGCTTCGTAAGCAGGAGCGGCTGCCTTTACATGAGGATAGAGAAAACCAAGAAATCCCCAAAGAAATAGCAAAACACCAAATGCAATGATAATGTTAAAAATCATGCGCACATAAGGAATAGAGGGTGGTATATATTGCATTACTACATTTGCCGCATATGCAACGACGATTGCGAGTCCAAGACCGAAAACCATTTTCCCCCAATTTCCATGATGTGTTCCAACAGTTCTGAAAAGATTTATTATGATATAAATCGCTGCGATCGCTACGATTATTCCGATGTAAGGACCGATAAATGTTATAACCATGGAACTCATTGATGGATTTGCAATTAAATAAATAAAGATTATTACACCCAATAAAATCCCAACATTACCATATCTTTGATCTACTCTACTCAATGCGATTTGACAGATCATTGAAATAAGCGCACAAAAAGCACCTAGGAAGATGTAATCTCCATAATTTGAAAGTATGTTTGCCAATTGTGCAAATGATATAGAAAAGATTACTAAGAACAGAAATGCAAAAATTAGGATTTTTTTCATTTTTGCTCTATTTATTACAAATCAATCCTTTTTTAATAATTTTATGTTGGCCTAGCAAAGAAATTTAAGTGAATAAAATCTAAGGAAAAATAACATAGAAATGTACAATTATATGCGCTCACAATTTGTAAGAAGGTATTGCACTATCTAAATTTAAAAAATCTTGCAGGGGTACTCAAGTGGACGAAGAGGCAGGCCTCAGGAGCCTGTGGCTTAGTGCCTTCCTGGGTTCGAATCCCAGCCCCTGCACTAGATTCTATTCCTGTGCACCACTTTATGGGACCCATCATAAACTCTAAACAATATACAAGGAAGGTGGTGCATTAAGATGAAAGTTGATATTCACAAACACGATAAAAGAGATGTTAAAAATAATTGCTGAAAAGTATCCTAGCATTAAGAAAGATTTTAAAGAATTGGCCAAAGCGGGATGATTAGAAAGTGGTTTATAACAATTAATAAAATAAACAAAGAACTAAAATTAAAGAAAGCGATAAATTATTTTAATCTCTTATTATTAATATTGAATATTTATATATTCGAATATAATAATATTTATATATTAGAATATAATAATATATTTAAAATGTCGTCAAAAATTTTTAAAGCACTTTCAGATCCAACAAGATTAAAGATGGTAGAACTTCTAGAGAAAGGGGAAATTTGTGCATGCGAGTTCGTCCCTCTTACCAAAAAGGCTCAACCAACTATTTCACAACATTTGCGAATTCTTGAAAATGCAGGTATAATAAAGTCAAGAAAAGAGGGAAGGATGGTCATCTACAGTCTTGTAAATCCAAAAATTATTGATATGATAAGAATTGTAAAGAAGATGAGCAAATGATTCAAGATATCGCCCTAAAAGCAATTAATAGTGGAATCTATGCACTCTTTGATTATTTAGGAGCACATGTCCTAACTTGCTTGATTCCAGCTTTCTTTATCGCTGGTGCTATGTCAGCTATCTTGCCAAAAGAAAAGATCCTCAAATATCTTGGTAAGAATTCTCCAAAACATATAGCATATCCTTTGTCAGTAGTTGCTGGATTGCTATTAGCTGTTTGCTCATGCACGATCTTGCCTTTATTTGCAGGAATAAAAAAGAAAGGAGCTGGTATAGGTCCTGCAATAGCTTTCTTATATACTGCTCCTGCTACAAATCTCCTTGCTATAATTTATACTGGAGCATTGATTGGATGGGATCTTGCAGTTTCTAGGATATTGCTGTCTGTAACGTTTGCAGTAATAATTGGAATGTGTATATCTAAATTTTTCAAAGAGGAGAAAGAAGAAAATAAAGAGCTTGTAAGTGAACTAGTTGAGAAGCAAAGGAAATTGGATGGTATAGATGGGTTACCATTCCACAAAAGAATTGTCAAAAGGTTGGAGTATCATAGATTGTTGATCTTCTTTGCTATCTTATTTTCAATCTTAATCGTTGGTGCTTGGAAGATATTCGAAAGCATAAGGATAATTGGTTTAGTCATCCTAATATCGCTTCTTTCAATCGTTCTCAAATTGTGGTTTAAAAAAGACGAAATTAAAAATTGGTTGACAGATACTTACAGGTTTTTCAAAACCATTTTCCCGTTGCTTTTGGTTGGTGTATTCGCAGCAGGTATGCTTACAGCAATCTTACCAGAAAAGTTCCTTGCTAAATATGTTGGAAGTAACACTATAATAGCAAACCTTTCTGCTGTTCTATTTGGAGTTTTCATGTATTTTCCGACTCTCGTTGAAGTACCAATGGCTAAAACATTTTTGAGTTTAGGTATGGCTAGAGGTCCTCTGCTTGCATACCTGTTAGCAGACCCTGTCATTTCATTACCAAGCATACTTGTTGTAAGGAAAATAATGGGAACAAAAAGGACTTTAGCTTATGTTATTCTTATCACAATATTCTGTACTATATCAGGTTTGATTTATGGAGTATTTGTAAGGTGATCTAATGAGAATAGAAGTCTTAGGTCCAGGTTGTCCTAGATGTTTGGCAACAATACAAACCGTTAAACTGGCTATAAAGAATCTCAAAGTAAATGTAGAATTAAAGCATATTCATGATTTTGAAAAGTTTATCGAGTATGGTGTAATGACGACACCAGCTGTTGTAATAAATGGAAAATTAAAAATACAAGGAAAAATTCCAACTATAGAAGAAGCTGAAAGGATGATAAAAGAGGAGTTATAATACATAAAATAAAGAGGGTGTCTTACATTGTAATGTTTTAATAAATAATCCGTCAAAATTTTTATTATTTTGAGCGCATTAATGGTAAAATAAATAATGGAATCGTATGCTCAATTCTATACTTAGTTCTTGCATAATCTAATTTTATTGATATCTGGCACATGCCTTGGTTATTAATCTATAATTAATAAGTAGGACGCATCTCTTCCAATATTTTCTCAATTTCTTCTTTTTTTTGCTTATTTACATTTACAACTACCACACCTTTATCTGGCTGACCGTACAATACTTTAGAATTCTCTGGAGCAACTGAGATGGCTGGTAAAACAAGTAAATCTTCCTCACCATCAACGATTATCTTTGAGTCTCCAAGTTCAATCGCCTTTTTTATCAATTCAAAGGCGGATGGATTTATTGTCCCAGGTTCATTTTTTAAATGGAATGTATGTTTCGTCTCTATCTGCAATGGTTCAATTTTCATTCTCTTTATTTTATTATCTAAGATATAAACACCAACTTTTATCTTATTTTCATACAAACTTTTTGATACATGATCACCGACTGAAATCAGATTTTTGGCGCCTACGACTTCTTTTTTTATTTTTTCTATTATTTCGCTCTCTCCTCCTTCTAGAAGCACGTCCAATGGTTCCTTCAGTTTCTCCCTCAATTCCTCCTTCAATTTATACATAATTTATCCCTACCAAAAAGAATATTTAAACTATTTCCTTTAATTAAATGCATGAAGAGGAAAGATGAAAGATGGAAAAAAATTTTGATGGTGGCATTAATCGTGCTTATGCTCTCGTCTGGCCTTATGATATTTACGCCAAGAGGAAGTAGTAATATCAAAGTAAAAATAAATATATACTTTGATCCGATGAGGACATTTACAGATGAAATCTACGTGGGTAATGGTTCCACCGTGCTAAATGCATTGAATCTTTATCTTAATCACTTACTTGAGAACCAATTTATCACGGGAAAAACATTGAGTTTAACAAGCGAAGGTAAATTGGATTGTATAATAAATTATTGTAAGACGAGTGATAAAGCTTGGAATCTTTATTTAAATGATAATCTAGTTGATGAAAAATTGGAAAATGTTTTTCTGAAAGAAGGCGATTATATAAGTTTTAAATATGAGTTTATTAATAGAAGTAGTTAGATGATGAAGTGGACAACCGAGCGAGCCGAAAGGCAATGGCATTCAGGATAGCTTCTGATCACACAGATGAAAATGCGCACGAAACAAGAGGAAATAAAGCGATTAAGGAGATTAAAAATCGAGAACATAGCATTGTTCATTGTTAGTGTTATTGTTGCCTTTTTTCTATTAAATTCAGCAGATATAAATAAAATGGTAACGAATGTTGGCGCATACGTTTACTTGCTAGTTTTTGTAATATGTTTTTTTTATAACTACGGGTTTTTAACTGTGCCATCGGTTGTACTTATTTATCTGATTTCAAAAAGAATTGATCCACTATCAATCGCATTAATTGGAAGTGTAAGTGCTACTTTGACAAATGTGCTCATATTTAGTTTTGTCAAGTTCAGTCTTGTTACAGAAACTTATTTACGTGCGAAGGAAATTGGTTTAAAGATAAAGAAGATGAAGAGTAGAGCCTGGTTCTTTCTCATACCGGCACTTTCCGGCTTCATCATTACATCACCATTTTCAGATGAATTTAATGCATCGCTGTTTGAATCCGTTGAATACAATTTAAACAAGATGTTAATTTCTTCTTATGTTTTCAATCTAACATTTCTATACATCATTGCCTACTTTTCAAGTATCATTTGAAGAAATTTAATTAATTCAAATTAATCTTTTCATTTTCATCTGGGATTTAATGATTTCAAGTATTGTGGATGGATCATTCTCAAAAATTATCTTCCCACCTGTCAATTCTTCAATTTCCTTTGTGCAAAATTCCAAATATCTTTCGCTTCCGAATATGGGTGGCATCGTCTCGATAATCGTAGTTAAACCCAATGATGACATGAAAAATACAATTGGCATTGTCCTCTCATTTATATATTCTGTCACAAAGACGATTGGAATTAGTGAAATGTCGGTGTTTAAAGTTCTGGCTATTTTGTCGATTAAGATGAATATCCTTGCAATACTCATACATGAACCGAAATCAAGTACTGGTGGAATCTTAAGTGCTTCACAGACAATTTTTAAATTTTTGCTTGAAATTTCAGCGGCTTCTTCCCTCATTAAGCCTTCCTTTGCGATTTCAAAACTTGTGCATCCTGCCGTCATCACTAACACATCATGTTTTATTAACTCTCTTGCTAATTCGGCGTTCAAATCGTGACCTTTCTTTGGATTTCTACAACCGAAGATAATTACAATTCCTTTTATTTTACCCTCTCGAATCACATTGATTAGGGGTAGAACGCTCCCAAATTTTTCAGTAATTGATTCAAAAGAAAATCCAGTTACTATTTTATTCTTGTTTTCAGGTATCAACACACCATATCTATTCTTGAAATTTTCAATTGCCAGTTTTATTATTTCTCTGGCAATGTCATCCGCTTTTTTATCATCAAATTTAATAAATCTTGAATCTTGTATCTTTGTTTCATCCATCGTTGTTATTACTTTCGTATGTAAAGAGGAAGCGATTTTTTCAATGTTCTCAATCGTGCATCCAAAATCAACAACGAATAAATCAATTGCTCCGGTGAGAATTGCGAGCTCTTGTGATTCAAAATCACCTAAAAACTTCGTGCCTTCTCTACTTAGCATTTCCTTCCCAGTATCTGCCATGCCATATACACCAATACCATTTGCCCCTTCTGAAATTGCAAGTTCAATTAAATCATCATCAACCGTGTGTAGTAAGATTTTTTCTGCTAGAAGGGGCAGCGTGCCACTGACAACAATATTAACCTTATCTTTCCTAATCGTGCCAAGATCAACAAAACTGAGCTTGGGTTTTGGCACGCCAAATATAATGTCTTGGATCTCATTTGATATCAGCATACAAAATCCAGTCGCGATGCTAGTCCTTAATGTTTGCAAAAACAATTTTTTTAAATCATCTCCACTGCCGAGCACTGTGCTTTGTAATGCTTCATTAATTTCTATAGCGCAGGATCTTGGTAAAATCTGGTTCTTTTTAAGTTTGTTCAGTGTTATTTCATTCAAATATGTGAGAAAATTCATTTGATTCAGATCACCCAATAAATCATTAATGGAAATCTCTGCAATTTTTTCAGCCAAAATTTCACTCTTCTTGATTTTTAGAACATCGGAAACTTCTATCAGTTTTTTGTGATCAACGATTGTAAATGATGATTGACCTCTTGAAATGTTTCTAAGAACTTGGGACAAGTACAAAGCATGCTTCAAATTGAAGCTTGCGCCCGCAGCAACTGCTCTGAGCATATTTTTTGCAATTATCAGGTCTGCATTTGCGCCGCATATGCCTTTCCAGTCCAATGTTTCATTGTTAGACAAAGATGAAAAGGCGGATGTTCTAACAGTACATGGGCCCATATTACACAATCTACAACATACACCTATTTCCCCGAGCTCGCAAGTCACCTTTGAACTTCTCTCAGCTCTTTCAAGGATTGTATCAGCTCCAAGTTTTTTTGCTCTTTCTCTAACTCCAATGATTCTTTTGTCCCATTTCTCTCTAAACTCTCTTTCCTTACTTTTCTGTTTCTTATATATTTCTTCAATCTTCAATTTCATTCCATCCTTTTAATATTTTCAAGTATGTCAATCAGTTCTTGAAGAGTAATATCTCCTTGATGCACAATCTTGTCATCAACTTGAATTGCTGGAAAACGCTTTATCTCATTCTCAATTTGTGGATAATCGAGTACATCCTTAATCAGAAAACAAAATTCTGCTCCGTACTTTCTAGTTAGTGGATGAATAAGAAGGTAGAGTTTTTCTTCCCATTCACTTGGCATCCTTCTCTCGGCCGTATGCCAAGGTGTCTCAATCTTTATCACCTTACCTTTAACCCAAAATTTAACGATCTTCATCAATTATTTTTATGTGATATTACCAAATAATTCTTTCGCTCACCTGTCATTGGAAAAAAATATTAAGGGACCATTACTAAAAATTAAAATGCTGGTATCTCCATTAGGTACAGTTGGATTCCTTTATGCACTAATTTCAGGTATATCAGCACTTCTGTTCTTGTACGTATCAATATCAAATGGAAAAAAAGGCGTAAATTTTTTTATAATTTCACTTATATCACTCCTAGTACATTTCTCCGGAATCGAGTGGTTCCTTTGGATAGGTGGATACAATTTATTTGACCTCCTTCTCGAGCCAATTGTACCATTAACTTCTTATTTCATTGGATGGTTCATCATCATCATTTATCTAAGCGAGAAATATTTCAAAAAAAGATGGATTTGGATTGCTTTCACGATCTTCTGCGCAATCATTTTTATAATTGCAAGGTTTTGTATGAATTGTTTGTAAATGATAGCGATAAAGTTAAAAATATATTTTTAATATTATAAAATTGCGGGGTTAGCAGAGTGGTTATGCGGTCGGCTGCAGTTGGTGTTATGATGAGAGATGATTAGTAGACACCGACTCACGGGAGTTCGATAGTCATAGACCGAAAATCTCCCACCCCGCTTATTCTATTGTAAAATAATCTTTAAGATGTTGGGGAACTGAAAATATTTTTAATCTAAGACCAGAATCCAAATATGTCCACGAAATTGTAATTGCCTCAAATGCCTCAATGTATTGCTCATTCTTGAAAAAGTACTCAGCATCTTCAAAATATCTCTTTGCCAGATCAAAAAGATCTTTTGCTTCCTCACTTTCACTGCTCTTAATTTCCTTCATCGCTTCCCTAATTTTCCTTATTTCCTTTTCTACTTTCTCTTTAAGTTCGATCTTCATTTATCCACCCGATGATATTGGTATTAATTCTATTTCATCACTATCATTCACATAATCGTGTTCTAATACAATCTCTTTATTCTTCCTGATGATGAACAGTGATGCATCTATTTTTTGCTTGGATAAAACTTCCCCTATCCTCTTCTTTCCTTTTATCTTTATTTTCTTATCTTTCTCTCCAAAAATTCTTAAGAGCATAAATTTTAAATTCTATTAAGATTATAAATAATTTTGGTGAATGAAATGGATGTGGATGACATATTAACAACGGTATTTATCGCCGCGTTTTTAATAACAGCGCTAGAATTTTTACTCTTGGGTCTACTAAAAATATATGAATTCTACTTGGGAAGTGCAACAATTTTTTGGCTGTCAGTAATACCATTAGTAGTCACAATTGTTTCATTGGCAATACTTTTAATAAAGAAATAAGATGCAGGATAGATTAGCTGAGGAAAAAGAAAGACTTTTATCTTATTTAGTTAAGGAAGGAATTTTAAAGACTCCTGAAATCATTCGGGCTTTTTATAAAGTGGAGAGAGAAAAATTCGTTCTTGAGCAATATAAAGAATATAGTTACGCTGATACACCATTACCGATACTCTATAGCCAAACAATTTCACAACCAACAACAATCGCTATCATGACTGAAGCACTTGAGCCAAAGAAAGGAAATAAAATATTGGAAGTTGGTGCCGGTTCTGGATATCAGGCTGCAATTTTGGCTGAGATTGTGGGTGATAGCGGTAAAATATACACAATAGAAAGAATAAGCGAACTTGTTGATTTCGCAAGGAGAAATTTAAACAATGCTGGATACAGGAATGTAGAAGTGTATTGTGGTGATGGTTCCATTGGTTTAAGGGAAAAAGCACCATTTGATCGAATAATTGTGACTGCGTGTGCGCCCAAAATACCAAATTCTCTGATTGAGCAGCTTGTTGATGGAGGTATCATGGTAATACCTGTTGGTCCAATTACACATATACAAAGGTTATTCAAGATAAAAAAAGAGGGTAAAAGGATAAAAACAAAGGACTTGGGCTTCTTTGCTTTTGTCCCTTTGATAGGGAGAGAAGGATTTAAATAAGCTCATTTCCTTTTATTATTTGGTGAAGGATAATGGAGAGTGTACTGGAAAGTATTTCCACGATGGGGGCCGGCTGGCTTACGCAGTGGGTCGTAACAGCGATTGCAAGGATAATAATTGCAGTAATCGTGTTTTTTGTGGGTTACATCATCGCACTAATATGCGAGGGAATCGCAAAGAGGATATTGATGCAATTGAAGATTGACCATTGGATTAAGGAAAGAGGTCTCGAAAAGGCACTGTTTAACATTTCGATGACAAAGGCAGTTGCATGGGTCGTCAAATGGTATGTAATAGTCATTGCATTGAGGGAGGCATTAGTCCAACTGAACCTAGTCACATTGGCAAGCTTCTTCGGAGCAATAATTGATGCAGTTCCAAACTGGATACTTGGTGCAATCATGTTGGGAATTGGTCTAATACTTGCACACTTCGCAAGTGAAAAGATAAAGGAGAAGAAATTTGCGCTGTCAGATTTCGTCAGTGGCGTCGTCTATTTCATCATTGTATACTTTGCAATCGTACTAGCACTTCCAAAGTTTGGATACACTGAGATCAGCTTGCTTGCAGACATCTTTAGGTACTTCATAGCTGGTATAAGCGCAGGCATAGCAATTGCATTGGGAATAAGCTTCGGTTTCGCACTCCAAGAGCCAGCAAAGAGATGGTTGAAGAAATACAAAATCTAAATTTTTTATTTTTTATCTTTTAAACCATTTATTTAATCCTTCTTGTTTCTTAATTATTGATGAAAGCGCATTTTCCACTCTTTCTTCTGAGAAGTCATGTTCATCGCAAAGTACTCTTTTTATTCTTTCTTTGTTTATCTCTTTAAATCTTATTTCATATCTATCGCTAACTTTAGGTTTTATAAACCAGTTAAATATGTCTTGCCAAGGAATTTCAAATTCCCATTTTACTTCCTTCATTATTTTTTCTGGTTCTTTGTGTTTTCTTACAATTTCCAATGCTTTTTTTGGTCCTATTCCCTTGATCCCGGGATTATAGTCAGTACCCAATAATAGGCCAATGAGAATCAAACGCTCTTGATCTATTTTTAATTCATCCAATATGTTTTTCAACTCAATAATCTCGGGTCTTATCTCAATGTAAACTTCCTTTCTCGGTAATTTTCGCTTTCCAGTAATGTTTAGATTCCTAATCAAAAGCGGGGAACCATAGAGTAAACTATCATAATCCTGACTCACAGTAGCATAAGCATCTCCTTTTTTTACAATGTGTGCACACATCGCCTCTCCCTCGGAAGGTGCTTGAATCCATGGTATTCCCATTGCATCCAATAGTTCTCTTGTATCACTCACCATTTCCTGACTTAATCTTGCTGTTTGCTGTGCGTAAAGCATTAGCTCCTCCTCCCTTCCTTTCTCCAATGCATCTTTATATTTTTCTTCTGCCTCTTCTTTCCTTCTTTCCCTTTCCAAAATTGTACTTTTCTTGAAATCTGGAGGTTCGCCATCAAAAACCCAACAAGGCTTTATTCCGTAGCTCATTAAATTGACCATACGATAAAATGTGCCGGATAGGTGACTTGTCACTCTACCCTTGCGATCAATCAACGGCGTGCCATCTCTTTGCCTAATGATCGTAAGAAATTGATAAAGTGTGTTGAAAGCATCGAAAGCAAGTATTTTCTGCCCAAGTGATTCCAGTTCAATTTCTTTTGCATTGATGATGTCCCTAAGATTAACACCCATTTTAAGGAAGATGAAGGAAGTAAATAAAAGATTTTCTAATTGGAAAATTTAAATAACTTAATTTTTATCAATTAATTTAATGAAGCATTTTTTTGATGTACTTGGGAGCGAGGAAAGTATTTTCAAAAATGAAGAAGTGTTAAACTTTGATTACTTACCTAATAGATTGCCTGGTAGAGAAAAAGAAATAAACGAGATTGTGTATGCAATAAAACCACTATTCCAGCAAAGAAGCGCAATCAACCTCTTTATTTTTGGTAATCCTGGTATAGGAAAAACAGCCTGCGTAAAATATGTATTCGATAAGCTTGAGGAGGAGAGCGATGATATTATACCAATTTATATAAATTGTTGGGAGAACACTACAAACCATTCAATTATGAGTAAAATCTCGGAGCATCTTGCAATTCCATTTCCAAAAAAAGGCGTTGCGCTTGAAGTTGTAATCAGAGAAATGCATGAAAGATTAAAGAAAATTGGTGCTTATGTATTTGCATTTGATGAAGTAGATAAAGTTGAAACGCCTGATTTCTTGTACACACTATTCGAGAACTTTCATCGAAATGCTTGCTTCATTTTGATTACAAATCATCGAGATTTTGTATTGAAAATAGATCCTCGAATAAAGTCGAGATTGCAATTGAATAACCTTGAGTTCAAGCAATATAAGATGGATGAAATTGAGGAGATATTGAGACAGAGAATCAAGCTCGCATTTGTACCAGGTGCGGTACCTGAGGAAGTAATAAAATTGTGTGTTGAAAAAACGTATGAAAATGGTGATATAAGAACTGGTTTATTTATACTATTAAAAGCTGGTAAAATGGCTGAAAGTAGTGCAAGTAAAAAAATTAGTATTGAACACATTAAAAAAGTGATTGAAACACTACCTGATTTCAGCAAAGAGCTAATGATTGAACAGTTGGGGAACGAAGAAAGAAAGATATTGGAGATCATAAAAGAAAATCCTGGAAAGCTCAGTGGTGAAATTTTCCAGCTCTACAAGCAAAAAGGAGGGAAAACAACGGATAGAAGCTTAAGAAATTATCTTTTAAAGCTCGAAAAGCTTGGTTTTATAAGGATGGAGGAAACGGGTGAAGGTTTTAAAGGAAGATCAAGGAGAATATATCCAAAGTGATTTAAATGGTAATTGAATTGCTAATCAGCACAAAAAAGATTGAAAAAAATCCGTGGAAAATGTTTATACTTGGTTTCGTCTATGTGTTCGTTGCCGTTTTCTTTGCAATGCTTATTTTTTCCTCTTCACCTTCACTACCAGTTGTCTTTCTCACGACAATGGCATCGATACCGTTGCTTGCAAATGTGTTGTTAGTTGAAGAAAAAAAAGAGATGAAAGAAATCGAGAAGAAGGAATTTTTGGATGTATTGAGAATGGAAGATAGAGAAAAATTTGAGAAGATTGAAAAGAGATTGTTGAAAAGGATTAAATATCCACTAATAAAAACACACACAGATATTTTCACAATTTTTCTTTCGCTTTTCTTTGGTTTTTTCTTTGCCTTTCTAATTATTGCAATTATTTTACCACAAAGTAGCTATGAGAGTATATTTGCATCACAAATATCGACAATAAAATATGTGAGAGGAAAATTTACTGCAAGTGCAATTTCTCAAAATGAGGCAATTTTAACGATATTATCAAATAATTTTAAGGTTCTCTTCTTTTGTTTATTGTTGTCGCTTTTCTATGGTGCTGGTGCGATCTTTGTATTGGCATGGAATTCAAGTGTGGTGGCAGCTGCGATCGGTGACTTTATTAGAAATGAAATTGCGCGACATGTTTCTCCTGGCTTAACTACTTATTTTCGTGTACTCTCGCTTGGATTGAGTAAATATATGTTTCACGGTACATTCGAGATGATTGCTTTTTTTCTTGCAAGCATCGCTGGTGGAATCATAAGTGCGGCAGTGATTAGACACGATTACAAGAGTAAAGAATTTATGGAAGTATTGCTTGATTCTGTTGATTTGATTGCAGTTGCATCATTATTATTAATCGTTGCTGCGTTAATAGAGGTCCAGGGCCTATGAATAATGAAATCGATGGGGAAGAAAAATTAGAAGAAGGAAAAAAGGAAGAGGTAGAGAAAAAAGAAATTGGAGAAAGCAAGAAGGAAAGTGACGAAGAAGGAAAAAAGGAAGAAATTGGAGAGAAAAAGAAAGAATCTGATGTGATTGAAATAGACCTCGGAAATATATTTGGTTTTTTCAAGAATTTTGGAAAAAAGAAGGAGAAATTAGAAGGGGATAAAGAAAAAGAAGTTGAAGAGGTTAAGCAAGAGGTAAAGGAAGAAAAAAAAGAAATTGAAGTCAAAGAAGAAGAGAAGGGGGAAGAAAAAAAGCTAAAGGAAGAGGAGTTAGAGCTAAATCTTGATTCATTAATTAATTTCTTTAAGAAGCACAATAAAATTCTTGTTTATCTTGTCCTTTTCCTGTTCATCATACTCACAATCTACTCGAGAACCAGAAACATACCAAATCTAGAAGGTAAGTACTTGATAAGTCCGGATGATCC
>JAPDLJ010000010.1 GCA_025920705.1 Candidatus Jingweiarchaeum tengchongense
TGGATTAAGTGGTTCAATTTGTGTTGGTAAAAATGGAAAGATTGAAAGAATTAAAGAATTCCCAGCGAATGTTAGTTTGGGAATTTTATACGGTGCTGTTACATATGCCCTGGATATGAAGTACTCAGAAGATGAACTCAAAGTAATGAGTTTAGCACCTTATTCTTATTCGATTGAAATACCAGAACTTGATAAGATAATATCCGTCAAGGATGGCAACTTAATTGGAAAACTTCCAGTTAGATATGAGTTGTTACTAGCTGAATGGATTAAAAACCATTTACTTTGGAAGTACGGAAGGGAAGCATTAGCTTATGGAATTCAAAGACATCTTGAAAAATGTGTCTGTGAAATTGTGAGAAAGGCAATCGATGAAACTGGGATTAAAGATATAGCGCTGGCTGGTGGCATCTTTTCTAATGTCATTTTAAACATGGCAATTAGAAAATTACCAGAAGTTAGAAATGTTTTTGTTTTTCCTCACATGGGAGATGGAGGTCTTGCAGCGGGTGCAGCCCTACTGTTAGATTACGAATTAAACAAGAGTTACAAAAAGGAACAGATAAAAGATGTTTATCTTGGTCCAGAATTTTCAAACGAAGATATAGAAAAAGAACTATTAGAGAACCGAGATAAGATAAAGTTTGAAGAAAGAAGTGATATAAGTGAATACGTAGCTGATTTTATTCTCAATGAGAAAATTGTACTTTGGTTTCAAGGTAGAATGGAATATGGGCCAAGAGCGCTTGGAAATAGGAGCATACTTTCACCGGCATGGAGTAAAAAATGCAAAGACGAATTAAATTTAATAATTAAGCGGAGGCCATACTTTCAACCTTTTTGTCCAACAATATTAGAGGAAGACGCGAATAAATTATTGGAGGATTATGATAACAAACCAAACAGATTTATGACAATGGCTTATATAGTAAGAGAAGATTTTTTAAAAGAGATGGAAGCGGTTACACACATTGATAGAACCACAAGACCACAAATGCTTTTAGACGAGAACCCCAGATATAGAAAAGTGTTAGAGAAAATAAAGAAAAAAACAGGTACGGGTACAATTTTGAACACCTCTTTAAACAAACATGGCTATGCAATTGTGTGTACACCAAAACAGGCAATATGGACACTTTTAAATTCTGGTGCAAAATACATTGCAATCGGAGATTTTTTTGTAGAAAAATTAGCAAATAATTAATAAACATTTTCATTTTTATTTTCAAAATGAGAGTATTATTAGTAAGACACCACGATATTGGAAATATAAACACAAGATTACCTGAAAGTGTCAATAAAGTCCAAGGCATCTATCCGCCGCTTGGTTTGCTATATATTGCTTCTTCCTTAAGAATAGCTGGATATGAAGTTAAATTTATTGATTCTCAAGCGCTAAATTTAACCACCCAAGAATTAAAAAGAGAGATCAAGAAGTTTGACCCAAATGTCATTGCCACAATGGCAATGACATCCACATTGAAAGGTGCATTAGAAGTTTGTAAATTAGCGAAGGAAGTAAGTAAAGAAATCAAGACAGTTATTGGTGGCCCACACATGTATATTTTCCCAAAAGAGACAGTTTCATATGATTTTGTGGATTTTGGTGTTAGTGGCGAAGGAGAATTTAGAATCATAGAACTGCTGGAATTTCTAAAAGGAAAGAAGAAAATTCAACATATTGATGGGCTTACATACAAAAAAGGAAAGAAAATTCACCATATACCGGTTAAAAGGTATATAAAAGACATAAATTTAATTCCTTTCCCATCAAGAGATATTATTCAAATTAATAAGTATTATTCGATTATCTCACTACACCCATTTACTACGATGATCACATCAAGAGGATGCCCATTTAACTGCAGTTACTGTTTCAAGTCTCCAATAGACCGATATATACGTTTTAGAAGTAAGGAGAATACAATTGCTGAAATTGAGCAGTGCTTGAATAATTTTAAATTAAAAGAGATATGGTTTTATGATGATACATTTACATTGAATAGGAAGCATGTAGAAGGAATATGTAACGAGATCATTGCCAGAAATATAAAATTTAAATGGGAGGCACCTACGAGAGTTGACACGATTGATTTTAAATTACTTAAACTGATGAAAAAAGCAGGATGTCTGAGATTAAGACTAGGTATTGAATCAGGAAACTCGAGAATATTGAAATTAATGAAGAAGGGGATAAATAAAAGGCAAATCGAGAAGGCAATTAAAATGTGCAAAAAAGTTGGAATAGAGACATTCTGTTTTTTTATGTTAGGTTATCCAACAGAAACAGAAAAAGAAATGAAAAAAACAATTGATTTTGCCATTAAATTGAATCCAGATTGGGCGATGTTTTCAATCACCACACCATATCCTGAAACCGAACTTTATAAATTTGCGGGTGAGCTTGGTTTGGTTGATAGTGATTATTGGAGGTCATTTACCCTAAACAAAGCAAATGAACGTATGCCATACTGTGCTGAGAATGTTGAACACTACACAAAGATTGCTTATAGAAAATTCTATTTTAGACCAAGATTTATAATTAACCTATTGTTAAATACAAAAGACATTAGCCAGTTCAAAAAATATTTTGATGGATTTCTAGCTTTAACAAAATTCAAGATAATCCCTGTTTAACAGAATAATATTAACTGGTTTTTACTTGCTCCGATGTCTTCATCTGTGTACAATGAAATCATCATACTGTAGCTATAATTCCTCTTAGGTAACTCGAGCACAATTGTGTTGTTTTTGTTGCTTATGAACCTAAATGTTTTATCATATATCGCGGACCATCCTGAATGGAGGATAAGGATTCTCGTATTCACGATTTCATCTTTTTCATATATTGGTATGATACTACATTCAAAGGAACAACTTTTTTCTTTAATCTCAATCGCCACGCATGTGAATTTTACATCAATTTTGGATTGTTTGAAAACAATATTAGAAGGGATGATAAGTACTAGTAAAAAAATTAAGAATAGTAAGATAATTTCCAAGATTTTTTTATTTAATCTCGAAGACATAAGTATTATTTTCATGAAAGATCAACTTATAATTTCTTGACATTATAAACAATTCTGGATTTAAACCAATATGCGCAGGACCAATATAAACATGCGTTACATTGTACTTTTTCAATTTCATAATCGTACTTTCATTGTTTGGTTCTATTGCTAATTCTCGATATAGATCTACACGCTCCTGGTATTCTCTTAAATCAAATAAACCAGGGCAAAAGTTCGTGAAATAAAATACTTTCCTTGATGTCAATGGAAAAATTCTTTCGCCATGTGAAAATGTTTGTCCCCCAACACACCCAGCACCACCACCATCTAGAATAAAAGTAGCGTTTATAGGTGTATTTTTCCTTATAAATTCAAATGCTTTTAATTCTTCCTCACTTACGACATCAAAGAAAGCAGCAGCCTCCTTATCCAACTTTTCAGGTACCATATAAAAATACCAAGATGGTGTGTTTGGAATGTACGGGGAAAGAATTAATGAAATACCCACGATAATAGGATTATCGAATACAAGTGAAAATGAGATTGGATAGATTAATTTCATATAATCAACATTCCTTTTCCATGTTATTGATGGTATGTAAAAATAAGATGAAATGAAGAGAAAAACAAATAGAAACAATAAGAACATTTTACTTTTTTCAACAATCATTTTTGAAACAAGTAATGTTACGAAGAAACCGAGAGAGTAAGTGACGCCTGACACAATCGAGGCAAAGCTCTTGAATATCATCCCATATAACTTCCCAATCATCGAGAGGTTTTCATAATATATTTCATACATCCTCCAATCAGCAAGTTTCCAAATTTTTTGTATTTCAAAATATTTTGGGATGAATAGTATTAAGAATGGTAGTAAAGCAATTAATAAAAATGGAAGCAAACCGAGCAGTTTAATTATTACATCTTTCGTTTTTCTAAATGAATTTTCATTGATGAATTCATGCATTGCTAATGAGAAAATGAGTGCAAGGATTACAAAAAAATGGTACCAATGCACTAATAAAAGGAAAAGTGCTGGAAAGAAAATCAATTTCTTGTCTTTTTCTCCACCATGTATTTTTAATATCCCATATAACATTAGAAATAAACCGTAAAAACCTATAGAGTAAGCAAATACACCCCTAGCCATGAGATAATCAAGTGAAACATCATAAAATAGCGAATAGAAAAAAGTTGCATACAACGCTTGTTTTTTATCTAATAATAAGTTTACGAACAAATAGAAAGCAAGAATAGACATGATGTTAAAAAAGAGTGAGAAATATGTGATTGAACTAATCGGGTTTATGTTCATCAATTCTAAAATTAATGGGAGAACAAAAGAAATTGGAAAGTAAAAAAATGAATAGCTCATGTCATATGGTCTTGAATCAGTCGTTATTTCCTGCTTTAAAAACATTGAATGTGCAACAATTGCATATCTCACAGCATCGGTGCCAATGATCTGTGTAATTTTTGAAAATATCAAGACTCTTATTACAATACCTAAAATTAAGATCAATAATAAATAGATGTAAATTCTTTCCATTCTCATTTTTGACGGAATCTCAATTTTATAGATGAGCATTGGTAGGCATGAAGTAGTTAAAATAAGGAGTAAAAAATTTTCATTTATTTTCATAAAAAATGAAAAAAAGAGTGCAAGAATGATTGCAAACGAAATAGAAATTGCAGGTGAAAATGCAATCCTTTCTATGAACGTTCTATTTTTTAAAGTAAAAAAACCAGGCAAAAAAAATATAATAACTATTGCGATTAACTGATAAATTAATTGTAAGTTTAGTATTTTAGATAAATATAACAAAAATAAGATGCAAAAGAAAAAAATCCCTTTTTTCATCTCGATCTTATTAATTAATAAATAAGTAATTTTAAAATCTTTACAATGGTATAATATCGCTTAATTTTTAAGATAAAAATGTTTCTCTTGAAATAATGAAAATAGATCAAATATTAATTTTAATAATCATTTTGTCGATAGTTATGAGAATATTCTTCTTACATCCAACCTTCTCTGATGAGAACTTTTATTTTAATGTAGCAAAGAATTTTTTGAATGGCAAAACTATTTATAAAGAAATTTTCCTTGCCCACCCACCATTCCAGATTTATACACTTTCATTTTTATTTCTTATTTTTGGGAGTTCACTCCAGGTTGCCAAAATACTTCCACTTTTAACAAGTTCTATATCTACATTCTTAATCTTTCTAATATGTAAAAAACTATACAATGAAAAAGTAGCATTTCTTTCTTCACTACTCTTTCTTTTTTCACCACCTTTTCTTTCATTTTCACTGATTGAGCAAGGTTTTTTTCCGACTTTAATGTTTATACTCCTTTCTTTCTACTTTCTGCTAAAAGAAAAAACAACGTTAGCTTCGATCTCATTTACAATTGCCACGTTTTTTAGGTTCCACACAGTATTTTACATACTATTCTTTATCTTTTTTCTCTACTATTTCAAAAGGAATGAGATGAAAAAATTTGTTTTTTTAACGATAGCTTTAGTTTCAGTTACGTTTATTCTATTTCTGTCCATCTATGGTAATAATTTTTTTAAGGATACCATCCTGTATCATATTAATACAAAAATACTTTTATTTTCATTCAGGAAAATCTTTACCTTACAATATTGGAGTATGAATTTCTTTTTTATGTCTCTAGCAATCATTTCCCTAGTTACAGCAATTGAAAAGAAGCAGAAGATGCTCTTCTTCTTTTCAGTCATGCCAATTTTAATAGACTTTATTATTTTACTCCTATTCCAACCAGTTTTTTATCATTATTTTCTTCTTTCATTACCATTCTATGTAATTGCAATTTCGAGTACTTTCTTCTCAATAGATGATAAAGTGATTAAAGGATTTATTCTTATGATATTTTTACTTTCAATTTATTCAAATTTTAAAACGATTGATTTCTATTTAAATCCAATTAATACGGCACACATGTATGAAATAAGAAGTTTTATAGAGAGTAATATAAATGAAAATGAAACAATTTTTGGGGAACCATCAATTACAAACTTTATCTCATTTTCAAGTGACATAAGAATCACAGCAGATTACCTTGATTCATTTTTACCACGCATTATATTTGATGGAAAAGAAAATTTGATTACAATGCTCGAGAATAATAGGCCAAAGTTCTTTATTGATATAAAGGTTGATAGCACTTATTACTATGCTTCAGAAGCACAAATTAATGATTTTATCCAACGAAACTATAGGAGCATTAAAAATGTTACTGGGACGCCCAGTTATTTGATATATATGCTCAAGTGAATGTTTTTATTTTAGCTTCACCTCTTTCTTATTATAAGGTATTGAAGATGGACCACACAGATTTACTTAGCTTGGGTAGGAATGCAATTTCTAGGTTCCGTCTTTATATTATCGTTCTAATTTTCTTTCTTTTGTATCACTTTTACTTTTCAAGTAATAACCTAGTTTTTGGTGCTACAATATATGGTGTAAATTTAACACCAGTAAGCACAACTATCGAGGATAATTATATTTTCAATAATCCGAAGATTAGGTTTATTGTACGTAGCCAAGGAGACGTGACAGCACTTATTACTTCACAGATTGTGAATGGCAATATTTCTTGTTCGCCTTCTCCAAATAATCCAAGTGCAGTGGCACCAAATACAATCGCCGAATTTTTATTTATATGCAGTTCGATGAATTGTCAGGATTATTCTTCTGTTTTTAATGCACAACCCGTCATATATTATAACGATAGTATACAAACAAAAAGTGTTACTTCGCAACAAGTGGTTTTTTCAATCACTGATCCGTTAGTCATAACAAGTAGGACACCCACACAAGAAAGTATAGCAATTGATCTAGGTAAATATGCACTAATCACATTTTCATTTAAGAATCTCGGTAGTAACACATTAAACACAAATTTATCATTTAATTACTTGCAGAGTCTACTTTACGCGCAATTTATGACATCACAAGGCACCTACTCGAAAGAGGGAATAGAAGGTCTATCATTCCAATTAGGTAAAAATGAGGAAGAGACAATAAGAATATTAGTTGTTCCAATTACTTCTGGCACAGGTAGCTTTACAATTAACGTAGGTGAAAGTACTGCTTGCATAAATTGTGGAGAATCAATCAACTATAACGTCTTTGTTTATTCATTAAGCAAGCAAATCATTGAATTTAAAGTACTTCCCGATTTGGATTTCCCATCCTTTTTAATCTTATTACTTGCTTCAATTCTAGCACTCCATAAAGTTTTAAATAATAGAAAGAATGAAATATAATTGCGGCAAGCAGATGGGGAGCTAGCCCTTCCCTGTACCGCAAATGGGCTTCATGGCGGATCGAAGCTTGGGTCAGGTGCATTATCCAATTGCACACCTGAGTCGCTATCTATGAGATCTCGCCCTATTTGGCTCATTACTGGGCGAAACTGGTCAGGACCGGAAGGTAGCAGCCATAAACCCAGTAATGGGTGCTTATAGGACCACGGGATCTAGAGAAAGCTTGGGTCAATACAATTGGATGTGCATCGAGCTCGAGCGGCTTGCCGCATGGGTCCGTGGTCTAGTGGTTATGACGTCTGCTTGACGTGCAGAAGGTCGCTGGTTCAAATCCGGCCGGACCCATCATGAAATTTGGATTAATTATAATACTAACAGAGAATGATAGGTGGGTTATACTTGATTCTACATCCAATTAAGTATTCAAACAAAAGTTCACAAAAAATATGCTAAAACATTTGTAAATTATACCTTAGAAAGAGAAATGTTAAAAAGATTGAGAGAGCTGGGTTATATTATATGAATAAACCAAATTCTCAGATTCCACCCTATACACCAAGTGGTTGTTTTATTGCTACTGTTGTTTATGGTAGAGGAAGCCACAAATTAAAGAGTTTTAGGAGATTTAGGGACAAGGTACTCTTAAGGAATAAATTTGGAAGACTTTTCATTTCGTTTTATTATAGAATTATCATACTTTATAAATCTTGAACATAATTTCTTCATTATGATAAATTTCTATCTCCTCACTGACTGTTTTGTTATGTGATTTCAAAAAATCAATGAAAATTTTTTCTGGTTCAGTAGATCCACATACCTCATTAACTGAGAAGATGTATATCACATCCCTTGATTTCATAAGTTTATTTAAACGGGTTACAATTAATCCCAAAGGCTCTTTGTCTCTTATTAGATATAAAAGTCTATTTTCATTTACATCTATACTAGTATTTGCGTACCACATCACAATATATTGTAAATGACCAATAGATGTTACAATTTTTGAATATTTTAAACTAGGAAGAATCGCAGACATAAGTTGAACTCCCACATTACATCTGTAGTTTTCTTGAATCTCAGTTACCAAATTCAAATATGATCTTAAATAAATTAAGGATAATATACAAATAAAAAATATAGGAAAAGAATAAAAATAAATTTTAAATTTCTTTAATTTTCGTTGGATATCATAAAAAAAATACCCTAAGATTATTGAATAATACGGAGATATTAAAATAAAATCTTGTGGTCTAAAGTTACTTACAGTTAGTAATGATAAGAGTACAAATAATATAATAAAATTTGAGAATATAAATAAATTTTTTTTGGAAATCGTAGAATTAATTTCTTTTAGTATGGGAATGACAAAAATAAATAATGCAAAGATGAATAACATTAAAACTAAAAAATTATCAGAAGAAAAGTAATGATAAAACCTAATTGTTCCTTTCCATAAATTTTCTCTTATATTTAACAAATTTACTCCATCACTTGTTTTAGGAAAATTTTTTAAAATATACCCAATCGTAGCAAAATTGTTTGTTAAATTGTATATAAGCATTGGTAATATTCCGATAAGAAAAGAAAGGATACAAACACACAAATTAATTTTATTTAACTTAAATTGTAAATTAAGAATAAGTCTTGATGTAAGAATAAATGAAATAAGAAAGAATAAAAATGTAAGTCTTGTTATGATCCCAAATCCTGAAAAAAGTGAAGCTAACAATAAAAATTTTAAGTTTTTGGTTTCATTGTACTTATTAAATAAATAATTTACTAATAACATAAAAAATAGTAGCAGTCCGAATTCCATCATACTAATACTTAATACCAGATTCCTTGGAATTATTGTGAAAATAAATGAAGAAGCTAATGCCACCCACACATTATATAATTTCTTTATGTATATATAACACAAGATCATCGAAAAAACACTTAATATTAAAATGAAAGTTCTTACTGCTATCAAATTTTTTCCGAAAAGGTATATACTTGGTAACAATACATATGCACCCATTGGGCCGCGATATTCTCCCATTGATAATGTAATGGTACCTGTTTCAATCATTTCAAAAGCTGTTAAACCAAAAATAGCTTCATCTGAAATAAGAGGTAAATCAGAAATTTTCCATAATTTTAAGAAAATACCCAAAGACAGAATTAAAAGTAACAAAAAATCTTCTATTTTTAATTTTAAACTTAGCATAAACGATCCCAGTTACATACAATCCAAACATATAAGCCAGTTTTTTTGAATTTTATTTTTATCAATATTTAAGGTAACAACTCTTTATTATTTAACATAACCACACATTCTTAAACCTTCTATTATTTCATAGATATATTAGTTTACTAAATTATAATTTTCAATTTCATTGTAATGATCAACAGAAAAAATAACAAAGGTACAAATTACAAAAATAATTATATCTTGCTTATCCTATTTATAACCTCAAACTTACCACTTGACTTTCACCATCTGGTTTCATCGTTACGCCATATAAATAATCACTCTTTGTGAGCATCACATCATTATGTGATACAATGATAAATTGTGATTTCTCAGCATATTTTTTGATTAATTCAGCCAATCTATCTGAATTCTCCTTATCTAACGCAGCATCTATTTCATCCATCACATAAAACGGCGCAGGCTGATATTCTTGGATTGCAAAAATAAAAGAAAGCGCAACCATTGTTTTCTGACCGCCAGAAAGTGTTCTTACCGTTGTAAATGTTTTCCCATGCTCTTTGACCCTCATTTCTATACCACTTTCAAACAAGTTTTGTGGATCCTCAATAATCAATTTTATTTCCCAACCAGGACAAATCGTAGAATGGATTCTTTGCAAATTTTCCTCAATTTTTGTTAATGTTTCCAAAAATGCAACCTTCTTCTTTGTGTCTGTTTCCTCTATAATTTTCATAATTGAACTTTTCTCTTCATTCAGTTTTTCAACTCTTGATTTAAGTTCATTGTATTCATTCTCAACTTCTTTATAAATCTGTAGCGCTCGCATATTTGGTGGTCCAATCGAAGAAATCTTTTGTTTTATTTCTTCAATTTTTTTATTTATATCCTCAACGCTTTCCCTCACTTCTTTTATCTCAATTCCTTTATATTCCTCATAACGTTTGTACAATCCTTCCAACATTCCAGAGATCCTTGCCTTCTCATTCTTTAAATCATTAATTTTTTCCTTTAACTTATTTATTTTTTCACTAAAAATTATCTTTTTTCTCTGTAAAACCTCAATCCTCTTATTAATACTTTCTCTCCTGTGTAACAAATGCTTTAATTTTTCATAGAACTTTTTTTCTTCTGCTTCCTTTGCTTTTAGAGCTTCATTTGTCTTTACTACTTCATCTTGTACTTTTTTTATTTCTTCAGTGAAATTTATCTCTTCCTTTTCTAAGTTACTTCTTATCTTACTTAAATTTTCAATTTCTCTTAAAAAGACATTATTAATTGAGGACTCAATCGAGAAATGCTCGGCTTTCATTTCTTCCATCGATTTTTTTAATTCCTTTAGTTCTTCTTGAATTTTTAAAATCTCATCACCAGAAATTGGTAGAATCTCTAATTTTTTGAATAACGACTGTTTTTTTTCTTCAAGTATTTTCAGTTCCTCATTTTTCTTATTCAAATATTCAATGTCAAAACTACCGATTTTTTCAATTTCCTCTTTTTTTCTTTTTAACTCATTTATTCTAAATTCAATTTCTTTTTCTTTCTCCTTTATCGTACTTAATTCATCTTGTTTCTCATTCAACGAATTTTCCAATTTTTTAAATTCTTCACTCAATTCTCTTTTTAACTTAACCATTTCACCTATCTTAATCTCAATATCCTCTGGTTTGAAACCCATTACCTCCACTTTCCTAAAACCACCAGAAATCACACCGCTTTTTTCGATTAAATCGCCATCCAATGTTACCATTCTATGTATACCAATCCCAACTCTTTTTGCCGTTTCAAAATCTTTTACTACGAGTGTATTTCCAAGCACGTAGAGAAAAACATTTTCAAATTTCTTATCATAATTTAAAAGATTTATTGCAAGACCAATGACACCATCACTTTTTTTAATCTCCTTTAACTTTATTTTTTTTAGTCTATTAATTGGTAGAAATGTGGCAATTCCAATTCTATTCTTTCTTAAATGCTCTATACATTTCTCAGCTACGTTCTCATTTTCAACAACAATGTAATTTAACTTATTCCCACACGCTACTCTTAAAGGTAGAGCAAATTCTTCCTTTACACTTGCAAGTTCCGAAACCGTTCCGTAGATGCCATCGATCTTATCCCTCAACTTCAAGACCTCTTTAGCTCCGATCTCCATCGCTTCAAAGATGCTATTTTTCCTTGCTTCAAGTCTGAGAATTGCCATCTCTAGCGTCCTTATTTCATCCTCTTTCTTTTTTAAGTTCATCGAAATTTCTTCGATATTATTGTATAATGTAATTTTTTTATTCTTGATTTCTTTGAGATCTTTTTCACTTTTTTCCAATTCATTTTTAATTGTATTAAATTGTTTATAATCTTCCTCAAATTTCTTCATCTTCAATATTTCCTCACGAATTGAAAATATCCTCCTATCAAGCTCATCGATTTCAACTTTTATTTTAAAGAAGTTCTCATCTATTTTTACCCGCTCAAGTATGCTTTCTCTTTCTGAAATTTCTGAATTGAGTGCTGAAATTTTTTTATTGATTTCACTTAATCTTTTTCTTCCATCTTCAATTTTTTTATTTGTCGATTCAAAATCCAATTCAATTTGCTCTTTCCTAATTTTTATCCTGTTTATCTCGTTTTGGTGACTTTTAAGCAAGTTCCTCAATTCATTCAATTTATCCTTCAAATCAGATATCTCACTCCTGAGCTTTATTTGTTCTTCTTCACCTCTTTCTTTAATTAACATTTCGATTTTGTCCAATCTTGATTGTCCAGCCCTAATTTTTTCATCAATTTCATTTATTTTGGTCTCAAAATGTTTTATCTTATTTTCTCTTAAAAAAATTTTATCAAGAATTTCTTTGATCTCTTTTTCTCTTGAACTCATCTCTTTGAAAATGAGACGCGCATTACAAACTTTGAGTTCCTCATTTAACTTTACATAATCCTCAGCCTTTTTCTTATCCTCAATTAAATCTTTCAAATATCTGTCTCTCTCAGCTAGGTGTGCATTTGCCTCATTTATCTTTTCCTCAACTTTTTTTAATTCATTCAAACTCTTTTCTTTCTTTTCATCGTAAACCTTGATCCCGGAAATTTCCTCGATTATTTCTCTAACGCTTATTGGATCCATCTCTGCAAATTTTGAGATTTCGTTTTGTAAGATAATGTTGAAACCTTCAGGATCGATGTTTGCATATTTAAGTAAATTTATTACTTCTGCCTTTGTTGCCCTTACACCATTTATTCGATATGAGACACGATCTTTTTGGTCAACTTTCCTACTTATCTTTATCTCAGACTCATTGTATGGAAATTCCTTCTCTGAATTATCAAGCGTAATCGTTACTTTGGCAAATTTTGCAGGAGTAGCCTTCTTAGCACCGTTAAAAATTAAATGTGCAAATTTTTCAGTTCTGAGTTCTTTTTTTCTACCCTTTCCCAGTACAAAACAAATTGCTTCGACGATGTTGGATTTACCGCTCCCATTCGGCCCAGTTATGCAACTCATACCTCTTGAAAAATTTAATTTTATACGTGAAGCGAAGCTCTTAAACCCCTGCATTTCTAGTGATTTTATATAAGCCATAATTTTATAAGAACAAATTAAGATTATATATTTTACATTAAAATGAAAAGCATCATTCAGATTTTAAATAATTTGATCAATGGCAGAATCATGCTTGATGACATTAGTATACTTGCTGTTATGTTGATATTAACAATTATTATCATCATTGCTGAAAATATTATTTATCGAATCATTGCCTACTGGATTCAATCAAGAAAGTTTAATCCAAAGACGACGAAAATTTTAGAAAAATCAGTTTCGTACTTTTTATATTTAATAATGATTATTTTGATATTAAACATACTTGGAATTTCTGAAGCGCTCCCAGCAATCATTGCCAGCCTTGGTTTTGTTGGGCTCGCACTTGCATTTGCGTCCCAGACATTTATACAAAATCTTATCGCTGGTTTTGTTATTTTAATTGAAAGAGATTTGAAGATAGGTGATGAGATAGAAGTTGGTGGTATTAGAGGAAAGATATATGATATTAGATTAAGAACAACAAGGATTATCACAGAAGACAATGTTAAGGTCATAGTGCCAAATATAATGTTATTAAACACGATCGTAAAGAGGTATGTTAAAAAATGATGACTGAGTTTTTAGTGATAAAATGATGAAATTTGATGAGCTTGTTTTCAATTTAGTTAAAAAAATACCAACAGGAAAAGTTACTACTTATAAAGAAATCGCAAGAAAACTGGGAAAAGAAAATTCTTCCAGATTAATTGGTAAGATATTAAATAAGAACCCTAAACCAATAAAAATACCTTGTCACCGCGTTGTGAGAAGCGATGGGAGCATTGGCGGATATAAACTTGGAAAAAGGAAGAAAGTAATTTTACTTAAAAAGGAAGGAATTAGAATAAATAAAGGTAAGATAAATGGTTTTCGGGAATTTTTCTATAGATTTAAATGAGCTTGAAATTATCCAGAGAAAAATCTCAAAAGAAGTGATAGAAACTGATAGATTCAACAAGAAAGAAAAAATTGGAGGCGTTGATGTAGCATACAAAAAAGATTATGCTTGCGCTTGTGCCACTGTATTTAAAAATAAAAAATTTGTTGAAGCGAAGCTACATATCGAAAGGATGAGATTTCCCTACATTCCAGGATTTCTTTCTTTTAGAGAAGGACCAGTGATTATAAAAGCAATTGAAAAATTAGATGAGAAACCAGATATAACTATCTTTGATGGGAACGGCATACTTCATCCAAGATTTTGCGGAATAGCAACACATGTTGGTATATTGTTGAACATACCAACAATAGGATTTGCAAAAAAATTATTATATGGAAGATTAAGAGCTGAGCCAAAAAAATTTGGTGAATATGTTCCTGTAATTGATAGGGAAAAAGTGATTGGTGCTTGTTTAAAAAATACTGAGAAATCAAAACCAATCTTTGTTTCGATCGGCCATCGTGTTAGCTTAAAAACCGCAATTAATATCGTTTTAGAAAACTCTATTTTTAGGGTACCTGAACCTGTAAGGAAAGCACATGAAATCGCAAGTGGAAAAATAAAAAAATTTAGCTTTAGAACAAGTAAGTTTATTGACGGATTAAAAGAGATAAACTAGTGAACTCTTGTTCCAATGAATTTTTTCCCATTAAGTAAGTTTCTTAAATTTCTTATGTCACTTGAAACGAAAAATACATTAATATTGTTTCGTGCGCATATCCTTGCTGCCAATGGATGAAATATAAAGTTCAACCCAGGAACAACTTTTACATTACCAAATCTATTCAAAAATTCTTTCCATCTCATTTCCTCTATCAGCTTTGCGTCTTTGTTTTTCCTTGGATCTTTGTCATAGACGCCAATCGTATTACTTATATTAATTAAAAAATCGCAGTTTAGAGCCTTACATATATAAGCTGCATCGACATCCGTATTCCAACCAGGCTTATAACCAGCAGAAATGATAATTTTTCTACCACGCATCTTCACTTTTCTTGGATCACCAAAGTCAAGAAAGGCATAATTTTTCAAAAGAAAATATAAAAGCATTGCGTTCAATTTTGTTACCTCAATTCCAAGAATATGCGCTTTCTTTTCACTTATCCCAAGGTTAAGTGCAGCATTGATATAATCCCTACAAATTTTACCACCGCCACAAACAACAACAAACCTGTAATCTCTCTTTAAGAAATTTAACAAGAGTCCTCCAAATTTTATCAAAAATTTCTCATTTACTTGCCCAGGAACAATTACAGAACCGCCAAGCGAAAAAACAACCTTCTTCATAAAATCTCACATATCTTCTCAATTTTTACCTTAGTTTCCTTACCATCCTTCAAATTTCTCAGTGTTACTTCACCATTTTCTAGGTCCTTTTTCCCAACGATGAGTACCTTTTCAATCCCTTTTTTATTACAATAATCAAGTTGTTGTTTTAAATTCCTGTTCATTAATTCAGTTTCAACCTTTTTACCTGTCTTTCTTAAAATCTGTGCAATTTTTAGTGCCTTGTCCATTACATCATTGCTCACAGGGGCAACGAAAATTTGGGTTGTTGTTTTTGGAAGATTGAACATTTTCTCTTCTTCCATTATTTCAATTACTCTTTCGACACCAATACTAATACCTGTTGCCGGTATATCCTGTCCTCTGTAGATTTTTATTAGATTGTTATACCTACCACCACCAGCAATACTCTTATTGTACTTCTTGTATGTGACCTCAAACACAATACTAGTGTAATAGTCCAAGCCTCGCGTTAGACTAAGATCAATTTTGATGTAATCTTTCATACCAAACATTTCCATAAATCTTGTAAATTGCACTAGCTCATCCATTGCTTCTTTTATCAATTCATTTTTAGCTTCTATCTTTTTTAATACTCCAATATCACCATTTATTTTGATAATACTTATAATTTCATTAACTGACTTTTCTTTTAGACCCATTTTCATTAATTCATTTCTAACACCATCAATGCCAACTTTTTCTGTTTTATCTACAACTCTAAAGACATCGACTACTTTTTCTTTTGGAACCTTTAAATCGATCAAAAGAGCATCTAGAAGTTTCCTGTTGTTTATACGCACATAAAAATCATCAAAACCCAATTTTTTAAAAACATCAATCACGCAAGCAACACATTCTGCATCAGCAAGCATACTTTCACTTCCAACAATATCTATATCAGCTTGATAGAATTCCCTCCATCTCCCCTTTTGTGGTTCTTCATATCTCCAAACTTTTGAAATACAATACCTTTTAAATGGTTTGATGAAATTTGGATTCATTGCTATAACTCTTGCCAACGGTACAGTTAAATCGAACCTTAACCCGAGTTCTCTCCCAGATTTGTCTTTAAAGTAATAAATCTGTTCTTTAACTTCAGGTCCACACTTGGCAGCCAATATTTCAAAATTTTCAAATGCTGGTGTATCAAGCGGCTCAAACCCATAGCACTCAAATATATTTTTGATTACATTGATCACATATTCCCTTCTTATCATTTCGCTCGGTAAAAAATCCCTTACCCCCCGAGGTAAACCAAATTCCATTTTACTTCACAAGGCCGTGGCCGGGATTTGAACCCGGGCTAAAGGGGCCACAACCCTTTATGCTGCCACTACATCACCACGGCCATATTTTAATTAAAATATTAAATGATATATACTTTTAGTTAGAGTAATGCAAATGCATTACTCTAACCTCTTCAACAAATAAATTCTTTCATTGTAAACTGGATCTTTTATTGATGTGTCTTTGAATCCCAATTTTTTGAATAGTGATATTGCTGCTTCAGCTCTTGGGTTAGTTCTTGTTAGAATCGAGTTATATCTTTTTTTATTGAACTTCCATATCAATGAATTGCAGAGCTCCTCACCGATGCCAAGCGCTCTGAAATCATTTAATACACCAATCTCGTCAATGTATGCTACTCTCTCATTTTCCAATAAATCTAAAAGTTCGACTGATTTTGTTAATCTAAAAATTTCTTCTTTGTCTATGCCGTATCCCCACGTAAAACCAATGATTGTGTCTTTGTCTACTTTTTTTATACCGCTTTTTTTGGTGCAAAGTGCCCGATTATCAAAGTAACGATATATTCTCTTACCTGTTGTTTCAGCTATTAGACAAGTTGCATCTTTTTTGTTTAGTTCTTTTGACAGATCTTTTAAAACTCTTCTAATTGTCCAGTAAGGTACTAATCTTGTTCCATCAACTGGGCAAAATGTATTTCTGAAGTTTCTACCGAAATTGTTTTTTCCTTCGTCGCATGTAGGACATTTCCTGTCCTCATTCCAAGGCTCATCTCTCCAAATTTCAATGTAGCACCTAGCAAGTTCCCTGATTTTTCTTTTATCCTCTTTATTGATTTCTTTTATTTCTACAGCTTCTAATACAATTGTGAACCAATCCACCTTCGTCTTGCATCAATTTTTCCATATTTTTCACCCCCGTAATTTTATGAGAATGACTAATTAATGATGTTTACAACTACTATAATCGAAGAATTCAGTAACTATGAAGCAAGACACCAAACATCATTTTAACCAAAAATATTTTGTTTATTTTTATTTATAAATATTACGATTAGAAAGTAAGATTAACCCATTCTAAAAAACTTTTTTAATCGTTCTATCATACTCTTTCTTTCTCTCCTTATTTTGTATCTGTATCCTATTAACCTAGCTGCAAGTTTCTTGAATTCTATGCTTGCCAAACTATCAGGAAAAGAGAATACTACTGGTTTTTTTAGTGCTATTGCTTTTCTAACATTTTCATCCCAAGGGATTACAGCTAGTACTGGTAGTTCTAAAAATTCTTCGATGTTTTTTGGACTCAATTCATGACTCGTGTCCCCACGATATTCATTTACCACAACACCGATTGGCTTGACACCCAATTCTTTTGCAAATCTAATTACTTTTAATGCATCTATAATTGCCGGAAGCTCTGGATTTGTTGCAACCAGGAGCTCATCAGCAGACTCAATCGCATGCTTTGCGTCCAAACCAAGACCAGCAGGACAGTCAATAATAATGAAATCAGTTACACCAACAATGTCAATGATTGCGTCTGTAAACCTTTTCTTATGCTTGCTCTTCAGCTCGTGTACCGCAATGCTTGCTGGGACAACTTTTAAGCCAAGAGGATGGATGTAGACTGCTTCTTTTAAGTTCTTTATCTTTCCTTTTAGTACATCATGAATCGTTGTCGGTGTTTTTGGTATTCCCAAATGTATGCTCACATTTGCAGTCGTTATGTTACCATCTACTAAAATTACATCCCTACCGAATTCATGCAGCGCAGAAGCGAGATTTATACTAAGTGTTGTCTTTCCAACACCACCCTTACCAGATGCTACCGCAATTATCCTTGTCATTACAACAAATTGGTAAAAATACAAGAAAATAAATGTTACGATTTTAAATTTCTTCTATTTCTTTTTCTTAAACTTTTAATTTCTTTATAAAATAGAATAGTAAGCGGGAGTATACTTATGGGCTCGGAGGGATTTGAACCCTCGACACCACGGGCTTCAGCCGTGCGCGCTCCCGGGCTGCGCTACGAGCCCACATTTCTTATATGTCCATTAAGAAATTTAAAGCTTTTCAAATCAAAAAATTTGTAAATATACAAATATAATTGGAGAATATGTCCATTGAGAAATTTCAACAGAAAGCAAGCGAGGCAATATCCAAACTAAAAAAATTAAGGGAAGAAGAAGTAACAGTCATCTTTCATGATGATGCCGATGGTCTATGTTCTGGTGCCATTACATACAAATTCCTTGAAAGGGAAGGATTTAAAGTCAAGCGTTTTTGTTTAGAGAAATTATATCCTGAAGTGATAGAAAACTTACATAAAAAAGAAAATAGAGTTATATTTTATTGTGATATTGGTTCAAGTCATGCTAACCTCATCTCAAATTTAAACAAAAATAAGAACTTAGTAATAATACTTGACCATCATGATTTTGTTGAATCAGATGATCCCAATGTATTTGATTTAAATCTTGAAAGATTTTCATTAAAAGGAGAAACAGACTTTTCCAGCTCAACCGTCTGTTACCTCTTTGCTAAACTTATGAACCACATGAACATGGACCTAAGTTACCTAGCTTTAATTGGAAGTTGTGAAATTCCAGGTGATTTCATTAAAATAAATAGAGAGATAATGGAAGAGGCGATTAAAAATAAAATCCTGAGGGTGGATGGCAAAAAACTGATTATTAACAAATTTAACTTAGATATCAAAGAAGTTTTTTCAATGCTTCAAGTTCTTGGACCAGTTGGCTATTACAAGAATGGTCCAGAATTGGGTATAAAACTTTGTTTTGATGGTTTGGATGATGAAATAAAAGAAAGATTCAAGGAACTTGAAGAAAGCAGAAAGGTTGCAAATAAAAAATTACTCAATAAAATTATGAGAGAAGGATTGAACCAGACAAAGCATTTGCAATGGTTCGACGCAGGTGACATTTACAAAGATATGGGTACGAAAGTGATCGGAACTTTTTGTTCATATTTGTCCTATCAAAGAAGATTTATAAAACCATTCAAATATATTCTTGGATTCACAAATATGAGAGATGATATTCCTGGATATGGAAAACTGAAAAATCACTACGTGAAGGTTTCAATGAGAGCCCCGAGCATGTTACAGGAATACATAAATAAAAACAAATCACCAAGTACAGTTGAATTATTGAAAAAAACATGTGAAAAAATAGATGGTATAGCAGATGGACATGCGGTCGCAGCTTCAGCGGCCATATTGGCAAATAAAAAAGAAGCGCTCATCGATGAGATAGAATCTTTTTTCGCTACCAAATAGTAACATTTATATACATTTTGTTTTTAATGATAGATAATGATAGAAAGGACAAGACCTAAGTATTTGGTTAAACTGGTAGAGCATGTTAAAGAAACATTTAATGAGAATAAATTGGAAAAGATGATGCAGGATTATCAAAAAAATTTGATAAAAAATTTTCTAATTTTAAATAAACTTTTACAAAATAGAGAAAAATTTGATGAAAAAGCCATTATTGATGCGAGAATAGCAGACATTCTATATACTACAAGTTTTGTGAATAACTTGGAAGACCTAATTACAGATAACATAAAGAGAGAAGCCAATTATATCGCACAGGGAATATATCAACTCCGTTATCCACTTACAATATTCCAAAATATACCGAAGAACTTGGAGGGGAAGATTCATCAAGTTATTTCAGAAGAAATGGAAAGATTAAGTAAGAATTTTTTAAGCAAGAACGCAGACATAATTAATTTTTTAAAATTTGCATATAATGCGCTTAAAAACAATGCATCTCAGGAAATTCCAAATCTTGAAGGTTTAATTGAAAATACGAAGAAATTGCATTTATTTATGAAAACTAATTAAAAAATTTTGATTCACAATTAACTTCACAGAATATGATTCTATTTAATTTTCCGGCCTCTGCATCAACACTTGCAATTCCCTGTAATTCATAGAAGGTTTCATTTCCAATGGTGTATGGTTTTGTAATGCTTATGCTATATATACAATCGATGCTGTACGGATATTTATATTGTGGATACTTTCCAAAGTAAAAAACCCAGTATTCACAATCAATAATTTTTACTTCACGACCACCGTAGAGCCCATATCTGAAATCTAATCTTGGGACGTCTCGCTTAATTATATCTATAGCATCACTATAATTTACTCCAGAGTATCCACCAAGCACATTCTCATAGAACTTGACCAAAGAGGAGAGTGTTGATTTTTCCCGATTGCAAACAGATATTTTAAAATAGTAATAGTAGGAAGAGGCGATAAAAACGAATTCTACTGCTACGAGAAAAATGATTAAAACTAATAGTGCTTCATCCCATCTTTCTTTCATTGAATTTATTAAATAATTACAAGAAATTAAAGTTTTTCTGTGATAAAAAATAAATAAAGAAATTCGAGTTTAAGTTTAATATTCACCTTCTGGTGGCATGCTTCCTGGACCAGAAGGCATCTTTCCACTTTCTTTTACTTTTCCAGCTGCTATCACATCATCGATTCTAAGAATCATTACCGCTGCTTCGCTTGCGCTCTTTACTGCTTGTATTTTCACTTTTAATGGTTCAATTACGCCAAGCTTCCACATATCGCTTACTTTACCATTTACATCGATGCCAGCCCACTTTTCTCCTTTTTCGTGCTTTGCCTTTATCTCAACGAGCATGTCTATTGGATCAAGACCTGCATTTTCCGCTAGTGTCTTTGGTATGATCTCCATTGAATCTGCAAATGCCTTCACTGCGAACTGTTCTCTACCGCTTAATGTTTCTGCATATTTTCTTAGTTCTTTTGCAACTTCTATTTCTGGTGCTCCACCACCAGCAACAACCTTTCCATCTTCAATCACTGCTTTTAAGTCACCAAGCGCATCCTTTATTGCCCTTTCTGCTTCATCAACGACGTGCTCCGTTCCACCGCGTATCAATATTGTAACCGCCTTTGGATTCTTGCATTTCTTTACAAATGTGAGTGACTCACCTGCAATTTTTTTCTCTTCAACAACCTTTGCATATCCAAGATCTTTTGCACTTAAATCATCCAAGCTTGACACAATTCTTGCACCAGTGGCCTTCGCTAATTTCTTCATGTCACTCTCGCTCACTCTCCTCACTGCAAATATTCCTGCTTTTGCTAGGAAGTGTTGTGCTACTTCATCTATTCCTTTTTGACAGAATAATACATTTGCACCTGATTTCTTTACCTTTTCAACCATTTCCTTCAGCATCTTTTCCTCTTCTGCAATGAATGATTCTAATTGCTCGGGTCTTTCTATCCTTATCTGCGCATCAACTTCTGTTTTCTCAATTTCCAATGCAGCATCTAAAAGTGCAATCTTCGCATCCTCAACGATTCTTGGCATACCACCATGTACTCTTTCTTTGTCTATGACAACACCTTCCACCAATTCAGTATCATCAACGCTCCCACCGATCTTTTTTTGTAATTTTATGTTGTCCAGGTCAAGAAATGGTTTACCTTCACTCTCTTCTTTTACCTGTTCTGCTGCTTTGGTTAATATATTTACGAGCGTTTCCCTCGCAGTTTGCGAGCCTTTACCAGTAATTGCTGTTCTGACAATTGCTTTTATAATCTCCTCTTCCTCCTTTCCTTTTATCGTTACTGCAATATTATTAAGTACTTCCTCTGCCTTATCAGCTGCTAACTTGTATCCTTTTGCTATCACTGTTGGATGTATTTCCTGGTCAAGCAATGTTTCTGCATTTTTTAATAACTCACCAGCAAGAATTACTGCAGTTGTTGTTCCATCCCCAACTTCTTCTTCTTGTGTTTTGGCAATCTCAACCATCATCTTTGCTGCTGGATGTTCTATCTCCATTTCCTCCAATATTGTTACTCCATCATTTGTTATTACTACATCACCCAAAGAATCAACAAGCATCTTGTCCATTCCCTTCGGACCAAGTGTAGTTCTAACTGTCTCAGCAGCTACTCTTGCTGCCATTATATTTGTTCTTTGGGCATCTCTCCCAATCGTCCTTTGATAACCCTCAGGGAGTATCAATATTGGTGTAGTTTTTTCAGCCATTTTTAACACCTCTATCAAAATATTTTTTACTAATTATTAGAATCATCACTTATATAACACAATTATGTTTTTAAACTTTTTGCTTTCATTTTTAACCAGTTACAAACTACACGGTATATCTTGCAGTAATTAATTTTTTTCTCTTCAATCAAATTTAGAAAGAGCTTATTCCCGGCAATTACATGTTCCACATTAAGTAATTCTGGTTTGTTAAATTTCTTTGCTGATTTAACATACGCTTCCTTTATCATTGCCCTCAATTTTATACTCTGAATAACTCGATTTAATTTCATACCTCTTAGTTCACAAATTCTTTTTATTATAAATGAATTTTTTAAATTACAATACACAAGCTTGTCCTTCAAACTATCATATTTCATTAAGTCTGCAAACCCGTTTTCTCTTAATGGATCTTCGTTCCAAAATTTCCCCACTTCACACACATTTATGACTCTCCTTTTTCTTCTTATTCCTTCCCTTTCCCTTAAACTTGCGCAAGAAATTACGATATCAGTTGCTTTAAAACTTGTTTTAGGAACGTCAAGATCATTCACAATCCTATCATAGACATCATAAACTGAAGAACCGTGTATTGTACCAAGTACAACATTACCAATAGCACCGATTCTCATTGCCTCGAATAAAGCCCTCGCTTCCTTACTCCTAACTTCACCAATTACGAGCACACTTTCACCCAAACGCAATGCTGTTCTCAATGCTTGTTCTGGTGTTAACTCGTATTCGTCACTACCCAATACTTGTTTAACTCTCAAATGTTGTATTTTGTATCCATGCTGCTTGAGTAAATCAATTGGTAGTTCTGGTGTATCTTCAATTACAATTATTCTGTAATTTGGTGGAATTTCACAAAGTAGCGCAGAAAGGAGTGATGTCTTACCACTCCCCCTAGTTCCAGTGATTAGAATTGATACCTCACTTTGTAATAGGAAATTCAGTAATCCAGCACACGCCGCATTTAACATTTTAGCTTCAATGAACTTTGGTAATGTCCAAGCTTTTTCTTTGTGCTTCCTAAATGCAAAACCAACACCACTAAATGTTAAAGGCTCACAAACACCACATACTCTCACTTTATATTCTTTTATTTGTGAATCAATCGAAGGATATGCTTCGTCAAATGGTCTTCCAGAAAAAGCTCTTATTCTTGTTGCCACTTTTTCTAGATCTTCCTTGCTCAAGATAATATTCGTGACACATTCTTCATACTTTTGATGATAGACATGGACCCTACTATTACCAGGAGAATCGACATAGATATCCTGCAGATTCTCATCAGCAAATAGTATTTCTAATATACCATAACCAACAGAATACCTGATCAAGATATTGCTTAATTTTTCAATTTTATCCTTTGTCAGATTTGGTGCTATTTCTTTTATTTTATCCTTCACAATTTTTTCCATTTCATCTCTTACTTTTTCTGGTTCAATTTCCCGTTCTATTTTTTCTATTTCTGCAAGTGTTTTTCCAATTATTCCCAATTCATCCGCGTTTAGAGTCATTTCGGGAGGGAAAATGAAATAGAATGGTTCAATCATTTCTTCACTCTTAAACACTTTTATGCTTGCACCCATCACCTGATATTCTTCCAAAAGGACGGTTCTGTCTGGAATATCAAGAAATATAAAACTTGATATAAAACTTGGTTTGATTTCATATTTGAATATGATGTGATAGATCTCCCTTGAACGATAGTTGCCAAACTTTCTTGCTAATTTTATGATCGTTGTTTTACTCATTTCTTCCTTAATCCTTTTTATTAAATTCATTGATTCACATTTACATTTAATATTTGGAAATGAGACAAGTTGAAAGTAACATGAGATTGGATCAGTATGAATGTCCTCAATGATCCCCATTATCTTTGATTCACATTTTTTACATATTTTTTCCTTTATTTCAAATCCATTCAAGAACCTTGCATAATCCTTTAGTATTGCTACACCATGTGTATCAAGATGTTTATCAACCAATTTTCTCAGAATTAATTCATCAACTTCATTTTCTTTTAATAAGTTCATTACACATTTGAAGCAATTACCATTACCAAGACTTGCATTGTTTACGCAACTTCCGCAGTCTACCACGAGAATCTTTTTTCCACTGATCTCTCTAATAAGATATTCCATTGCAAATACCTTATATTATCTTATTTTTTAGAGATTGTTATGCAAAATAAAGCTTATGCAGTTACTCCAATCATTTTCATACTTCTTTTTCTCCTAGCATTCCTTTTTTCATCACATTATACAGAGATAAATGAAATTCTTTCCAAACAAGTTGTAATTGAATCAAATATCTTTATGACAAATGTGAAGTTGCAGAAAGAACGCTTAAATAAGGATAATTTTTTAACATATTGCTGTTATAGGGCATGTCAAATAGCGCTAAATTGGGATGAGATCGAAATCTTTGTTAATGAATGCATGCGAAATAAATTCAATTTTGACTTTCAAATAAAATTAATTGATAAAAATGATGAAAATTTTAGTGTTTCCTTCATTTTTCCAGCAGAAAGCTTTAGCTTGACAAATGTGGAAGCAAATTTCTCTGAAAAAAATCAAACAAAAGTAATCGATTATCCATTCATTAAATTAAAAAACGCAGCTGAAAAATTTAATGAGAGTGAATTTTCAAATTGTATAAGCACTGAAGGTTGTGATTGCGTTGCGTTGCAAGAGTGTTTGAATGAGACGCAGGATCCATCTTTTTATTGGTTATTTAAAAATGAGACGGATAACTGCACGAGTGGTATGATATTTGTTTATTTACCAGGTAAAGAGATCACAAGATTTTTCCCGAGATTTGTCCGCTCACTTACTTGTGGATTGTGAACATTTAAATAAAATGTTCTTTTATTTATAATCATGATTAAGAAAGTGCTTGGCATCGAAGAAATGAAAGATGAGATATCAAAAATGAAAAAAGAAATTTCTGAGATTGCTGTTAATTTAAAAAATGCTTGGGATTGGTTTAAATTGACAGAAAAGAGACTTGAGAAAAACGAGAAGGAGATAGAGGAAATTAAGAAAATGGTTTTTGGAATATTTGAACGAATCAATCATATCTCAGTTTCGCTCAATTTAGAGGAAAAAGTAAGACCAAAAATAGGAACCGAAAATTTGGTCATTGAAATTTTAAAACAGAACAATAGTTTTGATGAAAATACCGCAATTCCAACAACAAAAGTCCTAAGTTTTCTTCCGTTTAAGATGACAGAAAGAGGATTGAGGAAAAAACTCGAAAAGATGCAGATCGACGGATTAATTAGTAGTTTCAAACGAAAGAATATGAAGTATTGGTACTTGAAGAAACACAGTAATGGTACAACTACTTAAATTTCTCCTTAATTTTCAGATTTGGTTTGATTTCTAAACTTCTAAATACTTTTTCTATTTTTTTATCATTAAATCCAGAACTTCTTAACAAATTAATAATCTCTTCTTTACTAAATCCTCTTCGTGCAAGATTTCTACCGAGACTTATAATTATTGTTTCCTCATCAAATTTATTCTTATTTTTTTCCTCTATCTTTATTGATAAAAAACCAAAAAGACTGATCAATATCCTAGAAAAAACAATAGAAATAAAACCACAGGAAAAGTAGATGAGGATTAATTTCTCTAGGCTGAAACTTTCAATATAAATTGAACTCAAAATTAAAATTGTGATAATAACAAACACGAATGCTTCCAAGATCAAGAGTAAGGCTCTTTTCAAAACCCCAAGTACTCTTGTTGTTAATATCTCTCCGATCAGCGCACCCATTATTAGTGAAAATGTTATGAAGATTTGGGAAAATATCTCCATCTAAACCCTCTCGTATTTGATTCCGACATTTTCTATCTTTTTGATGAGATGCGTCCTTTCATCACTTTTGAGACCCTTCCAGTCAATCAATGCAATCTCTGCAACTGGAAATGTCTTCTTAATCATCTGTTCTATCATACCTTCATCGATGTGTTGAACGTTATATCTAGGACATATATGTCCCATGGTATATTCATCCTCTGTTTCTATTCTCGAGAAGGTTGGCGCATAATGCGGACCACCGAAACCAATCGCTACCTTACCTTTTTCTAAAATTTCACTTTCTTTTATTGTTTCGTCAATTACACTTGCTATTATTTCACAATTTACGATGTTTTGCCATTCTTTTTCATCACTACCAACTTCAATGAAGAACATTGGTTTTTTTAATGAAGTTGGACCGTGGTGCGTGACTTCCAGACAAACATCTTTCTTAATACCAATTTTCCTTGTAGCTAAAATTAACTTCCTAAATGCTTTTTTTGCTAGGACAGAATGAAAAATTGAGAGTTCCTTTACTCTACCACCGTGTGACACGTCTTCCGACCAATTTCCAGTTGTGTGAATTGTCAAGCAAGACTTCTCACTTTCCGATTTGTGCCTTGATGCAAAGATATAAACATCTGGATTGAAGTATTTATCTAAATAATCAACATATATGATATCTTCAGCACAATTTAGGAGTATCGTATCCTTTTTTTTGTACACAGGCATATTATCAAATATTTCATCTGTGATCGAAAAACCAAATTTATTGATGAATAGATTGAAAATGTTCGTTCCAGCGATATCTTTCTGTGATGTAACAATACAAAACTTCACTTATAGCAAAATGTTTTTATCCTTAATATTCTTTTTCCTATGATAGCCCCGTGGTGTAGTGGCCAAGCATAGCTAAGCTTTCGCTCTATAAGGCTCTGGTCACTGGGAGAAACCAGTTGACGGCGGTTCGAATCCGCCCGGGGCTAGCAAATATGATAAGAAAAATATCAAAATTTTGGAAAGAACATGTAAATCTTAGGTTAGTTATCTGTTTCTTGCTTGCAATTTGGATTTGCTTTGGAATTCTAGTCTTAATGCCAAACTATCAGGACCAGGACATACTTTCACTTTCAATAGCTTTGTCCATCATTTTAGGTTTTATATTCGGCTACCTGGTGTGGTCATTGACGATTACTAGGGATGTAATAATGGAGATGAAGTCAAAATATAAGTAGAAACTACTGAATCAAAGTAATATTCGCCAAAAAACATTTAATAAATAACAATCATTTTTAAATAGAATATGTCAGAAATTTTACCAACAATACCAGAATTCGAAGAAATAACAAAGGTAGATGTGAGTTATCCACTCATACCACCATTTGCCAGTGCCCACATATTTTGGGATGATAAAGAGAAACAACTGGTGTATTATGTTATAGAACCAGAGTTAAGTGAGGATGAAAAACGCATTTTAATACTCGTGGCAAACACATTAATTGAAGCGCTTGAAGTTGAAATTTCAGCATTAGAAAAGAAAGAAGTTGAGGAGATAATAACAGAAGCCACGAACAGGATACTGAAGGAATATAATCTGAAACTCACTAGGGATACATTAAGTAAAATTATGTACTTCATTTTTAGGAATTCAGTTGGTTTCAACGAGATTGAACCACTTATGAGAGATCCCTACATTGAAGATATCACTTGCGATGGGGTTGGTATACCTATTTTTGTTGTACATAAAAAATTTGGAAGTTTAAGAACGAATGTAATTTTTAATGAAGTAAAAAAATTACAAGATTTTGTCATAAAGATTGCACAAAGAACTGGCAGGTATGTGAGCTACGCAGAGCCACTTCTAGATGGAACACTTCCAGATGGTTCAAGGGTACAGGCAACATTTTCTAAAGACGTCACAACAAGGGGGCCGACGTTTACGATTAGAAAATTTCCGGAAAAGCCATTTTCCATTACCAGTTTAATCAAGAGTAAAACAGCCAGCTCAGAAATACTAGCTTATATGTGGTTGGCGATCAAAAATAGGTGTAATATACTGGTTACTGGTGGTACTGGTGCTGGTAAAACCACATTTTTAAACGCAATATGTGTTTTCATACCAAGATCGGCAAAGGTAGTGAGTGTTGAAGATACAAGGGAACTCACGCTTCCACACGAGAACTGGACACCAGCAGTCACTAGGACCGGATTTGGTCCACCAGATATGACTGGAAAAAAATACGGTGAAATTAACCTTTTTGATCTATTAAAAGAGAGCTTCAGACAGCGACCAGACTATGTGATCGTTGGTGAGGTTCGTGGTGCCGAAGCCTTCGTGCTTTTCCAAGGAGCTGCTTCCGGCCACCCAAGTATGGGCACGATACATGCTGGAAGTGTGGAAGAGGTAGTTAAGAGGCTCCAAGGCCCACCCATAAATCTACCAAGCACTTTTCTTAAATTGCTTGATGTAGTAGTTGTGATGACTTTTGCAAAATCACTTGGGGAAAATGTGAGAAGGGTGAAAGAAGTTTCAGAAGTTGAGTTTGTTGATCCAAGAACAAACGAAGTGATTGAAAAAAAAGTTTTTGTTTGGGACCCATCCACAGACACATTTAGATCATCGCCAGACTCTGTTGTTCTTAAAAAAATCAGCGAAAATACTGGAACCCCAATTGATAAATTGAGAGAGGAACTGGAGAAGACGAAAAAGATATTAGATTGGATGGTTAGTAAGAATATAGAAGATTATTCAGAAGTTGCAAAAATCATTGAAATGTATGAAAAATCACCAAATGAATTGTTTAAACTTATAGGTATGTAAATATGGAAACAAACTTGAACTCAATATTTGAAAATTCAAAAGAGATAATGAAGAACATTGAAATACTCAAAACATTGGTTGTTGAAGAAGAGGCAATAAAGAATGACATGGACAAGACATACAAAGAATATGAAAGTGGAGAAATAAGTAAGGAAATCTATGAAGAGATAATCAGTTCTAAGTCAAAAGAGATAGCAAATTTAAAACAGAGACAGATAGATTTGCTTTACAAAATCACAGAAGCATCGAGACAGATATATGAATTGACTTATTCTGAAATTAGAGAAATAAGTGAGAATATTGAGTAAGGAAAAGAAAAAATTTGATTTTGAAAAAATTAAATTAGATGAAGAAAAACTTACGAATTTGTATCAAAGAGCAAAAAACATAAAATTCTTGAGTCAAGAAGCCAGCATATATAAAGAGAAGCTGAATCTAGTTTTTGAACTACCAAAAAGAATAAGAAAGATGCTGGAGAAGGGCGAAGTTACTGATCGAGAATATGACTTATTGACAAAAACATATGAATCTATCAGGGAATATGAAAAGATATTAAGAGAAGATTTACCAAAATACCTACAATGTCTTATGTCAATTGTGAATGATTCACTAGGCATATACTCTGAACTCACGAATGAGACCCTAGTCACAGAAAAAGCAAAATTGCTTTTTGAGCGGGTGTTTTTGAGGATCAGAGGCGTTAGGGAAAAGAAGAGCGTAGTGGAAGTACCAGTAGAAAAAGAGATACCAATCATAAAGATGAAAAAGTTTAGTATGGCAGCAGTTAAACCAGAACAAAAAACACCAGAAAAAACCAGAAGATTTAAGTTTTCTAGGGAATTTGCGTTAGTACCCTATTACATGCTGTCTAATAGCTTGTTTGGTAGCATATACGATAGTTACACAGATAGTTTTACCCAATTTGAAAATACGCTTAAAAAAGCAGATATAAAAATTCTAACAAGAACTTATGTGTCAGTGATGTTTTTTACTGCATGGCTCTCTTATGTCATCGTTGTTATACTACATTTATTAATCAGACCAATATTTCCAAATCCAATGTTTTACACATTGTATTATTTAATCCCAATTATAACATTCCTAATCTTTTATCTCTATCCAAGTTACAGGGCAAAGGAGAGGGAGAGGAGTATAAATACAAATCTACCATTCGCAATTAATTATATGAGCGCAATAGCAGCAAGCGGTCTTTCCCCATACCACTTGTTTAGGATCATGTACGAATCTAAAGAATATGGGGAAATAAGGAGAGAGATGGGGCGAATCGTGGGAATTAGCGATGAACTTGGTTTGGACGTGGTTAGTTCATTAAAAAATGTTGCATCCACAACCCCAAGCGAGAATCTATCAAAATTTCTTTTAGGTATTAGCTCTACAATTGAAACCGGTGGTGATCTAAGGAAATTTTTAGAAGTTGAGTCAGAGAAAGCCCTTTTTGAGTACGAGATAAGAAGAAAAAAATATCATGAGTTATTATCCACGTATGCAGATATATATGCCGCTGTTGCTGTTGCAGCCCCATTATTCTTAATTGCCACATTAACACTATTAAATGCACTTGGTGGCACGATAATGGGATTTTCAATCCAAAGTTTATTATTTTTAGGGACCTACATTATCTTACCATTTTTAAACATCATCTTTATTTTTTTCGTTGAAATCACACAACCACAAATGTAGGTGAACAAATGGAATTATATGAGATAGCAGTTGTATCAGCAGTGATATTAGCGGTGGGAATAGCAATTATCTTCTTCATGAAAATGATGAATCTATTACCAATAGTATTAATAATTTCAGCAATACCTATTGCGCTATACTTATACTTAGATTACAGAAAAACAAAAGAAATCGAGAAGATGTTTCCATATTTCATCACGGATGTTACTGAAGTAGTTCGAGCAGGCATGCCATTAACCCAGGCGATGAAATACCTATCTAAGAATGAGTACGGTGAACTATCAAAACACATCCGAAAGATATCAGCCAAGATTGATCTCGGTGTACCATTGAGCAAGGCACTTACTTCTTTTGGTGAGGAAAGCAAAAGTAAAATCGTAAAAAGAGCAATTGCGACGATCATAAAAGTAGAAGAATACGGAGGGAATCTCGTAAATGTTTTAAATAATGTGGTTGAATCGATTAGGATGATTGATAAATTGAAAAGCGAGAGAGAACTTTTAATCTATGGTTCCGTGACGCAATGTTATGTAATATTTTTGATATTTTTGGGAATAATGGTTGCCATGTATAAATTTTTATTCCCAATGCTCTCGATGGGGGTTGGTTCAGCCGAAGCATTAATCGGCGTAGATTACACACAATTATTTACGAATCTTGCTCTAATCCAAGCATTGTTGAGCGGGATTGTGATCGGTAAAATAACAGAGGGAAAATTACTATCTGGTCTAAAACATTCCGTGGTTTTGGGTATTGTTTCATATGCTGTTGCATCGCTGTTGGCGATTTGAATGGGTGTGGTTGATATTATAATAGCTACTGCAATATTTTCTTTCTTTTTTTTATATGCACTGTTCTTCATAAATTCAGTACAAGTTGAGTTCAGATCTCCAACCTCACTTGTGATAGATAATATTTTTGAAAACTTGAAGACGGAAGTTTTAAGGATTCCCATCAAAATAAAGAGTAACTATACATTAATTTGGGAAGTAGCAGAGATTGAACTTAAATGGATAGACAAGAATTCCACAGTCGTTAAAATTGGTCAACAAGTTATTCCATCACAATTCTTGGAGGATGAATTGATTTTTCCACTTAACTCCAGTGATTTTGATATTAATATATACTTTGTGAATGGGACGAATAGAAGTAGAGCAAGCTATTCAACCGACTTATCTTTTTTAGAATTTTCACAATATTTTAAGATCAGCAATTCTTTTTATGATGCAAATTTGCAAAAAAATTGCACATTAAATAACATTTCCTCCTATGGATTTAATGTTTTTAGTGATGGTATAAACACAGATGAAACTATTACTGAAGAAGTAGTCGACAATGTGTCAGTAAAAATATCATGTACCAACATATCCTACAATTTTTTTTCTTACTCGCCAAAAATAAAAGTAATGACAAGAAAAAGCATCACGATTGGCCTAAAACCGAATTTCACAAATTGGGAGACAGAGTCGTCAAGTAGTACAATAACAGGAGATTTGAACTTATTGGTCAAGAAAATTTTACTCTATAACACATCATTGAGACTCTTATTCTTAGAATTTATGGATATCACCAATGTCACGATTCATCCAGAAACAGGGAAAATTTCATTGATTATAAATGAACCATCTAACTTTTCAATTTACGTGGTTAATTTCTCGAATGAGAACAGGAATTACTACAAGAATAGAGAACTTGACATTACCGTTGGTGCAATAGAGAAGAACATTGCACTTGTGAATGAAAGTATAACCAGTTTTATGTTAGAAGACTACAATCTATTAAAAAATAAGTTTGGATACAATTTTTTTGTCGAAGTTTTAATAGACGGCAACCTTGCCGGCATCAAGGGGACATACTTAAGTGAGGTCAAGAGATTAGGTGAAAGGAATATTTTTTATTACGATGATAAATATGACAAAAAATTAGCACTGGTGAGGATTGGAATATGGTAAAAAAAGCTGTTTTGAAAACATTTGAAGCGATAGCCGCATCTACGATACTGATAATTTTAATCGTATTAATTAATAATGCTTATTTAGCAAAAATAAGTGAAAAAGACCAACAAATCATCTTCTTTTTACAAGATGCATTGATAATCCTGGATGAGAATCAGAGCCTGAGGGATAACGCGCTTCGTTTTAATAATACTGAGATAGAGGAAGATATAGAGAAACTAAGTAATTCAAGTTTGGACATTTATGTAATGATATGTAATATGACAAATTGTATTGGCAACAGTATAGAAACAGCAAATGTTGTTACTTATGTAATAGCTGGAAACGATAGCTTTAATCCATTGGAAGTGAAGGTATATGCAAAGAAAAAGTGAGTTTTGGTTAATTGGTGCAATTATATTTACAATAATATCTTTACTCACAACCTCTTTCCTCGCTTCTTCGTCATTTGAAAAGATTGACGACTATTTTTTGTATAATATCATCGAAGAATTTGGACGCTGCGTAAACATAGAAAATTGCACACTAAGAAATTTCACGGATTTTGTAAGATTTGTATGCTATGAAAGGTCTTACAACTTATCCCTCATCTATTTTTACTGTAATATAACTCACCTAGAAATTGGTAACTTTTACAATAGAGATATTAATGTCACTATAAACTCGGAGATTGGTTCAACGAATTTGATAATATTAGATAATCAAACAATTTTTTATGAACTCTCTGAGATTGGTAAATATTTGAATATATCATACCCAGCTGGGGAGATTCATCTTACATGTAACAAGAAAACGATAGCAAGAGACATTTGTCTCTCATTTTTAAATACTTTAAAATGTTTTTCAGATATAAGTTAAATTTAGAAAAAGTTTAAAAGTATACAAATTATTTGATAAATAATGATGAATAAAAAAGGTATATCACCACTGATTGCAACAATCCTCTTAATTGCAATTACAATTGTAATTGGCGCATTGATAACAGCTTGGTCAACAACATATGTCTCCAGCCAGACACAGATGGTTGGTGGTGGAGGAGCAGCTTGTGTTTACGTAGGTCTGAGATCATCAAATTGTAACTTAAACCAGAGTAATGCAACGCACCTCTACCTCATCATAGAGAATACAGGTACGAGATCAATCAGTGAAATTAAAGCAACAGTACAACTTGCCACGGGGGAGAAGAAATTAACAAACGTTTCCGATACCGACGGCAGAATTCTTACTTTAGATGGACAAGAAGCAAAACCCGCATACATTGTGAATCCATTCACCACAATAAATATCAATAACACAAACCAATGGAATAGCATCACACTTTGGGTGTACAATCCATCTTGCAGCGAAGTTAAATGGTCATTAAGTCCGAATGATTGTCAATAAATTCATAGATCAAAATGAAAGCAGTTGCCACTTGGGTATCTTACATTATGTATTTTGCAATTTCTTTAGTAGTAACCTCTCTTGTTCTTAATTTTGGTCTACCCATGTTAACAAGGGCAAAAGACATTTCTATAATAAGTTCATCGAAGAATCAGCTTCAAGAAATGGCCGCAGCTATTTATGATATTTCAAAGGCAGGGCCAGGCTCTGCAACGACCATCTCTTTCAAAGTGGATGAAGGTTTCTTGGTTTTGGATCCTGAAAATGACAAGATATATTTTATGAAGAATATAACGGAAGGTGTGCTTTCTCCAAGGACAAGAGTAAGCGAGGGCCACATAATAGTTGCAAGTAATATAGAAGTTAGTAGTTATGAAACATTTGAAACGGATGATTGTTGCTTTGTCTTGGAAAATTCTCATATCAAAGTAAAATTCTATAAATTTAACCAGGTAAATAGATACACAAACAATGTTATTAAAGAATTCATTTTTAAGGATCAAAATAAGACACTAAATTTTGGCGGGGTAGAGATACTCATAGATGATAATGAAACAACGATTGTTGGTAAAATAAAGACACAGTTGTTAAATACAGGTAGCCTACTGCCTAAAGCATCTTTACTCGAAAATGTTGATGATTCAGAAGCTAATGGTGGTGCAGGATATTGCTATGATGTTAAGTACACGTTAGAAAGCGAAGCAGATTTCCTTTTAATAAATATAGAAAACTTAAGGAGATGTTAAATGCAAATACGTTTTGAGAGCAAGTTTGTAATACCAATTGTTTTAGTGATAATAGGTGTAATAATCGCTCTAGTTTTATTTTATCCTGGCAAGGGCACAAAAAGTTATGGGGTGAGTGAAGGGAGTGAAGTGCAGTTTAAGACAAATTATTATTTACTACTTTTTTATATCCCAGGCAGTCCAATTTCAGAGAATCAATTACAAATCACGAGAAAGGTTTTGAGTGAGTCAAAATTTCAGAATATCAAGTTACATTTGATAAATAAGAATGATAATTTAACAGTTAAGTACAATGTAACTGACTTTCCCACTTTAATCTTATTTAGAGATAGTACAATACTATGGCGTGAAGGAATGTTGAGTGAAATACAACTCAGATCAAAACTAGAAGAATCTGTTACTTAAATTAGACCCTCTCAACCAATATCTCCAACTTACCTTCCCTGAGCCCATCATTCCTTATCTTAAACTTGTACAATCCCTGTGGTAATACCAATTTGTTACCTGTCAGGTTCAAGTTGGTTCCACTTAC
>JAPDLJ010000011.1 GCA_025920705.1 Candidatus Jingweiarchaeum tengchongense
AAGGAAAGCACACTATCCAGACTGAAGGAACTTGACACGGTCACGCAGCAACTGCGCAGCTATGGAGATCTGTCGCTAGAAGATTTGAAAGGTAACCTTTCGACAAGATGGGCGATAGAGAGGGGTCTAATAGCAGGTGCCAATCTGATATTCGACATTGCTGATCATATACTGGCATCCAAGTATCGGATATACCCCGAGACATACGAAGATTCTCTGCTCATGATGTATCAAAAAGGGGTGATATCGGAAACTCTTTATAAGAAGTTAAAGGAGCTTGGAGGCTTTAGAAACGTTCTTGTTCACGAATATTTGAGCATAGATCTTGAGGAAGTGTACAAGAACAAAAACTATAAAGAGTCTCTTCAGGTCTTTACGGAATTCGCAAAGGAAATTCTGGAATCCGATGTTCTGGAGGGAGACTGAGGTATAAAGTTCTGAAGAAGAGGGCTCAATAGAGCCAAACTATATGGCATTGTCCGTTTACATCACCTTGCACGCCAAGCAAGCATACGAGAAGATCAAGACGCTTTGGAAGATTGGGAGCAAAACTTATGGCAGAGCGAGCGAATGATTGGTTAAGACAGGCTGAGAGGGATTTAAGGCATGCAGAGAATTCTCTAAGGGATGGAGATTATGAATGGGCATGTTTTGCTTCGCAACAGGCAGCGGAAAAGGCATTAAAAGCAGTATATGAAAAAATGAATATGGTCGGAAGGGGCCATTCGATTCTTGGACTACTCAAGGGTTTGTCTTTTCATCATGAGGTACCTGATCAGTTCTACCGGTATGCGAGGATTCTGAGCAGGTATTACATTGAAGCAAGGTATCCAAATGGGTTTCCGGAAGGGGCACCCTCCGATTACTTTGACGAGGATATTGCAAAGGAGGCTATAGATGCTGCTAAAGCACTCGTACAATGGAGTAGAAGTATTGTCGTTGGATAAAGAGGAGCTAAAAAGGCAATTAAGAAAGGTCGCGCAAAAAATAAAGCTCGATCATCCTGAAGTAAGAGAGATGATAGTCTTTGGTTCGTTTCTGAAAGATAACTATACTCCGTACAGTGATATTGATGTTGCCATCGTAGTTGAAAAATCTGAGAAAAAGTTTATAGGCGGTGGCGTATTTTATGAATGCACTCCGATAACAAGACCCCGCTCTCCTCTCTACGTGTTGAGCGCGCGAAGAGAAGCGGTTGTAGTTTGAAATGACCCAAAACCCTAAACATTCAATAAAACGTACCATTCTCATAACTGGCGCTGCTGGTTTCATAGGGTTTCATCTTTCAAAACGACTTCTTGAAGACGGATTTACAGTTGTGGGTGTCGACAATCTCAACAACTACTATGCCCCTTCTCTCAAAAAGGCACGCCTTGCCATCCTTTTGAGATACGAAAATTTTACGTTTCATAAAATAAACATTGCCAATCGTCAAAAAATGCAACAGTTGTTTGGAACATGTTTACCAAAGAAACTATATGAACCCAATAACCCAGTATTCTTCGATTACGTAATTCACCTTGCCGCCCAACCAGGTGTCCGTTATTCTATTACAAATCCTTATGCTTATATTGATAGCAACATAAATGGATTTTTGAATATCCTCGAAGGATGCCGCCACATACAACCAAAACACCTCATCTTTGCCTCATCAAGTTCTGTGTATGGACTCAATACAAAGATGCCTTTTTCTGTTCAGGACAATGTCGACCATCCTATATCTCTTTACGGGGCAACAAAGAAAGCAAATGAGCTTATGGCTCACACATATGCTCACCTTTACAACATACCGTGCACAGGTCTCAGGTTTTTCACAGTGTATGGACCCTGGGGTAGACCAGATATGGCTTATTTTAAATTTGCAGAGGCAATAATGAAAGGAAATCCTATAGATGTTTATAACTATGGAAAAATGAAAAGGGATTTTACATACGTTGATGATGTAGTAGAAGGGATAGTTAGATTACTTGACAAAGTTCCTAAGCCAAACATCAACTGGAGTGGCTATAAGCCAGACCCTTCCTCAAGTAGTGCACCCTACAAAATCTATAATATTGGTAATAACAATCCTGTTGAACTCATGTATTTTATCGAAGTTCTTGAAGATTGTCTGGGTAAAAAGGCAAAAAAGATTATGCTTCCCTTACAGTTAGGAGATTTACCTAGCACTTTTGCAGATATAGAAGATTTAACTAATGTTACAGGATTTAAACCCAACACTCCTTTAGAAGTAGGTATTAAAAATTTTGTAACTTGGTTCAAGGAGTATTTTTATCGTTCATGCCGTCAAACCCAATAAACCCAAATAACTCAACAAACTCAATGAACCCAATAAACCCAACAAACTCAAAAAACTCACCACGAGGAAAGCATGGAAAACTCACGCATTGAATATATCACTTGTGGCCTTGAGCCAATAGCATTGGTAATTAGAGCCGATTATGAGGAGACGGGTATACATTTTTTTACACCTGACAGTTTCTCACAGCAGGTAGCCTATATGAGGCATCCCAAAGGTCATAAAATAGGAGCCCATGTGCATAACATGATTCAACGCCAGGTCATATATACGCAAGAGGTTTTAATAATTCGTAAAGGAAAGGTAAGGGTAAAACTTTACAATTCAAAAAAAGAGTTCATTTGTGACCGTATACTTTCAGATGGCGATCTTATACTGCTCTGCGGTGGGGGCCACTCTTTTGAGTTTCTTGAAGATACATCCATGATCGAGATCAAGCAAGGACCTTATGCAGGGGAAGCTGATAAAACCAGATTTGAAGAATAGAGCACCAGAGGATTAGAAGGTTAGAGGGTTAGAAGATTGGAAGGTTAGATGAATGGAACTGGTGGGTTTAGCAGTGCATGCAAAAACTCCTAAGAAAGCCTCATCCTCTGAATTGAGTAAGTTAACCAGAGCAACGCTTTATCAAAAGTATAAATTTTTTGTAGAGACAGTTAAAAGGTTATATTTCAGCTTGACAAGGTAGGTAATAAAATGAGTAAATCAAAGCGCTCCAACCCTCCAACCCTCCAATCTTCCAACCCTCTAACCCTCCAACCCTCCAACCCTCTAACCAACCAACCCTCTAACCCTCTAACCCTCCAATCTTCTAACTTCGTTCCTGTCAATGAACCTTTAATAGGTGAAAAGGAGATTGCCTACGTAATAGATTGCCTGAAAACAGGGTGGGTTTCTTCCGCTGGCAAATACATCGAACGTTTTGAAAAAGAATGGGCCGCTTATTGTGGAAGGAAATACGGTGTTGCCGTCTGTAATGGGACCGTAGCTTTAGAGTTGGCCCTGTCTGCCTTAGAGCTTCCTCCAGGTAGTGAGGTGATTCTCCCTTCCTTTACCATAGTTAGCTGTCTCGAAGCGGTGTTAAGAAATGGTCTAACCCCTGTTCTTGTAGACTGCGACCCAAAGACTTATTGCATGGATATATCTGATGTAAGGCGTAATATAACCCCCAAGACCTCGGCGATTATGGCCGTGCATATCTATGGACACCCCGTAAACATGGACGAGCTCCTGGATATAGCTGAGCAACATAAATTGATGATTATAGAAGATGCAGCCGAAGCACATGGTGCTGAATGTTTGGTAAAAGGTACGTGGAGAAAATGTGGCTCTTTCGGGCAAGTATCGTGTTTTTCCTTCTATGCAAATAAGAACATCACCACAGGTGAAGGTGGAATGGTGTTGACCGATGATGATGAAATAGCCGAAAGGCTCCGAAGTAGAAGAAATCTCTGTTTCGGAAAAGAAGAGCGTTTCAGGCACGAAGATCGTGGCTGGAACTATCGCATGACAAATCTCCAGGCTGCTATCGGTTGCGCCCAGCTGGAAAACCTCGATCGTTTTCTTGCCCGAAAGCTTGAAATGGCCGAACTTTACAATGATGGTTTAAAGGATCTTCCTCTGCAACTCCCCCATGTGGAACCTTGGGCCAGATCTTCCATCTGGATGTATGCAATCCTTTTAAAGGATGAGGTTCCGTTCGACGCTAATGAATTTGCCCGCCGCTTAAGGAGCTATGGAGTGGAAACAAGGCCCTTTTTCAGAGGGCTCCATGAACAACCGATTTACCGAAAGATGGGCTTGTTTAAGGATTTAACCTTACCCGTTACAGAAAAGATATATCGCCGTGGACTTTATCTACCCAGCGGCCAGGCAATCACCAACGAGCAGATCGAAAAAGTGATCGAAGCCGTGAAAAAATGCCTTGAAGAGCGTTAGAGGGTTAGATGGTTGGATGATTAGATGATTAGATGATTGGATGACTAGATGATTGAATGATTAGATGTTAAGACTACTGAGTGATTAGAGGATTAGCTGGAAGTAATTGCTTCATGCAGGGCGAAGGAACGAGAGGAAATGTTTATAAAGATTTGCTCATATGGAAAAAGAGCCTGGAAATTATTAAATCTGTGTATGTCTTAGCTGAGCAACTTCCAAAGACAGAAGATTACAATTTAAAACAGCAGCTTAAGAGAGCAGTTGTTTCGGTTGCATTAAATATAGCAGAAGGTAAAAATAGGCGAACTGTAAAGGATTTTATCAATTTTTTAAATATATCTTCAAGTTCTCTTGCAGAAACAGAAGCGATTCTATCCATATGTGAGGAGTTAGAGATTATTGAAGTGCCTGAAAGTCTTTATGAAGCAATTGAGGAACTATCAAAAATGATCAATAGTCTAATCTCAAGTTTAAAAGGAAAAACTAAATGAACCTCCAACCCTCTAATCCTCCAACCCTCCAATCTTCTGTCTTTATAGATTACGCCCGTTACTACGATTTGTTATATCATGATAAGGACTATCCCGCCGAAGCTGATTATGTGGATAGCCTTATCAGGAGATTTTGCCCAGAGGCCCGTTCAATTCTTGAACTCGGTTCCGGGACAGGTAAACATGCAATCCTTCTTGCATCGAAAGGCTATGAGGTAGTTGGAGTGGAACTAAGCGAACAAATGCTCTCCCTTGCTCACAAAAACGCCTCCAACCCTCCAACCTTCCAATCTTCCAACCTTCCAACCCTCCAACCCTCTAACCCTCTAACCCTCCAACCCTCCAACCCTCTCTTTCTCCGGGGTGATATTCGCTCTATCCGCCTCAACCGCACCTTCGATGCTGTAATAGCTCTATTCCATGTGATAAGCTACCAAACCACGAATGAAGATGTATTGGCCTCTTTCAGGACAGCGTACAACCACCTAAACCCTGGTGGTATTTTTATATTCGACATCTGGTACGGCCCGGCAGTTTTAACTCAGCGGCCGCAAGTCCGCATGAAAAGAGTAGAAGACAAAAGCATGGAAATCATCCGTATAGCAGAACCTCAAATGCGCCCAAATGAAAACCTTGTAGATGTCCACTACCAAGTCTTTATTATCAACAAGGAAACCCAACAAACGCAACAAACTCAACAAACCCAACAAACTCAAGTAACCCAACAAACGCAATTAACTCAACAAACTCAACAAACCCAACTAACTCAAGAAACTCACACCATGCGTTATTTTTTCAAACCCGAAATTGAATTATTTGCTTCCCAGGCAGGGTTTAAAGTGTTGCTTGCTGAAGAATGGTTGACTGGCGCCCAACTCGGAACATCTACATGGTCAGCTTGTTTTTGCCTTAAATGTATTTAATCCTAAAACACCAATTTTGAATCTTGAACATTCAAACATGTCTTTGCTTTTGAAACTTAAAAACAAAATAAAGCAAAAAGGCTTAAAGACTACCGTCCAGAATATCTGCAGTTCCCTATCATACCGTACTGTTAGTTATCCTCGCCGTCTGAAAACCACCTACAAGGTACTGAGCAGCCTACCGAAATTGATACAACAAATAGCAGAGCGCTTTAATGCCGACCCCATCTCTTATCTTAATGAGGTTAGAGATAAAACGCTTGCTTACATCGAATCTAACCATCTACCGGAAATATCGATAGGTGCTTACTCTTATAAGAACGGTGGCACTCCAGTTCTCTACGCTTCATGTTATGCTGCCTTGACCATGCACCTTTACGGACGATTACAGTCATTAACAGAATCAGCAAAAAAGGAATGGGCTGACTATATTCTAAGTTTCCAATGTGATGACGGTCTTTTTCGAGATCCTGTGATTGCCTGTCCCCTTGCCGAGGAGGCTGACTGGTGGGGCTGGCGGCATTTGACACTTCATGTACTCATGGCTCTAAGCGCCCTCGGCGCTGTTGCGGCCAGACCATTTGCTATGATAAAGCCGTTCAGAAAAAAGGGCTTTATGTCCCAATGGCTTGCAACCCGCAACTGGGAAAACGACCCAGCGGGTGTTAGCAACGAGGTGCAGAACTATGGAACCATCCTCCAGTATGCCCGAGACTTTCAGAATGAAACGTGGTGTCAAGATGCTCTTAACGAGATGTATGATTGGCTGGATAAAACACAGGACTCAGGTACTGGTTTATGGGGCAGTCGTTTTGATGATCCCGTATCACTGTCAAACGGCGTTCAGACCGGTTATCACCTTTGGCTTTTGTATTTTTATGACCGTCGACCAATCCAATATACAGAGAGGATCATAGACAGTTGTCTTAAAACTCAGAACCGCCTTGGCGGCTACGGTGTCCAGCTTAATTCCAGTGCCTGCGAAGATATCGATTCCATAGACCCGCTCGTTCGTTTAAGCCATTTGACGGATTACCGGAATGAAGATATCAGGCAATCCTTAGAAAGGGCACTGCTTTGGATTCTCGCAAACCAGAATCCTGACGGCGGATGGGTCTTTAGGCGATATGAGGCCTTTCAGTATGGTCACCCGAATATGCTTGCCAGAAGCGAAGAAAGCTCCATGTTTCCTACTTGGTTTAGATCGTTAACCCTCGCGTATATTTCCCAAGAAATAAACGATATTTTTCCTAAATATTTCTGGTTTAAGGGGCCTGGTCATCAATTTTGGGAGTCCAGCAAATGAGCTGCGATAAAGAAAGGTTAGATCCATCTGTGACCACAAAAGCTGTCACTTCCGTCAAGTGGTCTGCCTTGATGGAGATGGTCTCCCGGATAGCCCAGCCAATAATATTTGTCATTCTCGCTCGACTTTTAACACCTGAAGATTTTGGGGTGGTAGCCACTGCCATGATTGCCATCAGTTTCTCCCAAATGTTTTGGGACGCTGGTTTGAGCAAAGCCTTGATTCAAACCGAAGAAGCACCTGAAACAGCAGCTAACGTAGTTTTTTGGACCAATATTGGTTTAGCAATCGTTATTTATGTCCTTCTTTTTTTTAGTGCCCCCTTGATTGCCCGGTTTTTCAAGAGCCCGGCATCCTGCGCTGTACTGAGAGTTTTAGGCATCCAAATTGTAATTGCATCTCTTTCTTCTGTGCAGCAGTCCCTTTTTATGAGGGAGATGGATTTTAAAAATCTCTTCTGGATTCGACTGCTAACCGCCTTTTTCCCCGGCTTTTTTTCCATTCCTTTGGCTTTCTATGGTTATGGCGTTTGGGCCCTCGTTGGTGGAACCCTTGCGGGTCAATTGCTGAATCTCTTTTTGCTTTGGCGAAAGAGTACATGGCGTCCGAGTTTTTCGTATGATGTGACCCTTGCCCGAAAGCTTACCCGTTTCGGGTTCTGGGTGTTGCTTGAAAGTTTTGGTGCATGGCTCATCATTTGGGGAGATAATCTCATTGTGGGAAGGTATCTGGGGGTCCATGATCTTGGCGTTTACCGAACTGGCTGGATGTTGGTTACATTAATTTTTGGTCTTGTGCTTAATCCGTTATTACCGGTTCTCTACCCCATGTTCTCCCGATTGCAGAATAACAATGAAGAATTGAAAAACGCATTTCATAAGGCAAATCGTATCGTCTTCTCTTTAGCTCTCCCTATGGGTTTAGGCCTTTTGGTCCTTGGCCCAGATCTGGCAAACCTTTTTTTTGGTGAAAAATGGCAGGGTCTGGGATTTGTGTTAAGTGTGCTGGGGCTTATGCATGGTATGGCATGGCTCGTTGGGATAAATGCTGAATTATATAGGGGTATGGGAAGGCCCGATCTGAATACAAAGTTAATGTGGTTAGCCATTCTTTACTATTTACCTTCTTACTATCTGGCCGTACAACATGGTCTTAAGGTATTTACGCTAACAAGGTTAGCTGTTGCCGTTGTAGCCATACCAATGCATATTTATTTATGTGTAAAAGTGTTGAAGGTTAATGTAAACTATCTATGGGACCTGGGTAAACCAATGATACTATCCTCTTTGCTTATGACTGTTGTTATTTATTTAATAAAAAATATGGTGATGCATCATTCGAATTCTTTTTATTCTGTTGTGTCAGTTGTTTTTCTGATCTTCACTGGGGTTACAGTGTACATATTATCTCTGTTATTTTTAGACAGAGAGTTTATAAAAATGACAAGAAATATTGTAAGAAAGGCAATTGCCTAATTGTGACATTTTAGTTGCGCTTTTAATTTTATGTTCGCGCGATTAGATGGTGAAGGATTGGGACAAATAGGAGTTCTAAGAGTTTTTCTAACTGGTTGAAAACAAGCATGTTTCGTAATCTTAAAGACATGGCAAAGAAAACTTTCGTCTACATGAAATGGAGCCCCATTTATATAAGATTTGTCCTTAAGCACAAATATGATTTTTTTACTATCTACACTCACCTCACAGTTTCTGAACGCTTGTTGCTATATAAATTAGCCCTTTCCTTGAAAAATAATTCGACGATAGTGGAAATAGGCAGTTACCTCGGGGCTAGTAGTTCATTCTTAGGTTGCGCAGCCAAAGAAAAAGGCCACAAAGTTTATTGCGTGGATACCTGGAAAAATGAAGGGATGAGTGAAGGAGAGAGAGATACATTTGGCGAGTTTTGCGAAAATACAAGATCCCTGAGAGAGTTTATTTATATACTACGCGGCAAATCAGAAGACATGGCTAAAACTTTTAACGAACCGATAAATTTGCTCTTTATAGACGGCGATCACTCCTACAAAGCTGTTAAGACCGACGTTGAATTATGGCTTCCAAAAATTGTACCTGGTGGAATTATAATTCTTCACGACTACGGATGGGCAGAAGGAGTAAAAAGGGTTGTAAAGGAAATAGTGATGTCAAAAATTAATTTTCATGAAAAACTACCTAATATGTTTTGGGGTCGAATCAGTTAATGTTTCTATCTGTTATAATTCCTACTCGAAACCGTGCCAAATATCTTGCGGGTGCTCTTGCCTCGATTACTGGGCAGACCTACCCACAGGAACTATTTGAAGTGATTGTGGTAGACAACGGCTCCACGGACAACACAAAAGAGGTTTGTCAATCTTTTAATGACCGAATCAAGAATCTAAGATACTTTTATGAGCCTACCCCTGGTCTGCATGTGGGCAGGCACCTGGGTATGCGGGAGGCAAAATCAGAGATCCTTGTATATGCCGATGACGACATCGAGGCCTTTCCCACCTGGCTTGAAGCCATTGCAGAGAGTTTCCAAAATCCAGAGGTTGTGCTTGTGGGCGGGAAGAACTTACCCAAATGGGAGGCTGAGCCGCCTGATTGGATTTTGAAGATGTGGGAGAAGGACAAAAATGGCAACCGCATTCTTGGATATCTGAGCATCCTTGATCTTGGTGATGAAAAGAAATTCATCAGCCCTTTCCATGTCTTTGGCTGCAATTTTTCTATCAGGAAAAACATCCTCCTTGAAGCTGGGGGCTTCCACCCGGACGCCATGCCAAAAGAACTTATCATTTACCGAGGTGATGGTGAAACCCATGTATCAGAATACATTCATAAAAAAAAGTACAAGGTCTTCTACCACCCAGACGCATCTGTCCATCACCTCATCCCTGGAGAAAGATTAACTTTTTATTATTACTGTCAAAGGGCATACTACCAGGCAATTTCGGATGCTTTTCGAGAAATTCGTTTGTATGGGCCGTGGAGGTTTGATAGACTTTTTATGGCACTGTTCAGACAATGCAGATTTTCCTGCAAAAAGTTATCTGCCATAAAATTAATGGGTCTATATTCATACATCAGAGGCTATATGACATATCATTTGTGCATCGCTGCTAACAAATCATTACTGAATTGGGTGCAAAAGAGTAATTATTGGAAATAGGGCACATGCGTATTTATACAATATCTGGAAGGTTGCATTTAACTGTATTTTATGTTGCAGTTTTCTTCTCTTTTTTTGCTTGGAACATATTCTACTTAACTATAAGTGAATGGTTAATTGTAGGGATAACAATTTTCAATCTTATTTTCAGGCCATCTTGTCTTCGAGATATTAAAAGAAATGAGCTGATCATCTTTTTTCTTTGGTTTCTTTATGTTATTGGAGCCATTGTCACGTTTTATTATAATAATACATATTTGACATATGGACAACAATTTCTTTTGCCGATGTTTCATTCAGGCATTCTTCCTTTTGCTTTATCTTTTTGTACGTTTACTATGATCAGAAATTACGATGAGGTCGAAAGTATAATTAAATGTTGTATAATCTCTATATTGTTCTTTTTCTTACTCATTTATTTAGGTTTTCTGTTTGACTATGCCAGACCAATTGACGACATCAGAGTATTGGAAGGTGATCAAATAACTGTTGATCTGAAACTTGGCGGTATTGAATTTGTGACTTATGCAACGTGGCTTGGTGCCATGACTGCGCTGGCTTTTCCTGGTTTAGTATTTTTCTTTATAAAGAGCGCCGGTAAGAGAAAACTCCCGTGGTTTTTCTTCATCCTACTTGACTTACTATTCTTTTCGAGGGCACTAACCCGAGGAGGAGGCTTAGGCATAGTTGTTGGGATGCTTGTAGGTATGGTATTAATTATCGTCTTTGCAAAAGAGTTCACGAGACAAATTCTGTTTGTAATTCTATTAGTGGCTGTTGTTTCAGTAGTTGGTTTGTATACTCTATCTGATATGTTGCCGGAAGGTGGTAAAAGGGCTTACCAATCCTTTTATGAACAAGGACTAGAAGTGCCCAATATTCTATTTCGGTTTGCTCTGTTTTCGAGTGCTTACGAATATGCGCTTTCTAATATTATTGGTATGGGGTTCAATACGCTATGGGTTTACTATTTGATAGATGAGGTAAATTTTTATTCCTGGTCAGCAAACGGAACGGGACTCTTGGGGATAGTGGCTATTTGGTCTCTATTCATTATCCTAGCACTTCGTTTTATACATATCGTCCGGAAACATCAAATAAATAAAAGAATTTATGGAATATTGGGCATGACTACTCTGTGTACTATTGCGGTGGCCGCATTTGGAAACGACCAGATTCTCCATAGGCCACAGTCAGTTATTCCGTTTTGGACGATTATGTATGTTTGCTTAAAATCCGCTGATATAAAATCTCATGGCGAATAGTAAGATAGTCTGTTTTCTTTGCATTTGCTTAATGGTAATACTTGCCGGAATCGGCTATGCTCAAAAGCGCAATAACTTAATTCATTGGGTACCAATGAATACACGCATAAGAATTTGGGATTCCGTTGTGTCAAAACACAAAGGAGTTTCAATCTATGCGGCTAGGGCTGAATATACAACTTCCGCTAATGGGCTTGTAGCTACCTATGAAAAAAACGGTGCCATGTGGTCGATTATTGGCGCAAACGCAGCAGTCAATGAGCCCACAATCTATCCGAGCCACTGGAAAATAAGGGATAGGTATTATGACATATTAATCATCAATGATCCTTTTATGGACAGAAAAGTATTACCGTTCACTGACCAAATAGAGGGTATTATAGATGGAAACACCATTTTTATTGAAGGTGCCCCCGATTCGTATGAATCTGCAAGTTTTGTCATTAGGTCAGGAGAGTTGGATCTTAAAAATGTAATAATTGAGGTTTCCGATTTGATCATGTTGCAGCAAAGCGCATCATCGCGTCATTTAAGCCAAAAGATACCGAAAGAGTGTATTGATATCACAATCGTAAAATGTTGGTATCAAGCAGGTCGCGCTCTCAACGACACCAATCATAAAATTTTGACGCCGGAATTGCTTATTCACGATGACAACATAGTTCTTGTCGATTATGAGCATCAAGTAAACATTATTAGGAACCTAAAAACCATTAGGGACTCGGACAATCTTCTACCTTTTACAGCACCTAAGAGGCAGAATAAGCAGGTTTGGTTAACAGTGCATATTTCAGATGATATTAAGGCGGGGAAATATGTAAGGGGAGATAAAAATTGTTCCGCAACAATTACCTACGAGAAAAATTAAAATAATTATTAGGGTTCTTCCTTTCAAATTGCCTGCACCTATGGTGGATTACGGACTATTTTATGAAGGACGTCTGACTAAGTCTGAAGCAATTGTTGGCTCTGGAAAAAAACAAAATTGCAGATGCTGAGTGAACTCCGGGATATGAAGGAACATGGACTAAGTAATGCCACAGCGTGGCATACTCTTTCAGTGGATCAAGTAAGGGGTGATAAAGCATGGAAAAAATTGAATGAGGCTCTTAAGCTACGTAAGGAGATCGGTTGGCACGATAAGCCCCTTTTATACCTAGATTGGAGAGTTTCTCACGCAAAAAATCTTAAAGATTATAGGGAAAAGTTGTTGGTAATTAAGATAATAGCAGCCGAAAATGGCATTAAAGACATCTATATTTACGGCAAAGATGAATCGGTAGGGAAGGAGCTTGAGGATTTTGATAGGGAAATATACCGTCTACATAAAAGTATGGGATTAAAAACTTTTGTCGCTGGCTGGATACAGGAGTTTTTATGTAGAACAGACAACATTGATTTATTCGTTGTGAGTGGACCATTGGTTGATAGTTACCCAGTAAGCATTTATGGGGGTGCCTCGTTAAGTCAGATACGAGAAGCAAAACAAAAAGGTAAGATAGTATGGGTATATAATAATCCTCAAGCAGGTATTGAAGACCCTATGATTTATAGAAGGAATTTTGGTTTGCAGCTTGTAAAAATGGGCGTAGATGGGACACTTAACTATGCCTATCAAACCGGCACGTGTTGGAATGATTTTGATAACCTTGAGTACCTATCATGTTATGGCGTATCCCACTATAGATAAACCGATCCCAAATATCCAATGGGAAGGTTGGCGGGCCGCAGTAAACGACGTCCGTTATTATACGGCACTTGCAAATATTTCAAGGACTCAAACAGCTGTACTTCTACATAACTTTCCAGATAATATGGACGAGTGCAGGAAAAAATCATAGAACTAATGATGGGTTTAAAGGGATGAAACGTATAGCAATAATTGCCTATTATCCCGGGCCGTTAAGAGTTCATCCGTCTTTAATACAGGCAGCGCATTTGCTAAGTGAACATTTTTTTGTCGATATATTTAAATGCCATAATGATCTTGATACTGAAGTAAAGAACATCTTTATAGACGTAATTCATTTCTCAAAATACCAGACCAATCCATTTGCACGCATTGCCAGTTTATTCAAAGGGCTAAAAGTAATAAACAAACATATAAAGAAGAAGGGATACATTTCACTAATTTGTGTTGATGCCTATGGGCTTATGTTGGGCGGGATATTAAAGATGTTTAACAATACTCCGCTTATATACTATTCCTTAGAGCTACTTTCTTCTAAAACCGGACACTTTTCAACGAGAGGTAACCCATTAAAGAAGTTCTTATATATTTCCCATAATTTAGTATTGAAAAGTATGGAACGCTATTTTCATAGACAAGTCTATTTAACAATTATTCAGGACGAAATCAGGTGGCACATGTTAAAACGCCTAAATAAAATCCGTAAGCAAGCAGAAGTAGTTTTTGTGCCAAACAGTAGGATAGTAAAAGAAGATACAGGCAGCGTTAAAAGCAGGTATTTACACAATGAATTAGGTATCCCTGAAGATAAGATTATAGTTCTTTACTCTGGGTCAATTTTTGAGGGGATTGGCATTCAGCATGTTATCGAAGAGTCTATCAAATGGCCGAGTAACACTGTTCTAGTGTTGCATGTCAGGGGAAACAAAAATATTATAGATACATTAATAGATAAGTCTGCGGAAAATTCTAAGAATTTATACGTGCTGACTAAGTCTTACCATGAAAAAGAATATTATGAGCTTTTAAAATCTTCTTCTATAGGCCTTGTTTGGTATGATGATTTTGTTGACCCAAACTATTATTACATTGGTGCAGCCTCTGGTAAATTATTTTACTACCTAGAGTGTGGCCTTCCTGTAGTCGCGCGTCGATTACCTGGACTTGCCGAAATCTTAGAATATAACAAAGCCGGCCTGTGCGTAGATAACGCAAGAGACATTGGTACAGCATTGAAATCTATAATTGAAAACTATGACGCGTATTCTCAAAATGCTGTATTATGTCATAGAAAATACGATTTTAGGACGCATTTCAAGAATGTAGTTGATCGACTTTTGTTGCTAAAAGCAAGCTATCCAAGAGCGAAATAAGTGCATCGCGCTGCTGCGTATCTGTATTCCAAAATTGATGACTTGAACTACGAAAATCCCCTCATCTAAAATTTTTCCGAAGGCCTGGAGGGGGTAATTTAGTTTACTATATCCTGTAAGTATTGTCAGGAACGACTAAAACGCATATGAATCCTTCGACAAGATCAAGTGAGCGATGCTGTATATGGGGTGTTTTTATGCTTTTAGCATTTTACGCCCTTTCAGGCCGGTCTTTTGTGAGTAACTTGTTAATATACCACACCGACCACGTCGGTGATTTTCAAAACCTGTTCGAAGATTCCTGACATTGTTATCCATCGTTTCGCCATAGCTTAAGTTGTTTGCTCGAAGTTCCTCTTCGTGTTAACTGCAAACATATTTACGCATTATACTTGAATCTATGCCCACTGTGCTTGCGAAGTATCATCTTGTCCATATATGTAATTCCCAGTATTTCTTTCGAGGTCTGGGAACCCCTTTCTTAGATGGTCTGCACTCTCTCCTTATGAGTATTTTGGATTATATGAGATGGTGAATACTTTGAACGAACTAATAGGCTCATATGGATATGGTCTTCCTTTATTTCACCTCATAGTATTGTTACATCTATCTACTCGCATAGCTCTATGAGTATCTTTTTCTGCTATCCTGCCCTTCCTTTACTCGAACCTTGTTATAAGATAAAGTAACAATGAGGGGTCTCCAAAGTAGAAAATACCAAAGACAGTATTTGTCATACGAGTTTAAGGAAGAAGCAGTAAAAATGATAACAGAAGGAGGGTTATCAATACCCAAATCTACCTTAGCCCACTGGGTTAAAAGAGCAAATGCTGGAAAACTGTCAAATAACAACCAGAAGAAACATAAACAAGTAACCCCTTAAAGATTTGGAGCTTGCCAGATTAAGACGTGAAAATGCCGAACTCAAAATGGAGAAAGAGATATTAAAAAAAGCTTACGGCTTATCTTTGCAAGGGTGTTCCTTAAGAGGTATGCCTTTATAAATAAAATGCGGCTCATATATCCTGTTCCCATTATGTGCAGGGTATTATCCGTACCTAAAAGTGGATACTACATGTAGCTTAAAAGACCACCTTCAAAAAGGGAGATAGAAAAAAGAAGACTTGCAGTGGAAATACAGGTTGCCCATAAAAGAACAAAAGGCACATTCGGTCCATATAGATTACAGAGGGAATTGTCATCACATGGTATAAAAGTAGGTATATACCGCATAAGAAGAATAAGAAGAGAACTAGGTATAAAATGTAAACAGGTTAAAAGGTTTAAGGCCACTACAGATTCAAAACACTCATTACCAGTGGCAGATAATCTCCTTAACCAGAATTTTACTGTAGATGTACCAGATAAAGTCTGGGTCAGTGATATAACTTATATATCTACAAAAGAAGGATGGCTTTACCTTGTAACCCATAAAGACTTATTTAGTGGAGAGATTGTTGGCTATGTCATGGATTCAAGGATGACCCAGGAGCTTGTTAAAAGGTCTCTCCTTATGGCAGTGAAAAAGAGAAAACCCCAAGTAAGGGCTTATCCATCACTCTGATAGGGGTAGCCAATACTGTGCTAATAATTATCAAAATATGCTTAAATTATTGAACATCATACCCTCTATGAGCAGAAAAGGTAACCCCTACGATAATGCCCTTTTATGGAAGAGCTTTTTTGGAACATTGAAAAATGAGGTTATATATCATAAAAGATATGCCACAAGAAAAGAGGCCATAAAGGACATTATTGAATACATAGAGATATTTTATAATAGGCAGGGATTACAAGAAGGGCTCGGTTATCTATCACCCGTAGAGTTTTTAAAAGAGTCTTATGCTATAAGGATGGCGGCATGAAAAAAGTTTGGGGACATTATTGGCGGCAGGCGCCAAAATTAACGGCAGGGCCTGAAAAAGACTTTCTTCAAAATCTGTTTTGTGCTTTAAACATCAACAATATCCGCTATGCCGTAATGCGTAATTACAGCACGCTTCCTGAGAGTACTGGCGGTAGTGACCTGGATATACTTGTTGCAAAAGCGGATACCCAACGCGCTTTAACGTTGTTGAGAGAAACTATTAAGAAGTCAGGCGGGGTTTCGCTTGGCTGTACTGAATCATTCGGTTTTTATCAAACATGTGTTTTAGGAAAAACTGAAGGTAAGAACTGGTGGGGATTACAGATAGATATTTATTTCGGATTGTTCTTCAAAGGTCAACTCCTTATCAATGAAAGAGAAGAGCTTTGGGTGGAAACTTACAAGGGAATTCCTGTGCTAAACGGAAGGTTAGCTGGTGTGCTAGGAATCCTTAAAGAAGGTCTTAATCACTATAAGACCTCTCAAAGATATCTGCCTTCTGCCCGTAAAGCAGCCATGGAGGATTGGCCAATAATTTCAGCCATTCTTAATCCTATGGGAGTGGCAGTGTTAGCCAAACTTAGGGAATTGATACTTTCTGATCTTAATGAAAGGGAGAGTAAACGAAAATGGCGAAAATTAAGGTATGCATTCTTTCTCCATAGTTTTCTCAAGCACCCGTACACTTTTCTTGTAAATTTTTTGCAATATGAGATATATAAGATTAGACGCTATATTAAACCGTCTGGGTTAATTATGGCCGTACTTGGTGTGGATGGATCTGGTAAGTCGACCATAATTGATACCATAAAGCCTATTTTGAATGCTGTTACCCATAACGCCGTATATGTATACCATTTAAGGCCGTCGCTACTGCCGCCTCTGGTAAGACTCAAGGGAAAGAAAGCTGTGACAGGAGGACCAGTGGTTAATCCACACGCGTCTAAACCTTCAGGTCTTTTTGGGTCTTTGATACGTTTAACATATTATACCCTTGATTACATTCTCGGCTATTGGCTTAAAATTAGGCCTATCGTGGCAAAGCAACCTGCTATTGTTATTTATGATCGTTATGCCTATGACATGGTTTTGGATCCCCGCCGTTTTCGGATTGGACTCTCTGGCAGGGTGGTGGGATGGTTTACAGCCCTTGTACCGAAGCCAGACCTGATTCTCTGCCTCCACGCCTCTGCGGAAACCATTTCAGCTCGCAAACAGGAACTGTCGATTGAGGAGATTCGCCGTCAAGTAAATGCGTTGAAGACATTTGCGGCTCATGAACGAAGGGCCATGCTACTATCCAATGAGCGAAAAAGTGTGACTGATCTAATCGCAGAGATTCTTGAAAAACTGTATGAATTTTTAATGAATAGAAAACAAAGTTGTTAATTATAAGACAATTACAGCTTCGGAGCAGTCAAAAGGATCATGAGATCCCCGGATGGTTTTTATGAGAGAGATTCATTGATCCTTTCATATTGTATAAGCCGAAATATCCTTCATTTGGGATGTATAGGAGAAACCGACGCCCCGGTTCAAGAGAAAATTAAAAAAAAGAGAGGATTTACTTCACTCCAAGGTTGCTAATGTTGCACATGAACTCTATGGTATAGATTTAAATCATCAAGCAATTGAACAATATAAGAAACTAAATATTCAAAATCTATATACAGGCAATGTAGAAGAAATAAATAAAATTGATCTAAAATTGCCTTTTAAGACCTTCGATGTTGTCCTATTCACAAATCTTCTGGAACATATAAGTAATCCTGGCTTGGCCTTAGAGGGGTTAAAAAAATTTATAGATGAGGATAGCACAATTCTTATAACTGTTCCGCATGCATTTGGTCTCCTCAACTTTATTTGGTATTCTGTCGGGGTTTTTGAAGAACGCTTACAACATGTATCAATGTATAATATTGCAGGATTGACTAACCTGTTAGAAAGGCATGGATATTATGTCGTTAGGTACTGTACCTGTTGTGAAAAGCGTCCATCTTCTATTATGAAAAAAATAATATTCTATTTCGCATATTCTACCCTTAGGTTGTTTCCTAAGTTTGGTGGTACGATCTTTATCGAGGCAAGATTGAGACGCTGTGGATCGTAGAAATCTTCGAATATTAGTATCTGCCTATGCATGTGAGCCGGGAAAGGGTTCAGAGCCTGAGGTGGGATGGCAATGGGTTCATCAAATTGCACGTTTCCATCAAACTTGGGTTTTAACACGAAGTAACAATCGAAGGGCTATAGAAGAAGCTTTAAAGCAAAATCCCAATCCAAATCTGAAGTTCGTGTATCTGGATCTACCATCTTGGGCGCGTTTCTGGAAAAAGGGCAATCGCGGTGTGCACCTGTACTACTATATATGGCAGATTCTGTCCGGTATAACGGCAAGAAAACTTCATAGCGCGATCGGCTTCGACCTTGCTCATCACGTGACGTTTGTTAATGATTGGATAGGGACCGGATTGTCGCTGGTGTCTTGTCCGTTGGTATGGGGACCAATTGGATCAAATCCCAACGTTTCCAGGAAGTACGTTGATTTCATTGGGCGTAGGGAACTTTGCAGGCGGTATTTCCGGTCACTGTTTCGGAAATTGATGCCATTGGTTGACCCGATGCATCGTTTGAGCATGAAAAGGGCCGCCTTAATACTCCCGGCGAATCGTGAAAGTCTGCAACGTATTTCAAAAGAATACAGGCAAAAGACCTTAGCATGGCCACAAAACGCCATTAGTAGAGAGGTCATAGCAAAAAAACATAAGAGACATACAAAGAAAACAAAAATTATCAGTATTGGGCAACTGAGGGGTATAAAAGGTTTTCGCCTCGCCATCAAAGCATTTTCCTTACATACAAAAGTCCATCCTGCGTCCACCTTGACGATCGTAGGGGAAGGCAAGCAGCGGCAGGAATTGGAGGCACTCTGCGCTGACATGGATATCGAGCGAAAGGTTATCTTTACCGGAGAGATTCCCAGGCAGCAGGTGTTCCAGGCCTTGGACGAGCACTCGGTGTTCCTTTTCCCATCATTCGAAGGTGCAGGGATGGTGGTTATTGAAGCCATGGCAAGGGGACTCCCTGTTGTCTGTCTTGATTTCGGAGGTCCAGGTGAATATGTGACAGAAGATTGTGGAATCAAAGTTCCCCTGACTGAACTTGACGAAGTTGTAGCGGGGCTTGCAGATGCCCTTAACCGCCTTGCATCAGATTCCGCTCTTTATGAACGCCTTTCTGCCGGTGCTATTGCCAGGGTTCGAGACCATTTTACCTGGGATTATATTGGTGACAGATTAAACGAGATATATCAGCAAGTCTTAAAGTCAACATAATAATGGCTCCCTGCAAGATTTACAGTGAAACACTTTCTTATCTCAAGGATAGTCCAAAATTCATAGGTCTACCGCCCTGGGAACCTATCCTGTTAATCCCGCTTTTTCCTAAAGCTGTTCAGCAAAAGGCTTTTTACCTCTACAGTCCCGCTTCTATTAGGGGCAAAATGTTCAAAACCATCGGCCAGTTCATGGCCACAACAGGGTTTTTCTCTGTCTTAGGGAGGCTTAAAAGTTTTTCGATAAATGACCTTAGCATTTCCGAGACGGTTCGCGCAATTATTAGAAGTGATTCCCTTAAAGCTCTGGTTGAAGACTGGGAGAGGTATTTACAGATATCACCTCTTCTGGTTGCTCTTTCCCTCGGTAGGGATTCCCCTTTTAGAAAAGTTACAGCATTGTTATTTGACCTCAAGGGCAAGCCTGTGGCTCTAGCAAAAGTGGGGGCCACGAAAGAGGCCCATTCTTTGATTAAAAATGAGACAAATGCACTGAGTTTTATGGCACAAAACCAAATGGAGGAGTATTCTCCCAGATTGCTTGGTTTCGGACAGACGGGAGCTCTTGTTTGGATGCTTCAAGAGCCACTCTTAGAAGGAAGACCTTCATCTATAAAACTTGGTTATGCACAGCTCAAATTTCTGGGCGCAATGGCAAATAAAACTTTTTGTAGTGCTAAAGATAGAGAAGAGCAGCTGCAATTCTTCCGTTCTTTTTGCAGGCTTCTAAAACAAAACGTCTCTCCGAGCAACTCGGATTTTGCCACCAACAGAACTTTGTTCGATTCAATGGTCGGAAATGCTTATGCAGCAATAGAGCAACAAAAATGGGAGGACTGGAATTTTGCTGCGGCCCATGGGGATTTCGCACCTTGGAATCTGCGTGTTTCAGGAAAAAGACTTGTCGTTTTAGATTGGGAGTATTTTTTGCCCTGCATGCCCGTTGGGTGGGACCTTCTGCATTACATTTTTCAGGTAGAACGACTGGTAAAAAGGCGGTCAATAATGGATATCCGTCAGAGGTTTGCTCGAGGCTCATATAAGAACGTAATAAGTTGTTTTGAGAAGGAGACCGGTTTCAGCATAAATGATCAGTCAATCCTCTCTGATTTTGTGCTTCTGTCAGTCCAATTTGACCTGATTCCTCGATATTTATGCTGTAACCATAGTATATGAAAATTGTCCTGGTGCACAACTATTACGGATCGGGAGCTCCGAGTGGAGAGAATGCTGTTTTTGAGGCTGAGAAAGCCCTACTTGAAAGGCATGGTCATGATGTTATAGTCTTTACACGCCACAGTGATACTCTCAGGAACAAAGGTATTTTGGGCACAATATTAGGTGGTCTTTCCACGCCATTTAATCCCTTTACTTTTATAAAGATACGTAGAATCTTACAAGCATACCAGCCTGATGTTATCCATGTACATAACTTTTTTCCACTTATTTCACCCTCTGTCTTTTATGCAGCAACCGGAAAGAAAACCGCTACAGTAATGACTTTACATAACTACCGATTGTTTTGCCCTGCAGCTATCCCTCTGCGCGATGGGAAAGTTTGTACGTTATGTATTGACCAGAGATGTGTTTTACCTGCACTGCGCTTTGGTTGTTATCGTAATGGCATTATTCCAACGGTGCCTTTGGCAATCATGACCGCACTCCATAGGATACTTAAAACATGGGAGAAGCATGTGGACGTTTTTATCGCTTTGAGCGAATTTCAGAAGAGCCTTATGGTAAGGGCAGGGCTACCGGATAATAGGGTTTTTGTGAAACCAAATTTCCACCCGCATCCAAAGAAACCATTGCCGTGGGCAGAAAGAGAAGACAAGGTTGTTTTTCTTGGAAGGCTGGGAGAGGAAAAGGGTGTGCGGACCCTCCTAGATGCTTGGAAGATCTGGGGGCCAGCTGCTCCAAAACTGGAGATTATCGGTGATGGTCCACTCGCTAATGAGATTATGTGGAGGGTAAGCCATTGTGAACTAAAGGATAGGGTAATCTTACATGGGCAACTGCCTTACGAAGAAGCTCAGAAGCATCTTGCGAAAGCTAAATTACTAATACTGCCATCTTTATGGTTTGAGGGTTTTCCTATGGTGATCCGTGAATCTCTTGCCTTAGGGGTTCCTGTTGCAGCCTCAAGGATTGGTTCACTGCCGGAAATTGTGCAAGAAGGTGTATCCGGGGTATTGTTTGAGCCAGGTAACATTGAAGACTTGGTGCAGAAAGCAAGTAATATCTGGAACAATCCCCAAATTTTAGAGGATCTCGCGAAGGGAGCAAGGAAAATTTTTGAGGAAAGGTACACGGCCCGAGTCAACTACAAAATTCTTATCGAGATTTATCAGAAATCGATTGACTATCGAAATAACCGGTAGTACGGTGGACGGATCAAAAGAACAGAAAATTTTGGACGATACTGAGAACATATTGGGATTTCAGGTAGTTGCGGTCAACCGAGATATGTGCTTGGATGCCATCGTCGAAATCATAAAAAGTCGCTCTGATTCTCATAATACGGACCAGAATATTCGCACCTATTATTTAGCCTGTATAAATCCCCATTCAATTTATATGGCATCCAAGGACCCCATTGTGAAGCAAGCATTATTGAATGCAGATATCTTAGTTCCTGATGGGATAGGGATTATTTTAGCATCCAGGTTGAGGGGTGGCAGGATTAGGGGGCGGATAACCGGGAGTGACATTTTTGAAGGCGTAAGCGAGAGACTCAACGAATGCGGGGGTTTCTCATACTTCTTCTTGGGTTCGACGCACAGGGTTCTTGAAAAGATAAGGGAAAAAATGTCGAAGAAGTACCCACGGATCAGGGTAGCAGGCGTATACTCTCCTCCATTTTCTGATGTTGTTGATCAGAGCGAAAGCAACCGAATAGTGGACACCGTGAACCAAGTTAGTCCGGATGTGCTTTGGGTTGGTATGACGGCGCCGAAACAGGAAAAATGGATTTTTGAAAATAGGTACCGACTCAGGGTAAAGTTCATTGGCGCGATAGGGGCCGTCTTCGACTTTTTCAGCGGGGAGGTCAAAAGGCCTGGAGCCTTTTTTCAACGGTTGGGCCTCGAATGGTTGGGAAGATTTATGAGACAGCCGAGACGTCTTTGGCGAAGGACTGTGATTTCTGCCCCCTGGTTCCTGATGCAATTATTAAAATATACTGTCAAATGATTCGAGCTTTGCTTCCATACTTTCAACCCATTCGGTCGTGTCTTGGCTTTTTCGATGATTGATTTTCTCTGACAGATTCGTCTTCTTTAGTTCGTCAAGTCACAAACTTTGTGGATTCGCGGATCCTAATGTGATCAGGGCGCTAAGGAGGCTCAAGAGAAACCGCCCGGATAGTATGAAGCCCATATGAAAAATCAGTAGGCAAACCACTTTCGTTGTGAGACAAACTTAAATGCTCCTGACACTTATTACCTCCTTTGCAACATGTTTGATACTCGTGCCTCTCTGTGAGAGATTGGCGCTGAAATGGGGTCTTGTGGATGTCCCAGGAGACAGAAAGATTCATACGAAGCCCACACCAGTATCCGGTGGTATTGCTGTTTTTTTTGGGATCGCGGCGGGAATATGTATAAACTCAGGTCTCTTAAACGATCTAGCGCCTCTCTTACTCTGCGGGGCTTTGATTGTACTTGTAGGGCTACTGGATGCCCTACGCCTGGTCCATGCTCAAGTAAAGCTTCTCGTTGTGATGCCCCTCGTATCGGTCGTTCTTATCTTTTCGGGTTTCGGGCTTAAGATGTTCCCCTGGGATTTCCTAAATCACTTTTTCACTGTCGTGTGGGTAATGGGAGTAGCTGGTGCTTTCAACCTTATAGATGGAATGGACGGACTCTGCTCTGGGCTTTCTCTTATAGCCTCAGTCTTCTTTCTTTTTTGGGCATTGGAAGTAAAAGATCCTCTTATAACAGTGACTTCCATCTCCATCGCTGGTAGTTCCCTTGGTTTCCTCCTTTTCAACTTCTACCCAGCTAGAATATTCCTTGGTGACGGTGGAGCTATGCTTCTGGGGTTTCTGCTTTCCTTTCTTGGGTTGATGCTTGCGAATAGCGAAAAGCTCAATCTTCTCACAAGGTGGATGATACCCGTACTCGTTCTTTCTGTTCCCATTTTTGATACTACACTCATAAGCTTTTCCCGGCTTAGGAAGGGTGTTATTCCGTTCTTGCATCCAGGAAGAGACCATCTCCATCACAGATTCTTGGACATTTTCAGGACCCAGAAAAAGACCGTAGTTTTCATGTATCTTTTGGCAACAATTGGAGGCTTTCTCTCTATTCTTACTGGAAGGGCAAATATAAGACTTGCATACACAGTTTTTGTTACAATCCTTTTTGTCTGTCTTTTTTTCATCCTCTGGCTGGAAAAAACAGCAGAAGAAAAGGCACGGGGTCATAAATAGCCGAGCCCTTCTAGACTGAAGGATAACCAGAGTAGTGGCCCTGAGGTGAATTGAATAAACCTGGCCGCTTACTTTCTTTCTCAGATGTCGCAGCCGTTGGCCGTGTTGAACACCGAATAAATTTCTTTTTTGCGTTTGCTTCTCACTTCCGGGTACCAAGGGGTCCCTTTCGCGCTCGAGGACAGAGACAGAATCGAGCAGAGACACAACGGGAACAATGGAAGAACGGTTCTATGGTATGGTACGAGGCTTGACCGGAGGGACCAAACAGGATGGTACGTCAAAACGACATTTCGGAGAATTCGTAGGTAGTGATGCCTACCTATTGCTCCTTCGCCATCCTCTCAATCGCCTCATTAAGAGCGTACTTCACACGTGAACCCCCCTCAATCCAATCTTTCTTTCCCACGACTTTTTTGCTAACCGATTCTTTGATCCACGTGCACTTACCCGGTCTTACCTTCTACGCGTAAGAGCCGGTGGGACAGGGCGGCCGTATCTTCCGGGCCTACAAGTTCCGGACGATGGTCCCCGATGCGGAGAAAAATGGGGCCGTGTGGGCGCAGAAGAACGACCCGCGCGTAACCCGAGTAGGTCGCATCCTGCGCAAAACCCATATTGACGAATTCCCCCAGTTCATCAACATCCTGAAAGGCGAGATGAGCGCCGTTGGCCCTCGGCCCGAGCGACCGGAATTTGTGGAGGAACTGGCCCGGGAGATCCCCTTCTACTCTGTGGGCCATGCCGTCAAGCCCGGCATGGCCGGATGGGCGCTGGTCAAATACGGCTACGCGTCCTCTAAAGAAGACACCGTCATCAAACTCCAGTATGACCTCTATTACATCAAACACTGGTCCTTCTGGCTGGACCTGGTGATTCTGCTCAAGACCGTCCTGGAAATGCTGACCATGCGCGGGATGGCGTGAAGACGGAGGGGCAGGGGAGCTGGGGAGCGGGGGGCGAGGGAGCAAGGAGCGGAGGAGCAAAAAATATGCGTTCATCTGCGTTGATCCGCGTCCTGATAAATTTTATTCCTGACCGAAAGGCAGTCCGACGACCCGGGCCATTATCTCCCGGGCCCGCTCCAGAAAGAACGCCTTCAACTCGGCGAGAGAAAGGGGCTTGATCATCCGGGGCAGTATCTCAACCTGTTCCACCCGAAACAGCGCCACAGCCAGCCAGTAATCATCCAGTCCCAGATGCTTCTGGCGCGCGAGGGCGACCAGTTGGTCAAAGGGGAGCATCTCTTTGACCACAAAGTAAACATCCACGAAATCTTTCGGCTCCGCCCGGTCAAAAAGGGCCGAAAGTTTGTTACAGGCGATGTCGGTGGGGTGGTCAATCTGAATGCCCAGTTCCGCATCGTACCGGACCGTCTCCAGGCGATAAGGGCTATCCTGGGCAAAGTCCATTTCCAGCCGCTCGCCCTGAGGGGAGGTCAGGAAGCATTCCAGAAACGTGCCCAGCGTGCGGGTAAAGGTGATCCCT
>JAPDLJ010000012.1 GCA_025920705.1 Candidatus Jingweiarchaeum tengchongense
TTCGGCTGTAACAATTGCTCCCGTTTCTTCCGCACATCTTATAATTAAATCTTTATCTATTGGCTTTATTGTGAATATATTGACCACTCTTGTGGATATTCCTTCTTTTTTGAGTAAATCAGAAGCTTCTAACGATTCCGCTACCATAATACCGCTCGAAATGATAGTAACATCAGATCCTTCCTTTAGGATAATGCCTTTTCCTATTTCAAATTTTTCTCCTGCATTGTATATTTTTACAGGATTTTTTCTAAATAAGCGTACATAAAAAGGTCCATATGTGTAAGTTATCTGTTCGACAAGAGATTCTATCATTGTATTATCCACTGGTTCTATAATATTCATTGAAGGAATTGTTCTCATTATTCCAATGTCTTCAAATGACATGTGAGACCCCCCATTGTAAGTGGCAGCTATGCCTGGATCTGTGGCCACTAATTTAACGTTTAATTCTGCATAAGCAACTGAAAGATATAACTGATCTAAATCTCTTCTTGCAGCGAAACATGTGAAAGTATGAGCAAATGGAATTTTCCCAACTAATGAAAGTCCTGCTGCTATTCCTATCATGTTGGCTTCTTGAATTCCAACATTTATAGTTCTATTGGGAAAGCGATCTTTGAATTTGTACGTATTGTTTGAATGCATAAGATCTGCATCCAATACAAATATCCTATCGTCTTTTTCTGCGAGTGCTATGAGATTGTCAATGTAAGCGTTCCTCATTTCTATCTTATCTATTTGCAAATCATTTAATTCAACTGTCAAAACAGATCACCTCGAGATCAAAAATGAGATTTTTCAAGTGCTTCAATAGCACTTTCTATTTGCTCTTCATTGAAGGTCATATGATGATTCAATTCTACGCCTTCAGCAAAGTTGCATCCTTTTCCCTTTATAGTGTGCATGATGATAACGTGACTTTTATCTTTGACTTCTTTCGCTTTTTGAATGGCTTTATAAATTTCATCTACATTATGCCCATTGATTTCTTGAACATCCCATCCAAATTCTTTCCACTTTTGTCCTAAATCGCCAAGAGGATTTATATCATTCACGTAACCATCCAATTGCTGTTTGTTATAGTCTACAAATACAATTAAATTATCTGCTTTAGCATTTCCACCAAAAAGTGCTGCTTCCCAAATTTGTCCTTCTTGGGATTCACCGTCCCCCACAATAACATAGACAAAACTATTTTTGTTGTTCAACTTTAATCCCTTACTGATACCTAATCCTACTGATATACCTTGGCCTAAAGTACCAGTTGACATATCTACTCCAGGTGTAAGTATTCTATTACAATGACTTGGTAATCTTGTCCCTCCTTTATTTAGAGTAGAGAGCCATTCTCTTGGGAAAAAACCTTTCAGTGCGAGTGTTGCGTATAACGATGGTCCAGCATGTCCTTTTGAAAGAATTAACCAATCACGGTCTTCCCATTGTGGATTTTGAGGCTTTACTTTCATCACCTTACCGTATAAAACTGCCAAGAGTTCAATGATAGACATAGAACCACCAATATGGCCTGATCCAATACTTCCAAACTCTTTTAAAGTCTCTATTCTTATTTTTTTTGAAAAATCTTCAAGTTCCAAAATTTCAGTCTTTGTTAACACCATTTCACCTCCATTTAAGATATGATTTTCTAAGTGCTTTAAGAAGAGGAAGATCTATTCCAGAAAGGAACCTTATCATGGCTCCACCTGCTGTTGAAATATAGCTAAATTTAGATTCAGCGTTTTCCACAAGTTTCTGTGCCGCACTAACACTATCCCCACCACCTATTACACTATAACCTTTAGCATTTGCTATGGAATTCCAGATCTCTTTGGTACCTTTTTCGAATAGCTTGTTTTCATATACTCCCGGAGGGCCATTTACAATAATAGTTTCAGCTGCTTCAATTTCTTTCTTAAAAAGATCTATTGTTTTTGATCCTATATCAAAAAAGAGAGCGTTATCTATTGGAAGATCGTCAATTGAGCATTCATAACGTTTACCATCTTTTTCATAAGCAAAATCAACAGGGTTAATAAAATACCTGCTAAATTTTTCCATAAGTTCTTTTGCCGGACTTAAAAAAACATCGAGTGATCGATCGATTATAAATTTCTCTTGATTTTTACCGAATTTCTTTCCTTGAGACATCCACATTATTATTCCTGTTACTCCGGATGTGAGAATTTTATCCGTAGAACCGCTTTCCAATGCCTTTCTCATCATGCTAAATGCATCTGAAATTTTCAAACCACCGAGAACGAATATAGAAGGCCTTTTAGGATTCTGAGTAACCCTCGTTAAAGCATCCACTTCAGCAATTAATTGCTTTCCACCTGCGGAAGGTAACAATTCTTCAAATGCAACCATAGATGGAGAATTTCTATGGGCTGCTGAAAATGCATCATTGACATAATAATCTCCAAGTGGAGCTAAATGCCTTATCAAGTAAGTATTCAACATTTCTTCTGGTTTAAGTTTCACAACATCCTCGAAAGTAGATACTTCTTCTGTAAGATACCTTACATTTCCAAGTAATACTGCCTCACCACCTTTTAGATTTTTCACAGCTTCCTGAGCAGCAGGACCTGCAACATCGTCTATGTACACAATTTTTTTGTTTAACTTATCTGATAATTTTTGTGCATGCTCTTCTAAAGAAATCAAATTGTGATAATCAAGAGTATCTCCTTGATGAGCTAGTATAACCAGTTTAGCTTTTTTTTCTAATAACTCTCTTATCGTTGGTATACTCTTGTTTATTCTGTTCTCGTTGGTAATTTTCTTAGTTTTGGGGTCTATCGGTGAGTTTATATCTACTCTTAAAATAACGACTTTATCTCGGAAATCAAAATCATCTATTGTTCTTATTCCAAGATCAAGTGTCGACATTTTTAATTCCCTCCAATTTTAAGATATTTATTGGTCATATTCACTGCTTCTAATCGATCTTTTTGCATTTCCATAGATGCTCTTATACCGTCTATGTTTTCAGGAGTAACTACTGCTTCTTGAGGGACATTTATTGCGTATACGATTTGATCTTCAAAAATTTCAACTGTCTCTTCAAAAACTGCTATTTCATACATATCTCCTCTTAGATTTCCGAGATCTCTTGCATATTTGAACAAAGAAGCATTGCCTAAGAAACCATCTGCAATGCGTACTACTCTAATTCTTGGATGTGCTCTGAAAAGTTCTAACACCTCTTCTTTAGTAGTTTTTCTCTTTGGTGTTGCTACGATGGTGATAATATGTCCGTGAGTAACAGGTGTGTGTATAAGAATGCCAGTGGCTTTAATGTGGGGCATTACAAGCATAAGATCGGTCGCTTGATGACTTGGTACGGGATCGACTCTTAGTGCATCTGTAAGGCCTCTATGATAATCACCAGGATCTGCTATACGCCGTACAATGGTCATAATAACATTTGAAATGCCTATGCCTCTGTCTAAGCAATCTACAGAACGAATGACACCTGTTGTGTTACAGGAAGTTAGTTTTAAAAATTGTTTTCCTATACCTTTTTCATAATTGGCATATCCATGAAAGAATACATCAGCGACGCTGGTTTTTTCTCCACCTTGGAAAATGGCTTTTTTGTTGTATCTTTGATATAAAACTTTATTTTTTTCTCCAACACCTGCGCTCGTAGCGTCTAAGATAATATCTACTTTTTTGATAAGATCTTCAAGAGAGCCAGATATAGGTATTCCATACTTATCAAATTTGTTTTTATTCTCTGGAGTAGCAAGATAAAGATTATATGGCATACCTTTTTCTTTAAGTGCAAGAATTGCAAGTGTAGGTTCAACATCTGCTACTCCAACAAGTTCCATGTCCTTTTGAAGGACTACTCCATCAGCTAATCTCTGTCCTACTGTTCCATAACCAACGACTCCTACTTTTACCATACTAAATACCTCCTTATAGAATTTGATTTTTCCAAAATTTACTTTATTTAACTTGCTTGCGTCCAAGCATTATATCCATAATATCTTCAGCACTGTAACCATCACTTTTTTTAACATCTGCTACTTTTATACCTTGCTCTAATATCACAAATCTTTCGGCTACCCTATGAACATGATATATGTTATGAGCAACAAAAATAACAGCTATTCCTCTTTTACTGACTTCTTCGATCAATTGGAGTATCGCTTCAACTTCACGCAATGAAACAGCAGCCGTAGGTTCATCTAGTACAAGTAATTTAGCTCCAAAATAAACTCCTCTTCCAACTGCTATTGTTTGTCTTTGCCCTCCTGATAGGAAAGCGACAGCACTATTAACATTTGGAATTTCTATTCCAAGTCCTTGCAAAGCTTTCCTTGAAATGTCTATCATCTTTTTTTTATCCAAAAATTTGAATATACCTTTTTTAGTTTCTATTTCTCTTCCAAGAAAGAAATTCCTCCATACTGACAATAAATTTACTAAAGCTAAATCTTGGTAGACGACTTCTATGCCCATTTGCCTTGATTCCGCTGGAGTTCTACAGAATATTTCTTTTCCCTCCCATTTTATAACTCCATCATCTTGATGATAGTAGCCGGCAATGATTTTTATAAGAGTTGATTTTCCAGCTCCATTATCACCTAAAAGACCAATTACTTGTCCTTCTTCAATTTGAAAATCAACTCCCTTCAATGCTTGCACAGCCCCAAAATTTTTTTTTATACCCTTCATTTCAAGCAAACTCATGTCAGTTATCCTCCCACTAAAGATGTTTTAAGCCTGATATTTAGCAAAGCAGCAGCTATAAGGATGATGCCAACAAAAGCTTGATACCAAAATGTTGGTGCTCCGGCTAAAACTAGTCCATTATCTAAAGAAGAAAGTATTATGGCTCCTAAAAAAGCACCAAAAGCGCTTCCATAGCCACCTGTCATCAGAGTTCCCCCTATTACTGATGCAGTTATAGATTGAAGTTCCATTCCTGTACCAAAACTCGTGTCTATAGACTGAAAGCGACCAAAAAGTGCAAAACCTGCTAATCCAGCTGTTATTCCTGATATGACAAAAGCTGATGTTTTATATTTCCATGATTGAACTCCTAGTGAATCTGCCACTGCTGGATTACCTCCACTTGCCATAACTCTATTTCCATATTTTGTCTTTTCAATTATTAGGTAAAAAACGATCGTAAGACCTATGAACCAAAGAATACTCAAACGCAGACTTGTAGAACCTATTTGTGCACTAAATATGTCTATAATATTCTTACCTTTTGTCAAAGATACAAAATAACCGCCTGTGATAGCTAAAGTTACACCTAGCCAAAGATATTCTGTTCCTAAGGTAGTTATAAATGAGGGTATATGCCCTTTTGTTGTGATGAAACCATTAATAAATCCTTGACCCGCAGCAAATAACAATGCTATTATCATTGAAACAATTGAAGGAAGACCACTTAAAGTTAGAAATTCAAAAATAACTGGCACCAAAACATAAATAGAGGCAACGCTCATATCAAACTCTCCGGCAATCATAACTAAATTTACTCCTAATGTCATGATTCCTAACTCAGCAGATGTTTCAAGTATAGTTGTTAAATTTGATATAGACATAAATTGAGAATTTAAAATTTCAAAGAACGCGAATATTACTATCAAAGCTATTATCGCGCCAATTTCCTTAAATCTTAAAAGTTGTAGTACACTTTCAGTTCTCATCTTATCCATCTCCAAATCTTATTTAATTTTAAGGATTTTTCACCATTACTCTCAAACTATGCACTTCCAATTTGAATATTGAATGACGGTCTTTGAAAATAGAGTGTACACTGAGCATGAAATCATCCTATACTTATGTATCGGAAGCAAAAGAAAGGAATGATCTCATGCTCACCACATACCACAAATCGTATTTTCTATCCTTAGAATTGTTCTCTTTTAGAAGAAAAGACCAGCAACTTAGGATCCTTAGATATATCCTTGGGATCTTCTTCCCAAAACATGCCAACGAATCTCAGATTGCATCCAAAGTCACACGTGCTCTATCTCGAAGTCCATTGGTCGATTGGTCGATATCTTGAGTGCTTGGTTTGGGAGTGCCTGTATATCTTGCAACGAATATGCTCATGCATGCAGAAGCGGTACAAATCTGTTTTACGGTATGGATGATATCTCAATTCTGGCTGAATATCAAAGACCGAATGAGATTAAGAGAGTTTGTTGAGAAAATGAGGATACTCATGATGTGCGTCAAGATTACAGTAAATATTACAGATAGATTTAAACATTCTGAGTCACCTCATGCTCTTTGAAAATTAGATATGCAAGTTTTATTAAAATCATCCAATGTCTCTGTCCAAACTCTGTCCGTAAATTGCATTTCCCAAGATTGAATTCTTGTTTTGCGCTTTTGAAGTAAGTCTGACCATCTTTCAAGGTATGTCGACACAATCTCGATTCCGTTCATACTTATGTCCGTACTCACAAGCACTATTTCCCTGTATGATTCATCTTTGCACACGATCATCTTCATTGAGAATCTAAAGTCTTGTATCTCAGCTATTGTTTCGTGCACATAAATCTTTTCACCGTTGATTTCAAAACATTCGAATTCAGATTCAGATAATCCTTCATTGTATGAGTTGATCATTTTTCGTAATTTGTTGTGCTGCCGATGTACCCTTTACGTTTGAAAATAGCATTTCTAATGGAAGAAATATCTCGTTTGAAATAGCACCTATCGTCAAAACTATCTGAGCATTTTGAAACTTATTCTCGCGATGATCATATGCCTTGGTGACAAATGGAATCTTTTTTACCCTTTCTTGGTAATTGAGTATCATCTACAACTAAAAGCATGGGCTCATGTTTAAACTTTTAATTGTTTTCTTGGTTATCTCTTTATCCAATTTCGACCACATTTGTGCATGTGCATTCATAAACCTTGTCAATGTTGTGTGATAAATCAATTAAGACAAAATAAATGAGATTGGAGAATACCTCTTTGATATACCTGAACAAGTGCAAGCAAATCGTTGAAATAGAACTTTTCAATATCACAAAAGAAATCGCCAAAATCTTTTTTAAATGAGCGAATAGATGTTGACATATTCATGTCGACCACACTCCTTAGGTTTTTGTTGATAGGAATATTCTAAGTCAAATGTGATCGGCTTTTCAATAGAATCTTGCTTGTCAAAGAACTGTAAGTCTAATCTTAACATTCTTTGTCACATTCACGCACATGAGTACTTACACAATGTTTTTAACACTGAATTTGTTCCTAATTTTTAAAAACAGGAGGTGTTTTGTAATGAAAAAGTGGATAATTTTGCTTGTGAGCACATGTCTTTTGTCTATTAGCATCTTCGCCGTTCCAACTGTTAGCATAATGATTCAAGCAGCTGCTGGAGGCGTAAACTCACAAGAGGTAACTTGGTTTAACCAGTGGATCCCAAAGATTGAAACAGATTTGGGAATTAAAATCAATCTTATAACATTGGGAGTTTCAGAAGAAGATTTTAATGCGAAACTTGCTTTGGAAATCAAAGGTGGCGGTGGGCCAGATATAATTTGGTTAGATGGTTTCATGACACCAGAATTTGCCAGTGCTGGATATCTTCATCCTATAGATGCTACAGCTACAATTCCGGAGTGGCAATACTTTTATCCTTCGATGAAGGCATATGGAAGTTATAATGGAAAAGTTTATAACATAATAACTGATACGGATGTCAGAATGATCTACTACAATAAAGAACTATTTCAAAAAGCTGGTATTCCTGTTCCTTGGCAGCCACATTCTTGGAATGACATCCTTAAGACTGCCCTCATTTTAAAACAAAAGCTTCCTGGAGTAACACCTCTTCAATTGGATGCCGGAACGGGTATGGGAGAAGCAACGACGATGCAAGGCTTTTACATGGTTCTCCTTGGTGCAGGTGGGAATCTATATGATTGGAATACAGGAAAATGGATTATAGGTAGCCCTGCCCTTACTGCGGCTGCTAATTTTTATAGGGATGTCTATATTACGGACAAGGTTGGAGATCCAGAATATCAGTTAACACCGGGAGGCAGAGAACAGACTTTTAAAGCATTTCAGCAAGGCAAAATAGCCATGTACATAGAAGGCACATGGTTGTATACTTCGGTTATGAATCCAAGTAACACATCATGGGGAATCCCCAATAGAGATGAAATAATAGGATGGGCAGCAATGCCAGGAAGAGGTAATCCTGGAGATCCTAAGTATGTATCTATCTCAGGAGGTAGCGGTTTTGTTATAAATGCAAATTCTAAGAATGTAGCACTTGATGAGGAGGTACTCAAGTATCTTTTCTATGTTGAACCGGTGGATTCTTTGTTTGAATTAAAACCTTCCATATTGCCAAGTCCAATTTATACTGACTTTTCAATGATAGTTAATGAAAATAAATACATAGCTGAAACAAGTAAATTGCTTGAATATTCAACATATAGGCCAGCGCTTCCAGTATACGATCAGATTTCATATCAAGTGCAGGTACTCACTGAGAAGTTAGTAAGTGGTATGAGTGTAGATCAAGCGTTAGCACAGTATGCATCGGCTGTTACCAATATAGTTGGTAAACAAAACGTAGAAATTTTACCATGAGCGTTTAATAGTTATAAATCCCTGGCTACGCACAATTACTACGTAGTCAGGGAATGTCAACAAATCTTGAAAATAATAAAATTCAGAAAAAAGGTGAAGAATATGAAGAACGGATTTTTCAACAGTAAGAGTGGTATAATTATAGTTTTCTTAATACCTGCTTTTATATTGATAGGAGTTTTTTTGATTTTTCCAGCGTTTTGGGAATTTTATTTGTCTATGACAAATGAGTCATTAATGGGTATAAGTGCTGTGCATCCTCAATTCGTAGGGATAAGTAATTTTATTGATGTATTAACTGATCCTTCTTTTTACAATTCTTTGGTTGTAACATTTATATTTGTCTTAGAATCCGCAATTATCGGTCAGGCTGGTTTAGGTATGCTGTTATCTCTATTGACTTATCGTAAAAAAATTTTTAGAACTTTAGTACAAGTTGTAGCTGTGTTGGCATGGATTATACCAGATTCAGTTGTTGCTTACCTATGGATTGCTTTTCTAGACAAAAACGCTGGTACATTCAACAATCTTCTTGCCTTACTTGGATTAGCAAGAACCAACTGGTTTTATAGATATCCGTTAACAACCATTGTTATTTTCAATATTTGGAGAGGAACTGCTTTTTCTATGCTGATGTTCTCAGCTGCTTTTGATATGATACCTCCATCTTATTTAGAAGTAGCAGATGTAATGGGAGTATCTTGGTGGAGAAAATTTAAAGACATTATTTTTCCAAATCTCAAAAGAGTGTTCTTCTCAGATCTGATTTTAATAACTCTATGGACTTTTAATGTATTCACTCCTTATTTGCTAACTCAAGGAGGGCCTGGTACTGCTACAGAGATATTGCCTATATATATTTATCTTAATGCATTTCAGAATTTCAAAATAGGTTATGGAGCAGCGATATCTGTGATTGTTCTTTTGATAAATCTTGTCCTTGCATCGGTTTATTTCACTCTTTCTAAAGAAAAAGAAGGAATATCATTATGAACAAAATTAGAGTTTCAAGTGCTATTAACTATATTTTTTTATCGGTAGTTGCGGCTTTTTTTATCGCTCCTGTAATTTGGTTGTTTGTAACGCCATTTAGTAATTCTCCGTCTCTATCAATTTCGTTAGGAACCCCAACTTTAGAAAATTTTGGTTCTGTTTTTCAAGATCCTGCGGCTATATATTCATTTGGCAATAGTGTGATAATAGCTGTGGGAGTTACATTGGCAACGGTTATTTGTGCTTCATTAGCTGCTTACATTTTTTCAAGGTATCACTTTCACGGTAGTAATTTTCTGATATTTATTTTAATCCTTTTTTCAAATATAGTTTCCGGTACAGCGGCTATGGTACCTTTATACATGTTGAATATAAGTTTGGGTTTGATCAATAGCTATTTGGGAGTTATACTTACAATAGCGGGCGGTGGAATTCCAACATCTATATTCATCTTAAAAAGTTTTTTTGATTCTATACCAAAATCTTATGAAGAAGCTGCTCTTGTTGATGGCAGTTCTTACTCTCAGATGTTATTTCACATTTTTCTACCGCTGTCTAAAAAAGGAATTATTGTCATAGCAACCTTGAGTTTTATAAGCGCATGGGGTAATTTTCTAATACCTTTTATACTCTTATCCTCTCAAAGGACCTACCCTGCATCTGTAACTATTTACAATTTTTACACTGAAATGGGATTACCTAACATTGGGTTAATATCAGCATACGCTCTGCTTTATACATTACCGGTTATAATAGGATATTTAGTTGTGAACAAAATTTTTGGTTTTTCATTTTATGGTGGCATAAAAGGTTAAATGGAGGAATGATCATGGCTTGGATTGAATTAGAAAATATAACAAAAAATTTTGGTAAGGTGTCAGTTATCAAAAACTTGTCTCTTCAGATAGAAAAAGGAGAGTTTGTATCTATCTTAGGGCCTTCCGGGTGTGGTAAAACTACTTTATTGAGATTGATAGCAGGACTTGAAGTTGCAGACAAGGGGAAAATAAACATTGCTGGAACAGACGTTACTTTCAGTCCTCCAAACGTAAGGAAAATAGCGATGGTATTTCAAAATTATGCTTTGTACCCCCATATGACAGTTTTCAAAAATATATCTTATCCCCTTTTCATAAAAAAAATCCCTGCTGATGAAATAAAACAAAGAGTCAATACTATTGCCGACAATCTTAAAATCTCTCCGCTTCTTGATAGATATCCTCAACAAATAAGTGGAGGACAACAACAACGTGTTGCGGTAGCACGCGCTATGATTCAAACTCCAAATGTTTTTTTACTCGATGAACCATTATCTAACCTTGATGCTATGATGAGAATTGAGGCAAGGGGTTTTTTGAAATACTTACTTGATAAAATTGGAACCACTACTATCTATGTTACTCATGATCAATCTGAAGCAATGGCTTTGGCAAATAGAATAGTAGTGATGCAAAATGGCATTATACAGCAAGTTGGTTCTCCTAAAGATATATACGATAAACCATCTAATATTTTTGTGGCATCTTTTGTTGGAAATCCGCCGATGAATTTATTGCAAGCAACTATAAATTCAACACAAGTTAAAATTGGTGATCAGTACTTAGATATTAAAGAATCCATTACTAATCTGCGCAAACCCCTTCAAAATGGAAAAGTATATTTAGGTATAAGGCCAGAGCATATTTCTATTTATCATGAAGATAGTAAAAATGATGGACCAATCGTAGAAGGAGAAATTTTCGTTTCGGAACCATTGGGATTCGAAACAATAATAACAGTTATAGTAAGCGATCAGCAAATAAAAGTAATTAAATTTGGTGGTTCAAAAAACTTAAAGCCTGGAGAAAAAATTAAATTGCAATTTAAAAAAAATAAGATTTACATCTTTGAGTTTGAAACAGGTTATCGCATTAATGAAATACAAGGAGATGATTATGATGATCATTAATTTAGATGGTAAATTGCTTCCGAGAGATTCTAAAACCATAAAATGGGAAACATTTGAAGTATCACAAAATGTTTCCAATATTAAGATAAAATTTGATTACATGCCTCATATCTCAGAATTTGAAAATCATGTGAATTTATTGATATACGATTCTATGAATCAATTTATGGGGCGATATGATCGAGGTTATGAAAATGTTGTTGTTGGACTGGATGCTTCTCCAGCTGCAAAAAAGATATTACCTCTTCCAGGTACTTGGAAATTGGCCCTTGAAAATCATCAATTATTCAGTGATATAAGTTATCATATAGAAGTAGAAATTCAGACAAATGATAAATTTACTTACAAGTGGCATACTGGTGAGCTACATACTCACTCAATTCATAGCGATGGTAAATTGACAGTCAAAGAATTGAATGATTTTATGAGGTCAAATTATTTGGATTTTTTCTTTTTAACAGATCACAGTAATAACACAGGTTGGCAAGATTTTGAAGATCTCGGAGAAAGAAACATAATTCTTCCTGGAGAAGAATTAAATACATTCAAAGGACACATATTAATTCTCGGTAATCATGATTTTATAGATTGGAAAGATATAACAGGACAAGTAAAATCTCCTCAATCGATTCAAAATGAGGTTAGGATTTCTGGTGGATTAATGGGGATTGCTCATCCTTTCTGGATAGGTGATCCTATATGTGTTGGATGTTCTTGGAAATACAACGAAACTCCATTTGATTTTGATTTTGTAGAGATTTGGAATGGTGGTAATGGACGTAGAAATATTGAGTCTCTAAATCTTAGAGCAATTTATGGATGGTTATCAGCTTTAAGGCAGGGGAAAAAAGTTGTGGCTACTTCAGGTCGTGATTTTCATGACAAAAGTGGTTCCAATTGGTGGATGAAATCCCATTTCTTATCAAGAAACACAAAATTATCAGAAATACTCTACGCAATAAAAAATGGCATGATTTACATGTCACATGAGCAGTTAAGAGGAAATTTTGATCCTGCTCCTGGAACAGAAGTAAAAAGTAATGAAAATCAAATATTTAATTTTCAGGTATCTGGATACACAGGTGGACAGAGTTTTGTTATAACTAAAAAAACTGTAGTCAGTCTCGGCGAAACATCATCGGGAGAAGTAAATCTTAAAGATCTCGAAGAAAATGATTTTGCGGTTTTCATGATGTCTGATAAAACAGGAATTCCTTTGATCATAACGAATCCTGTATATTTTAAAAAGGGCAACGAGAATTACTCAAAAATTGTAGGGCACAACACATGAATAACCCCGAAAAAATAATTGTTGTATTTAAAACTCATTTTGATATTGGATTCACTGATTTACCTTCTAAGATAAAGCAATTATATTTAGAAAAAATGATACCTGAAGTCATTAAAACATGCTTTGAAAGCGCAAGTAAGGACAAAAAACACCCTTACATTTGGACAGTTCCATCTTGGCCATTGTTGTATTTTTTAAATAATAGTCATGGTAAAAATCTCGAAAATATTGATTTCCTTATAAAAAACAAGCAAATACTTTGGCATGCTTTGCCATTTACCACACATACTGAATTTATGGGATTAGAAGATTTCATAAGAGGGATGTATATTTCAAAAAAAATTAGTGATAGATATGGATATAAAACTATAAGTGCAAAAATGACAGATGTACCGGGGCACACTTGGATTTTGCCTTCTTTGCTAAAACAAGCAGGCATTGAATTTTTGCACCTGGGTTGTAATGCATGTTCAACTCCACCTGATGTACCAAGGCTCTTTTACTGGGAAGGCCCTGACAGAAGTAAGATTTTAACTTTTTATTCAAAAGGAGGATATGGTTCAGAACTTTTTCCTCCTGATGATTGGAATTTTCCTGTTTGGCTTGCTTTAATGCATACAGGAGACAATCAAGGAGCACATGATCCCAGAATCATAGAGGATATATTGAATCAAGTAAAATTGAGAAGTCCTGATACAAAAATTATTTTTGGAGGTCTTGACGATTTCTATAGAGAGATTTCAAAAGAGAAATTAGAAATCCCAATCGTAAAGAAAGATTTAGCTGATACATGGATACACGGAATAGGAAGTTATCCTCGTCAGGTTTCTGCAATAAGAGAAAAGAGAAGGACGCTTTTTGCGATAGAATCTATTATTTGTTCTGCAGATATAAAAGAGATAAAATATAAAAAAATAATTGAAAAAGCATATGAAAATCTTTTACTATTCAGTGAACATACGTGGGGTATTGATACAAAGATTGCTTTAAATAAAAGAGAGTATGAAAAAAGTACTTTTATTAGAGAGAGAAAAACAGGAAAATATAATTTAGCAATTAAATCATGGAGAGAAAAATCTCAGTACTCAAAAAATGTAACTTTATATATCGATAAATTAATGTCCTATTTTGGAAATAATTCAAGATCTACAGATGAAGAGTTCAAAAATGAAGTACAAGTTTATAACTCACTTGGATTCAGAAGGAATGGATTAATCGAAATTACTGATATAGCAAATGAAGGGTTCAACTTATATGATCCAGAGAGTGAAAAGTATTCTAAATTGATAAAATTGGGTCATAAAATTTTTGCTGAAGTGATTGGTATTCCTCCTTTATCTGCAAAAAATTTTGAAGTAATAAAACAGTATCCTACTGAAAAAGCATTTGCTAATAAAATTGCTTTTGAGGATAAACACAAATTGGGTTTAACAAATGGTAAATTGAGTCTTTTTTTTGACAAAGAAAGCGGGAATTTTTCGAGTTTTAAAAAAAATGGTGGTCAAGAATTAGTAGATGTTCAATCGAAATTTGGTTTTTGTCGGTACTTGTACAGTATATATTCAAAAAAAGAGATAAGGAAATATTTAAATGACTATCGTTATGATAAAGAAAAATGTGCTGATTGGTATCCAAAAGATTTTGGAAAGCCAGGATATCCTGATATTGATCACAAAGATTTCAAAAGTAAATTTGAATTTGCGCGTTTTAAAAATGCACCTAATTATGGTCAAATAACAATTGGATATGACAACTCGAATGAAAGCTTTCATGATTTTGGCAATGCAAAAAAAATAATTCTAAAGATAATCTTATTTGAAGATAGTGATTATTTAGATATAGAACTAAACATTCGTCACAAAGAACCAACACCTTTTTTGGAAGCAGGATATCTTGTATTTTCACTTAATTTAAAAAGGCCGAAGTTTGCGATAAATAAAACTGGTAGTGTTATTGATCCAACTATCGACATAGTGAAAGGTGCCAACCATGTTTTATATGGTTGTGAAAATTGGGTAGATATTCATGATGGAGAAAAAGGCTTACTTTTTATTACTTATGATGCACCGCTTTTATCCATAGGTGAGCCAGGTATAGAAAAGTATTCTAAAGATTACGTTCCGACAAAGCCAGTAGTATTTTTCAACCTTTTTAACAATCAATGGGGTACTAATTTCCCACAATGGATAGAGGGTAATTTTAGATACAGATTTAGAATAATCCCTCATGATGGGGATTGGAAAGATGCAAAAGTTTGGAAAAGAGCAAATGATTCTTTAATTCCTCTCGTAAGACTTCCTAAATCATCTATAAAAAATCGCAAGATTTTAAGCAGGGATCTTGATGAGTCTATTGAAATAGTTAGTTTTAAAATCGCCGAAAGCAGCGGAAATTACATATTAAGAGTAAGAGAAGCTTCAGGTGAAAATAGAAAGGAAGAATTTCAATTTAGTGATGAAATAAAATCATTGTATAATTGTAATTTACTTGAAAAGCCTTTATATGAGATATCATTGAGAAACAACGGAACTGTCAAAATCGCAGATATAGAATTAAAGTCGTTTGAGATAAAAACGTTAATGTTGATATTTCAATAACGTACGTAAAATGTTAAAAACAAAAGTAAATCAATGTAAAACTTAGCGAATATCTTATTTTCGTATTTAATCGTTTGAATTTACATAAAATTGTCGTAAAGTGTTTAAAAACACATTTGTAATTTTAAAGGAAGTGTGTTAATATTTTTTTCGAAATCGATTTCGTAAGGAGCCTAAATATATGGATTATTTGAAATTAAAAGATATCGCAGAAAAACTTCATATATCTACTAGTTCAGTGTCAAAAGCCTTAAACGGAAGATTTGATGTGAGTAACAAAACTCGTGATGAAGTTTTAAAAATTGCCAATGAATTAGGATATATCCCAAACAAATCTGCTGTATCCTTGAGAAAACAAAAAACATATATTATGGGAGTTATAGTTGAAGATAACTCAAACCCATTTTGGTCAGAGGTTCTGAGATGGATAGAAAAGGAACTTAGAGGAAAAGGTTACCATATTTTGTTTGTTAATACTAATAGAGATTACAAAAACGAACTTGATGCCATAGACATTTTTCTTCAAAGGAGATTAGATGGCCTGTTGATAGTACCTACAGAATCAGATTACGAAGATTTAATAGAATTGAGCAATAAAGGTATAAAGTTTGTAATAATGGGTAGAGACATAAAGAATGACAAGTTAAACGTTTCAATGGTTTATACAGATGATATTTATGGAGGTTATATTGCCACCAAGCATCTTATAGAGAAAGGATGCAAACGCATAGCTTTTATAGGGGCTCAAACATATAACTCATCATCTAAATTAAGGTTCGAAGGATACAAAAAGGCACTCGATGAATCTGGATTAGCGTTAGACAATTCTCTAATAAAATTCAACAATAATCTTCAAGGTTCTTTTTTGCTGGAAATTGAGGAGAGTTACAATTGTGTATTCTCTCTTGTAAAAGACGGCGTACATTTTGATGGGATCTTTTCATACAATGATGTTATGGCATTTGGTGTCTTGAAAGCTTTAAATGAACTACGAATTTCTATACCTGATAATGTAAAAGTTATAGGATATGATGATATTCTATATTCTTCAATAATTTTTCCAAAATTGACAACTGTGAGGACAGATAAAAAATTATTAGGTGAAACGGCTGTGAGTCTATTATTCGATCCTGATATCAAAAGGGTTTCTTTGAAGGGAAACCTTGTGATTAGGGAAACTTGTTGACTTTTGAATTTGATAAGAGATTGAGTGGGGCCTTTCAAAATAAGAAAATACAAAAAATTGTATTCAAGTTAGAAATATGAAAATTGCGTTGCTGAAATTAAAGTCAAATTAAGAATCGAAAAATGTTTGAGAGAGGAGGTGAACTAAAAGTTAGAAGTTTTAAATTTAAAAAGTCATATGAATAACAGGTGTAGAAGTTTTGAAGGGCCTTAAAATAAAAATTTGTTTTGTAGGAGGTGGATTGAAATGAAAAAGTTCTTAATACCTGTGATATTAGTTTTAATTTTCGGACTTAGTAGCATAGGTTTGGCAGAATATCATATTTACTTTGTCTCGCATGGTGGCCCATCGGATCCTTTTTGGGTTACTGTCATTAAAGGAGTTAATGAGGCTGCAAGTCAATTTGGTGTGAAAGTAACATACCTTGCACCGACTGTATACTCTCTTAATACCTTCCTTAACGATTTGGATAATGCTATATCAGCAAAACCAGATGGTTTAATTGTAACAATGATTGATGCAACTGCAGAAACAGCTCCGCTCGACAGAGCTATTGCTGAAGGGATACCAGTAATTGCAGTTAATGTTCCAGATCCACGACCAGCACCAAAAGCTGTCCCTTATTTGCTTTATATCGGAGATAGCGAATACCTTGCTGGCCAAACAGCTGCCCGATATGCTTTATCACAATTCAAGATAGTCAGGGCGGTTGTAGCAAGTCATGAAATTACAAATGAAGGACTTTTAATGCGAACAGCTGGTATAGAAGATATTCTTGGTCAATACCATATACCATGTGCTGTTTTAAATATTACAACCAATCCTATAACTGCTGAGTCAGTGCTTGAAGCATATTTAAAATCTCATCCAGACACAAATATGATATTCACATTAGGACCATTAGGAACATCTCCAGCTGTGCAAGTTGTTAAAAATATGGGTTTAGAGAATAAAGTTAAGATAGGTGGTTTTGATCTAACAGATCAGTTATTAAATTGGGTAAAAGATGGAACTATACTCTACACGATAGATCAACAACAATACCTTCAAGGTTATCTGTCAGTAGAATTCATGTATTTCTATCTGAAACATGATCTAATTCCAGTAGGTTCAGTCTTAACAGGACCATTTGTTATCACAAAAGCAAACGTTGATAAAGTTGAACAAAGTGTTAAAGATGGCTTTAGATAGAGATTAACTTTCTACCCTTTGTTGAAAAGCAAGGAATGCAAAATTAAAAACAGCGTCTGAAGAAGTATAATTGTAAAAAGGGAAGATACCCGAAGAGATCCAAAACATACCCTGCCATCTTGGTTTAAAGAATTTTAGAACAACAAAATTTTATACCCTGATGGCAGGAGGTTGTGGGGTGATGGTCAAAAAAAGAATTGAGTAATCTCAAACTATGTAAGAAGTTATAAACATGCCAGTCCATATCTAAAGAAATCAATTCTAACATGAACAAAGCTGTATAATACAATATTCTCACTCATGTGCGTGAATGTGACAAAGAATGTTAAGATTAGACTTACAGTTCTTTGACAAGCAAGATTCTATTGAAAAGCCGATCACATTTGACTTAGAATATTCCTATCAACAAAAACCTAAGGA
>JAPDLJ010000013.1 GCA_025920705.1 Candidatus Jingweiarchaeum tengchongense
TATTGTCAGGTTGGAGTTACCATATACATACCAATTTGTTGTATTTGTGGCATTGAATACGATCGTACCAGAATAAGATGTACCAGAGCTGTATCCAAGGTAGGAAGTAGCTGATAATGTGGAATTTCTGATGTCTGTAACAGAAGCACTTGTACCATAGAAATATACATTGCCAGTGAATGAACAATTCGTCACATTGCTTAAGGCTGAATTATAAAATGAGGTTGTAGATGTGAATGTAGAATTCATCACATTATTTCTTGAAGATTCAAAGAAGCTGGTGCTAGCTGTGAAGCTGCAATTCCATATTGTGTTATTTGATGAACCTGCAAAATCACACCAACTTCCAAAGCTGTTGTTCGTGAGTGTATTGTTTGGATTACTCCAAGTAAAAAAACCAAAGTTTGTTACATTTACATTACTTATATTTAATCTATAATTAGATCCAGAAGCAGCAAAATAATAATTTAAATTATTCCCAGCAGATAGATTTGCAATTGTGAGATTGTGCGTCCTCGTTGAACCAATTCTGAATGCATTGCAATAAGAGTTCAACACTGAACTATTGCTAGCGTCGTAAAATACACATATATCATTGAATCTTGTGTTTGTTATGTTGTTCAATGTGTCACCATAGAAATATACATCATCGCTAAAGTTTGAATAAGTCACATTATTTTTTGAATACTCGTAGAATCTAACATAGGCCATAGACGAACTGTTTATTGTATTGTTTGAATATCCGTGAAAATATGTAGTTGGTGAGAAAATCGATTTGGTTATATCATTTGTTGAATTGTAAAAATCAAGTGTGTACCATAAATTTGAAATGAAAGTACAGTTTGTGATGTTATTCCTTGAGTTATCAGCAAAATAACTCTCAGTGTATGGTATAAAGGTTGAATTTATTAGTGTATTATTACTTGAGTTCGTTGCTTGGAATTCTACACCAACCCAGCCCGTTCCAGATAGGTTTACGTTCGTTAAATTCAATGTAAAATTTGAGCCAATCGCACTTACATACGTAGTTAAACCATTTATGTAATTCAAATTAGATAGTGTTAAATTGTGTGGTAAGTTTGATCTAATTCTTAAATAATTTCCAGGTCTTGAATTCACGAATGTGCTATTTGATGCATCATATACATAAAGCTGTTCATTAAACCATGAATCTCTAATTGTGTTAATTGAATTGCCATAAAATCTGAAAATGTCTGAGTTACTATTTATTGTGTAATTTAATATTGAGTTTATTGAATTATCAAAAAAAGAATAGGTACCACAACACGACGAGCCAGATGGAGATATGATGTTTGATAAATAGTTTGTTGAATTCCCATAGAAGTTTATGTTCCTGTTATTTTGCCCACCAACGTTTGCATGGTATATTTGTGTGTTATTCAAGTAATTTATTGAATTTCCAGTAAAATTAGTATAGAAGATATAAAAAGAATTCATCAACACGTTTGTTAGATTGGCTTTCGCAGATTCGTTGACTCTGAAGTAATATTGCCAATTCGAGCTTTGATCCATCCAGAGAATGCAGTCATTCACGATCAGTGTTCCAGTATTCCAAACATCAATATTCCCATTTATTGAAATTCTCTTTCCTTGTGCACATCTACATTCAGTTATACCGCTACTAATTGACCAGGGGAGAGATGAATAACGAATCACGATTGCTGCATCAAAGTATCCAGGACCGCTACCAGTATTTTCGCCGCCATTTGCAATCCAACAGGCAAGAAGATTGTGCGTACCCTGGATAAGGTTTGCTTGAATACTGAGAGTTCTATTCCAATATACTGGTGAAGTCGCACGACTTAAAGCATCATATATAAGATTACCATTTAAATAACACCTTATCCCATCATCATGTGATAAATATAAAGTTGCACTGCTAATTGAACCACTTGGCACATAGAACCATTTTCTAACGAACAAATCATCAGGAACGCTACCAGCTGTGTAGGTGCATGCCGAAGTGAATGAATAAGAGCCAAAACCAAATGGTGCATATCCCCAATCCCAAAAAGAGTCATCATAATCTGGTGCATACCAATTCGTACTCGTTATTATTCCTTGGTTAGCATGAGAAACATGGTAATATTTATATCTTGGATTTAGCGAGCATGATTGATCCTTGGTACTTGTATTCATATCATCATCAGCCTGGATTACGATTGATGTTTGTGGTTGTGTACCTGTACAAACATACGGAGATATCAAGATTGTGAATGTTGTATTAGTAAGAAATCCAATTGCACTTGAATTTGATGCAATTCCATTGTCAGCAGTAATATTGAAGTTTCCAATTGCATAGTTTGTACTATCAAATATAACATATATCGAATCAACATAACCCAAGTTGTTCGTGATGCCACTTGAAATTACTGTTCCATTGGAAAAGATTGTGCTCGTGTTCACATTTGGAGCAGGATCTTTTTCGTCATTGTAACCAACAAACGTAGGGAAGTACCTCGTCACATTTCCACCAGCAGACCAACTACTCACAGTCCCCTTTATCGTCAAGTTTCCTTTTATTGTCAGGTTGGAGTTACCATATACATACCAATTTGTTGTATTTGTGGCATTGAATACGATCGTACCAGAATAAGATGTACCAGAGCTGTATCCAAGATAAATCGTAGAATTGAAATTTGAGCTACTGATAATTGTATTCGATGTGCTTCCGGTATAAAAGTACGCATCACTATTAAATATATTATTATCAATTGTATTCATTGAATTTTGAGAAAAATCAACTTCACCATAAAATGTATTATTGTTAAGTGTATTTGTGTTTCCACTGAAGTAAGTATGCGCATTGTAGAACGAATCATTCATCATCAAATTCGAGCTTCCACTGAAAAAGGCATTATACAGGAAACTTGAGTTCAAAATAGAGCTAGTAAAATTCGTGATTGCAGATTCATTTGTTTCAAGTTTATATTGATTGTTTGATGTTTGGTTGAAGAACAAAGTACATCTATATAATGTTAAATTACCATTTCCAAAAATTAATACATTACCATTCATTGTTATATTTCTGTTATTGCAGTCGCAATATTGTATATCATTTATTAACCAATCACCAGTTGTTGAATACGCACATTTTTGGAGAATTATAATAATTGGTGTGTTTGTAAGGAAACCAATCGTTGTTGAATTTGAATTTCCATGATAAACATTGACTGTGAAATTCCCAATTCCATAATTTGTACGATTGAACAAAATTGGAAATTCTACATATCCATTACTATCTGTCACGCCACTCCAAACAACATTCCCCAGATAATTTCTCACAATTACTTCTGCACCGACAGATGGTGTACCATCTGGATATCTTACATAAGTTGGGAAGTATCTTGTAATGTTCGCAGTTGATCCCCACCCAGTTACTACTCCTTTATTCGTTAATGTGCCTCTAATTGTTGAATTCACGCGATCAAAACTCCAATTTGTTACATTACTATTTGAGAAGTTTATTTCCTGTTTCGAATTATCATATTGCCAACCCAAATTTAATTCGTCTATGCTTGTGTTTATAATGTTCATAGTTAAATTATCATTCAAATCATCTGAATAGAAATGAACGTCACCAAAACTACAGTTGGTAATATTATAAGATGAGGAATGATACATACCAATTGCAAAACTATCGAAGGATGAGTTTTTAAGCGTGTTGTTGTTGCTATTTGTATAATATTCTGAAAATTCGGTCCATCCACCTATGTAAACATTTGTTAGATCTACTCTGAAATTTGAGCCATTTGCTCTTATGTAAACATTGTTATATGTACCCGTGCTAGTTGTAAAGTTCGCAACTGTCAAGTTATGATTAACATTTGATTCAAGATAAAACTGGTCTAATTGTGAATTTGTTACATTCGTGTAGCTCTCACCAGCGCATCTGAGTACAAAGATGGACACATTCGTGTTCGTGAAATTTATTATAAAGCGCGAATTAGCAGCAGAAATCGTTTTGTTTATGTAATTTCCAGGTGCAAAGTTTGATATTGTGACATTGTGGGGCATGTCAGAAGCTACTTCAAACCATGTGAATGCTGAATTGTTGTAATAATTACTCGAATATTCGTCAAAAATTGTGTAACCAATGAGCTTTGAATTATTTATGTAATTTGTTGAATTACCGTAAAAATGGAAACCATTCCAATAACTATTCTTCGTATCAAATGTTGTGTTTATTATGTTTGTTGTTGCATTGTCGAATGCTCTGAACTGCATGTATGCACTATAATCTCCGAAATATAACAAGCAATTTTCGATCGTGAAATTACCATTCTTTTCTATCGACACATAACCTTCATTCGAATAAGATGTTCCAGAGATTGTTATATTTGCTCCAGGAGCACACCTACAATAAGTTGTATCATTTATTATCCAAGCTCCAATGCTTGGTGGCCAAGTTCCAGTACATGAATATGGAAGTGTTACAATGAGAGTGGTATTTGTTAAAAATCCAATTGTCGTTGAATTAGAAGCAGTACTAATAGTGGCTGTTATTGTGAAGTTCCCAATTCCATAATTACCCGAATTAAAGTCGATATAAGGTTCAACATACCCATCATTGTTCGTTATGCCATACCAAATAATTACTCCAGTACTATTTTTTAATGTGACATTTACACCACTTACAGGATTGCCATAAACATCTTTAACAATTGTGGGAAAATATCTCCTCGTCTGATAATTACTACCACTCCAAGTTAAAGTTCCTTTAATTGTTACATTCCCTTTTATTGTTAAGCTAACAGTATTAGCATAAACATACCAATTATTAGTTGTCGAATTCTCAAAAATAACAGTACCAATTTTAGCTGGGGAAGCGCCTCCAGACCAACCAAAATAAGTAGTTCCAGTAATAGTGGTATTTGCTATGCTGACAAGAAAACCGCTACTCCAGTCGCCATAAAAATAAATACTACTGCTGAATAAACAGTTTATTACGTTGACTTGGGATAGATCCTTAAAGTAAGTAGTGGATGTAAAATTACAATTTGTTATATTCGCCTTCGTTGATTCATAAAATGAAGTCGTAGATGTAAATGTAGAATTTATTATATTATTTATTGAGTTACCATAAAAATTAGTACTTGCAGTAAATGAACAATTTATTATAATGTTGTTTGAATTTTCCCCGAAATAACAATCATTTCCACACGTGCTATTTATAATTGTATTATTTGAAGAACCAGAAGCAAATATTCCGAATGTAGTCACATTTACATTACTTATATTTAATCTATAATTAGATCCAGAAGCAGCAAAATAATAATTTAAATTATTCCCAGCTGATAGATTTGCAATTGTGAGATTGTGCGTCCTCGTTGAACCGATTCTAAGTATACTGAAACTCGAATTACTTATTGTACTATTACTCCCTTCATAAAATCTACAATTTCCAGTGCATATCGAATTACTAATATAATTTCTTGAATCTCCACGGAAATAAGTATCGCTACTAAAATTTGAATAACTGACATTATTTATCGCATAATCATAAATCCATACGTTCAGACTGAATGACGAATTATATATTATATTGTTTGAATATCCATATACTGTAACATTACAAGGAAAATACGAGTTTGTGATGTTGTTTATTGAATTTCCTCTGAAATATATCACATTGTATGGATAAGTAAATGTTACATTCGTTAAGTTATTGATTGAACTTCCTGTGAATGTAGAATTAAATTTTTTTGAAGAGTTGAAAATCGTATTTTTTATATTCACACTTGCTGTGTCATCGACTTTAAATTCAAATTGATAATCACTACTTTGTCTTATTTCTAGTGTACAATTTTCTATTGTTAACTTACCACTTCCGAGAACATAGATGCTACCATTAACAAATAGATTTCCACCAGATTCACATGTACAAGAAGTCATGTCACTTACGAGCCAATTACCGCTTGAGGGTGGTGAGCTACCAGTACAATTGTAAGGCAATGTTTCCGTACCAACATAAGTAACGGGTTCTGGTGATGTATACTTACGCACCAATACTTTCTCAGGGTAAGTGGAGACAGAGAATCCATAATTGTTATAAAGGTCTGCAATTTCACTTGTGGACAAACTTTTATTGTAGATTCTAACTTCATCAATTGTTCCATTAAATGTTCTATCTAATTGCGCGCGGTTTCCAATGTATAAATTACTTGTACCAGCATAAACAGATGTTGTTCTCGTTGCAGTACCACGAGCCACATTGTTAACAAAGAATTTGATTTGGTTTGAAGAGAGACTTTTATTAAATGTAACAATTACGTGTTGCCATGTGTTTAAGTATATACTTTCATTTAATGAGTCATATGTGCTACTTGCAGTTCCATTCCCGAAACCAACTGAGAGTGATTGATTCTTACCTGAATCATTTTTCACATAGAAAATGTATCCCTCAGTTGAATTCTTATCAAGTATGCGACCATAAACATTTTCACCAAAACTGTATGGATATATCCATGCTTCGAAACTAAAATCGTCAGTCACCCGAAGTGTTTCACTGTCTTGTACCAACACATAATCATTTACACCATCAAAATTCAATGCACTTCCAAACTTTCCAGCAGTCCAAGTGACACCATTATACAAAGTACCATTATTACTATTTCCAGAAGAATCAAATACAGAACTTCCACCACCTTCATCAAAATTCCAGCTTGCTTTTAATCCATCAATTTCTCTGATGAAAGTGTTTGCAGCATTGCTTACTATATTTGCACTCGAATTTCCATAGTAAACATAAATTGTCTTATTTGAATTTGCTGGGATTAAAGGAACTTTTACAAATATTGTTGTTGAACTTGAATTGCAAGGCGTTGTTACATAACATCTAATTGCTTCTACTCTAATTCCATAATAAGTTATAGAAAAGTCTGTAGTTAACTTGAAACTTATTGGCCCGTAATAAGTAAAATTTGATGACCATGCAGCATTTGGTGCACTACAAACCCCAGATCCACAACTTCCACCAGTTATGCAACCAGAGGAACTGTATACACTTTTACTACCTGAGTAAATTGTGTAATAATCATATCCAGATTCTGTAGCTGCGTAATGATAGACTTGAAATAATGTAGTACCGGGTGGACAGGAAAATGTTGCTGATGTGTATGTTTGACTATTTGAATAGCAATGTGGTGTTTCCCAAAGTGGTGATCCAGTTATCTCTGTTACATATGGTTTCTCAACTGGTATAATGAAATAATTCAAATTTGTTACAGTATCCGAATCTGTAAATCTCAAATCAGCACAATTCTCTCTTAACTTATTTTGTGAAATTAAAGTTTGTGTATCCAAAGTAATATTTACCTGATAATCAGTTAATGTGTTTGGATTGTTTGTGTTATCAATTGTAATTTCTCTTCTGTAATCCCACCCTTGGAGCCAAGCACTGCTCGTATTCAAAATTGAGAGTAATACAAGTATAAAAATCAATCTCCTGATAGAAATTTTTTTAAGATTGTCCATTAATCTACACCTGGCTTAATGTAAAATGCATTTGCCAAAAACTTCCAATAAAAGTAATCATTTACAAGTATGTAATTGGTCAATTGAAGATTGAATGTTGGTTTTGCAACTGAGATAGCACTATTATTACTATAATAAACATAAATCATATCAACATCAGATTCAAAATTTTTTTGTAGGATTAATTTCAATATCGGAGCATCAATATCCATCCAATAAAGTTTGTTTGGGGAAGTATAAGGAGATGTACCGCTCAGCTGAACATACAAATAAGATACTGGAATGAAATTATAGAAACTTAGCTTATAAAAGCTTCCATCATCTTTGTTCACTACATTCACAACCAATTTTTTTCCACTATTATTCACGTAACTAGATGCAATTTCAATTTCATTTTCATCACTTATATTAGTTTGATAACAATTACTTGAGCTTGAACAATTTAGTGTAACATTGAAATTTACGGTTGATGTGTTTGATTTTGGAACGTAGATTATCAAGGAACCATTCGAATTACCTCTAATGTAAAAGGATTGATTTGCGAGCACTAGTTTTGGAAGCGTTGATTTTATTGACATATTCGTACCGCTTGTGAGCACTGTGATGATTTTATAACTACCAGCTATTAAATTCGCATTTATCAACACGGGATTCCCGTTCGTGACAGCAGCATTACAAATGTTGGTACATGTATTATTTGGATAATAAACACTCATTGTTACACTACCGCTGAAAAAAACAGTAATATTGAAATTCCTACCATCTAAGTTGTACGTATAGAATACATAAGAAATAGATCCAGCAGTTGGATTTGTTAAATTAATATTGAAATACGAATCCTCGTAATAATTATCTGTGCTAACTTGTGACCTGATGAAATCTCCACCTTTAGTTGTGACTAAAATAGAGTTTGGATTCACATCTTTTGTGAACTGTACATCAATTTCTGCTGGGAATAATCTCATGAGATAATTGGATTTTAGATGAAAACCAATTCTTTTATTTAAGCTCGTGTTTACCCAATCATTTTGACCATTGTATACCTCAACCCTTTTTTCTTTGTCTGTTGTGAAAAAAGAATGCAGTCCCTTTTCAAGATTCAAACTCTGCACGATATTTGTTAACCCTTTCAATTTTTCACTTAACTCTTCAGTCCTCAATCTTGTTAAAACCAAACTGCTATTTGTAAGATTGTAGAATTGACCAGCACTTTGATAATTACCAAAATGTGGATATATCAATACATTAAAACGATATACGTTTGCAGGCATTGTTGGAGTATCCCAGACTCTTGAAATGAAGTACCTAATCATACTTCCAGCTGCCGTATACAAACCAAAACTAACAAATTGTGATCTGTTCTCAAATACTTGTGAAATTCCGAAGTAATTATCACTCGAATAAAAGTCCATCCAACCATTTGGGCTGATATTTGGATTATCAGAATTTCCATTGCTATTTCCATCATTGTACAAACTTACTATCGAAGAATTTATTGCAAGCATGTAACCATAGTACAAGCTACCACACACATAGTTCTGTGTTAAATTTAGCTCTTCGCTTATTATCACATAATCTGGATAGTAATACTGGTATTGTGTAAAAAAACCAGGGATACTTCCATTTCCATGACGTCCAACTACTTTGAGTAGCACGAATAAAGGTCCATTTTCTATTAATTCGATGGTGATGTTAGTGCTGCCACTTTGAGAATAAATATTTCCACTGCAATTGAACAAGCTTTGGAAGGACCAGTTTCCAATGTTATAAACAAAATTTTTTGTTAGGTTTGGTTTTATATAAAGCTCATCAATTGCCCCGCCCCTACTCTTGTTCAAAACAACTTTATATCTAATTGTTTCAATTGTAATATGTGAAGAATTTTCAAATGCACTTACTAGGTTTCTATAGTCTCCTTTACCAATCGTGTACTCACTGGCTTTTGTATAGTATATAAAGTATTTTTTTGTTTCGTAAGGTGCAAAATTGTCTATGAAGGTGATTTCCCCAGTTTTATTTTGTATGTTTATCCACTTGACTTGCGATGGAATCTCTTCGCTTCTACCAATTCTTATTGAATACATATCAACATCGTCTGGAAAATCATAAAAAGCTCTTACAATCCATTCCTTTCGATCGTACTCATTATTCTTTATTTCAATTACATCTCTCATTGAAAAGAATGGACTTAGCCAATCCCTCGCGATCTCTTTTTTAAGATTCATGATAAAATTCTTTAGAAATATAATGTCAGAGGAAACTTTTTCAATTTCGCTTAATGATAACGGAGACAGCTGAGATGGAATTGAAAGGAGAGTAACAATTACAGATATTGCCAATACAATTAATATAATGCTTATGATGTAAAATTGTGATTTCATCAATACCACAGGTATATTCTTACGCGTACCATCTTCATTTCATAAAAAATATCTCTTTCAACGATAAAAACATTTTTCCTTCCAGTACTCAATCCAATTGGAGATGAACCTTCTTTGAATGTCATTCCATCGTCTACGGTAACATTAATTAAAGTGTTGTTTATACTGTTCCTACCTATACTTGCATAGGTATTTTTTTCATTGGTTCCAATCGCATAAGATAGAAACAAATTTAGTTGTTCATTTGCTGCGAGGTATGGAATTTTTAGGTAAATTTCAGCCATCGTTGCATCCTCAGCAGCCTTTTTTGTGATGTTCAACAAATTCTCATTCATTGTGGCTGTGAGTGATTTATAACTAGACTCCCAAAGTGTTTCATTTGTTGCATAGTAAAGGTATCCGTACTCTGTTTTGTTATATGCAAAATATGGAATATTCACGATGATCGTGACATTGCTTTGGTTTGTTGCATTAATCACATTCATATCAACATTTTCCTTACCAAAGAAGAAAATGAATGATTTATTTGAAAAATTACCAGTTCCTAGGTTAATGTTGGAGAGATAAATGCTCTGATTATAAATGTCGCTATAGTTGTTGTAAAATTTTATTGGTACCCTTCGCCAGATGAAATTTACATTTCTATCAAAAACAGATTCATTTGAAAATATTACGATTGAATTTTTATCCACATAACTTGGAAATAAATAGATGAAACTTACATTCAAATTACTCCTACTCGTGTTACTTTTTTCTGTTATGTTCAGATTATCGAAATATTGTAATGTTATTTTGAAATCAAAATTTCCCTTTAGGAAAGTAGATATCAAGGCGGCTAATCCATATATATCATAATTTGTTAAATACTTGCCAATTGAACCTTCAGCTTGCAAACTATTCAACAAGCTTTCACCAATTATTGTTGGATCTGCTTTATATTCAAGCGTTGGTGAATAAATCTGTCGAAGTATAAAGAAACTTGCACCTATGAAAAGCAACGCTGCTAAAACGACTTCCACTGATCTTACAAAGCCTTTCAATTTACCACCATATCTTTGCGGTTAATAGTGAAATGAAACTGGTACCATTACTCTCAAAATTAGTGAAAAGCTCATTGTACGAATAAGAACCTAGAGATTCTCTCCCACACTCATAATAACTTTTTGTGGTGCCTATATACAATTTTTTGAATAATGCTTCATCAGTCTCTAAATTGAATATACATTTGTCTATAAAAGTAATCGGAATTTCAAATTTTTCATAGCTACCACAACCAAAATTTAAAGATATGTTAACTAATTTGTTTTGATAGAAGTCTGTATTCAAACTTACTGAGCCCTTTAAAACTTTCCCATCAACTCTTGTTGGACCATTAATTAATAAACCATGATTCCCATTTCCAGAATAATCAATTACACTTGTACCCCCACTCTCATCAAAATGCCATCCAGCCACCAATCCACTCTCAGTACTTCCATAATTCCCAATCCCATTGTTATAATGAGCTCTTATCTCATCCTCACTTAGAGCCCTATTATAAATCCTAACTTCATCGATAGTTCCGTTAAAGAAACCACTAGTTTCGTATACTCCCAGTTTTACAGGAAAATTATTTGTTCTTACTAAACCACCCGTAGCATCAGTTTTTTCGTATGATAATTGTCCATTCACATAAGTCCTCATTATATTTCCTGATCTAGTACCAACAACATGTTGCCAAACACCAACCTGAATTGTTCTATTTCCAGTTTGAATTTCTCCAACGTTCCCAAGCTGAAACGATAAAGAGTTGTTGTACATTGTACCGACGGCAAGGAAATATGAATAATCACCGGCTGAGGTACCTTTTGAGAGTATGGTACTGTATGATCCTATAGAGATTGGGTATATCCACGCCTCAATTGTAATTTCATTTGTGATATTCAGAGTCGGAGAATTTAATATATTTACATAATCATCCACACCATCAAAACTCAATGCATTTCCTATTATTTGTTTCTTACCCTGTGATACAACACTATCAACCCTCATAGCACCTTTTTTCAAATTACCATGATTCCCATTTCCAGAATAATCAATTACACTTGTACCCCCACTCTCATCAAAATGCCATCCAGCCACCAATCCACTCTCAGTACTTCCATAATTTCCAATCCCATTGTTATAATGAGCTCTTATCTCATCCTCACTTAGAGCCCTATTATAAATCCTAACTTCATCAATGATTCCTTTAAATTGTCTTGTATTATCAGGGTTGTTTCCTATTAGGAGAGATGTATTTGGTTGCTGGAAGTTATAGCTTGATAGTGCTCTGTTACATTTTTCTACTCCATTGACAAAGACACTTAGATGGGTAGTATTGTACCTACCAGCAACATGTTGCCAAGTATTCAAAGTTATTATGTTATTACAACCTGTATCTGTACATGTTTCGGAAGCACCATTACCCACGCAAAAAATAACCCCATTCAAATAAGGTGCTGAAGTGTTTCTTAGTTCTAAAGCATAAGGGTTAGCTTTTATTCCTGTTTCTTTTGAGACCACTCTCCCCAATCCGCCACCACCATAAGATATTGGATAAATCCAAGCCTCAACCGTTACTGTCGAATTAGGATTTAAAAGAAAGGAGTTAGGAACTTCAACATAATCATCTACACCATCGAAGCTAATTGCTTTTGAAAAATTGTAATTGATACCAGTATCCTGAGGAAATGTTAGAATTAAGTCACCAGAAAAACATTGATTACCTCCCGATTCAATATTTATGATTGTTTTGTTCCTTCTGATTAGGACTGTGCCATTAGTATTATTCACATCTAAATAATCATCCAAACCTGGCATTGGAATACCAACAATCTTCAATTTGGCTGATATATTCTTAAATCCGACATTTACATTACAAAGTTGATTAAATCTTTCCAATGAAATTTTGCTCAAAGATAAAATATTCCTTAATGCAATTCTTTCTTTCTCCTTTATACCAAAGCTTATTGCGCTTGAAAAAGGGGTAGTGAGTGATAATATGTATCTTACAATGAAGATAATGAAAACGATAAAAATAATGTATGCTACCATTAAATCGATATCAACCTGGGATTTTTTATAAAATTTCAACTCCCAACGCTTTTTTTGTATAATCCTCACCATAACTCGCTTCAACCACAATCGTATAATTACCGCGCACATTTGTTGCAATTATTATTGTCTTAAATTCACCATCCTTATTCGTTAGCAATTTAGTCGTGGTGTTGAATGCATTTATCGTTATGTCACCCCTATCAACTGGTTTTCCCTCTAAAACCAACCTTCCACTTATTTCTATGTTCGAACCAGCAGCCACCCTAGTCACAGGTATGTCCACAGTTAATTCGAACATCTTCGGAAATATGAAGATGAAGTACAATAGGAGCGCGGAACCAAGCATTAACCCAATATGTTTTAGACTTGCAATTAATTTTCCTTCCCTTATTTCACCCGTGATTACCCCATTACAAACTGCTTGTATTACCAAAGTAATAAAAAAGAGCATTTTGAAATATGACATTTGTGGTGGTGCTCCACCAACTCCAAGAAAACCTCCACTACTGGCTTGCATTGTAATGAGTGGTATTAACACCTTGTACAAAGCGATTAAAATTACGATAAAAACAAAGTGTACAATGTACATCACAGTTACTTGTTCATTCATCGTGGCTATTCTTTCCTTCTCAACCTCCCTCAATACATTCGTGCTTTGTGAAATTGCATCCATTGTATCTGAAATGTCACCACCAGCATAATACGATTCAAATATGATCGCAAGATTTCTCTGAAGTTCTTTGCTTCCAGAGACCCTTTTCATAAACATTTTTATTACGTCTGGAAATGGGATACCCCAAGATAATTGATTACTCATTAATTTTATTTCATCTGTTAATGGTCCATAATCGATATTAGCATTGTTCGCAATTGCTTGTGATAGTGTCATTCCAGACCTCTTTGCATCTGCTAGATTTCTTAGAAATTCAGGGAATTTCTCTTCCATCAATCTCAATCTTTTTTCTCTCGAATACTTTACATATATGTATGGTAATACAGCAATCACAGCACCAGTAAAAATTGCATAAATGAAACTTGAAAAACCAAGAAAAATTAACAGTAGTACTGTGACACCTACTGCAGCTGGTATACTTATTAGTAATGCTTTCTGTTCTTTTTCCATCTTACATCTCCAATGGCGATACCATCTTTATCATCATTACAAAGACAACTGTGGCGATGGGTAAACCCAAAATCACGATCATCAATTGCATTTGTTCAATACCAGCACCACCACCCAACATTGACATGATTGTTGAAATCACGATTGCGAATATAATTCCAACAATGATGAGTGTCATATAAACCTCGGTTAGCACTGCAAGTTGTTTTGTATATGCTTGCAATCTTCTTCTATAATCTTGGATAAACTTATCCGTCTTCTCATACAAATACTGTCTCAAATCACCACCAGTAATGATCGTTGACCTCATTCCAACCAAAAGCTCTTTAAAACTCTCAGAAACCGTTTTTTCAGCAATGGCTTGCATTGCTTCTGGTAGATCAAGTCCAAATACTTCAGTACCCCTGGTAATCTTTTCTGCTGATTTTGAAATTTCACCGAACTCGGAAAATCCACTTAATACCTTGAAAATTAGATGGGGTGGCATACCCGTACCAGCTAATGTTCCCATGTAAATCGTAGCGTAGTGGAGCGCATTCTCAATTTTTCTCTTTTTATTTTCAGCATACATTGATGGATAAAAATAGAATCCAACAACGATGAAGATGGAAACGCACAAGGCCGCAAAAAATGCAGCAAAAATTCTGAGGATTGGATTTCTCAACACGAGCAGTGATATCAGGAAGATGATCAGGAATGAGGCGAAAAAAGCGATAAGTGCTGAAAAAATTAGAAGCGCAAAGTACTCTTCGAGCGTATAGGGTAATTCTGATCTTTTTATGTCCTTTTCAACATCTTTTATTAAATAAACATATTTTTTCGCAATTGGTCTAAAAATCCTATATGCAAGCTGAGCAGTACCCATATTACACCGCTATTTCTTCTTTCATTAATTCTTCGACTTTAGATGGTGAAGCATAATAAAGTGAAATGATTCTTGCAAATTCTTTATAATCATTTATCTTATTTTTCAATGCCCATCTCATCAATCTGACTCTTCTTGTAAGTTCTGCTCGAAGTGTTGCAACATCCATACCCATCTTGTCTTTTATTTTGTCAAGGAGTACACTTTTTAAAAGGACGAATTTATCTTCTGCCGGATTCCATCTAAATGAAACATTTGTTACGATATCATTTGTTTTGTAATCATAACCAACGATTTCAACGACTTCACTTACTCTTCTTACATACTCATTTCCCCTTCTCGTTAAAACAATAAATACGATTGCATCTAAGTGTTCAAGCAAAGCTTTTGGTAAATCAATAGGTTTTGTTGTTAATCGATCAATGACAGCAGGTAATGAATCAGCATGTAGCGTACTCAATCCAGGATGGCCAGTTGCCATACCTTGGAACAATACATAAGCTTCTTGACCTCTTGTCTCACCAACAATTACATAATCCGGCCTTTGACGCATTGCGGCTTTTAATAGATCAAACATTGATACTTCACCATAGCCCTTAGCACCCAATCCAGGTCTTGCAATCTCAGGTAACCAATTTGGCAGCGGTAATCTGAGTTCTGGCGTGTCCTCAATTGATACCACTTTCAATTCTGGTCTGATGAAAAGGCTTAGTGCATTAAGGAAAGTTGTTTTACCACTCGCCGTTGCGCCAGCAATGAGTATTGAACCTTTGTTTTCGATCACAAGCCAGAGATATGCAAAAAGCTCGGGACTTCCAGTGCCCTTCATCATCAAATCCACAGGTGTTAATGGTCTCTCAGTAAATTTCCTGATTGTAAAGTTACTACCCTTCATCGCAATGTCAGTACCAAGTGTTGCATGAACTCTTGAACCATCTGGCAAGGCACCATCAAGCAATGGCTCAGCAATGCTCAATGCTTTTCCACATTTTTGAGCAAGTTTTAATACAAATGAATCGAGCTCTTCCTTTGTATTAAATATAATATTTGTTCTTATCTGCGCATATGCTGGGTTTCTGTGATATATAAAAACAGGTATGCCAACTCCATCCACAGATATGTCTTCTATGTTTGGATCATGCATTAATGCTTCTATTTTACCAAGACCTATAAAATCCCTATAAACATAATATTGGAACTTTAATATTTGTTCTTCATTTAATTTGAAACCAAGATCAGAAATTATTTCTTTCATCTTTTCAACCAAGTAGGCATATGCTTTTTCAGTTCTTATTCTGCCAAAGTCTATGTCGAGTTTTTCTTTTAACATTTCTTTGATTTCCTCTAACATCTCACTCTCTTTTTGATCAAGTTTTGGCTCAAAAATATAATACACAAGCGCATTTTCCTCAGGATTCCATTTTATATTTCCCTTCACGACATCAACCAATTTATCTTTAAATTTTAGTGAAATGAGTGGGAAGACCTCGTTTACTTCAACCAGTTTTGCAAGTGCCTCGGCTTCAACTTCTTTTGGAGCTATTTCCTCAGTCATTTCCAAACTCACAGGAACGAGCGTGAATCCCTTCGGCAGTGCTTCTTCATATTTGATTTCTATTTTCTTTTCTTCTTCCATTTCTTTCCTTCTTTCCTCCCTCCTCTCCTCCCTAATTTTTTCATCCATTCTTTCTTTCAGTTTTTCAGCAATCTCATCCAATTTTGTTGCGATTTCAGGAAGCTTCAATTCAACGATCTGAGGTTCCTTTTGAATGATATAAGAAGGAGGCGCTTCCGGAATCTGTGGAATTTCTGGTGCAGGATGCTCAATCACAGGTACTCCTTTCTTTGCTTTTTCTTTTAGTCTCTTCCTAGCAATAGACAAAGCCCTACCCAATCTCAAAAAAAACATGCGTGCCATTTTTCTTTCAGTCTATTCTTATATCTATATATGTATTAGTAGAATTTATATCCCTAATAATATTTTCCCTAGTAAAAGTGATTTCATGGGAGCCTCCACTAAAAAAACAACCCCTGCTACAAGTGATATAAATTTTATGTAATCTACCAGTACTATCTTGAAGCGCCCTGTATCTTATTCCCAATCTAACAGTTTGTGTCTCACCAAGTGCAATTGATTTGCCAACAATTATTCCAGGACTATCAGATCCAAGAAATCCGACATTATCCACAGTTTTACCATGCAAAACAATACTATCACCATTATTTGATACAAATGCAACAAGATATGGTATACTACCCTTAACAATCGTACCATCAACACTAGTACAATCTGTAATTACACAACTAGCTTCAGAAATACACACATAATCGTAAACACCCGTTACTGTATTATTATAAGAAGTCACATTGTAAGTTACTCCTTCCAACGTAACACTCCCAAGTCTCACATTTGATGTGCCGTGATCTGCGATCGTGCATATAAGTGAATTTGGTGAATTGATTGTTTGACTTGCATTCACGAATATAGATTCCCTCTTTTGTGGCGCTTCCAATGAGTTTATTGGTATCCAATCTGATGAAGTGATAATTGGTATTCTCGTCATTGTTTCAAACATGAATCCAGATTCGGTGCTTTGCTCTGTTGGCACGATGTAAATCCTATCATTTCCCAAGTCCACTCTTATACTTCTACTCGCACCTGTCTCAGCAACATACCTAATCGCTGTGTCTATCTCCTGTAATTTCTTAATCAAAAAGTCAATGTGCATCTTGTCAGTATTCTTCTGAATCAATGGATTTCCCCAGAGATACGTACCTGTAATTGCAGTGATGATGACGAGCGTAAGAAGAATGGCAGTAACTATTTGAGTCTGGGATTTCTTCATAGTAAAGATAAATATAAGAATAAATAAAAATATTACTAAGGTGTTTGATTAAAGTAATGTACAAGAGTCGGATGCTTCTGCTCCACCAGGTACTGTGATCTTAATACCTGTAAGTTTTCCAGCACCAGGTAAACTTGTATTTGTTACATTAAATTGGATTAATGCGACCGTATTTTTTGCAATTGATTGAGATAAACTGTTTGTAGCAACAGCAATCGTAGCTCCAGTTGTCCCATTCGTAACTACGAGTGTGGCAGTACCAGTTGGAATATCATTCGGTCCAACAT
>JAPDLJ010000014.1 GCA_025920705.1 Candidatus Jingweiarchaeum tengchongense
GACGTTGATCCTGTTAAAATATTTGAGAGCGTCTGAGGACTGATGGCTGAGTTAACATATCCACTAATAATGGACGATGTAGATAAGTTCGAGTTAGCAGGGCCACCATGAATGTTAATAGCGGTTTGGAACAATTGTAGTGCATCTGCAAGTGTGTTTCCACTTGCTGTGTATACCTGACTTGATGCAGTTTTGAATGCTTGCGACGATGACTGACCAGCGCTTACAGCCGAATTATACGCTGATTGAAGTTGACTTATTTGATTTGGGCTTAAGCAAAGATCACTACCGCTCACCGTAGTGCCATCTGTTGTGAGTATATTTCCTGGACATAATCCTGCCATTCCGCTCACCTCACATTACTATGACAATCCAAGTAGCATGGAATTCATGATTTGCTTGATATTTGGAATCTTGGCAAGAAGTTGCGCCATTGTACCTTGATCTGTTGGCATTGACAAAGTTGCAAGCATGTTCGGAGTTGTGGTAGTCTGAGCAGGGCTCATACTGATGGCAACTGGAGCCAAAACATACAAATTCAACGAGTAATTTTCGGGCAATATTATCTGTTGTGGAAAATATAATGCACCGTCCGAGGAAATCTGATCCATCTGGTTAGCATCTTCAATTGCGCCGGTGTGGATTGTTGCTTGTGCAGTGCCTGTTGCGAGCGGCACATTAACGACCCAAGAGTAATTTCCAGCTGCTACTAAGTAATACACAAGCAATGTTGCAGATGTCGATGTAGTATCGTTAACAGCAAATGTCGCACTGCTACCGCTGACATTAGTGCATTGCACAAGTTTTGCTGTACCTGAACTACCTGTCCACCACCCGATTGCCGATAGCGCGTAGTTTGGTGCGTTATACACATTAGATATGACAGCAATTGGTGCAGAAGTTGTCACGATTACATTATCAGATGTCTGTGCTGACGTATATGTAAAAGTCTGAGTCGCGGTGAGACGCAATTTCATCATTTTATCAGTTCTGAAGTGCACAAATGAATTCAGAGGCACTTTATATGACAGCGCCAAAGAGTTAACACCTGCGGTAGGGGCTGAGACCGTAAATTGGGATAAAGTTAAAACAGTAGATGATGCCATTTTTATCCCCTCCTTAACTATTAGTTACTTGAATGACGGGTATTGATATATAAGAATCTGTCCAATTAACGGTTTCGGTAGAAAGCAACGAGGCAACTGCAACTATTAGCACTTCATTCTGACTGATTTTGAATTGCTTGTCGATCGGCAGTTTCAAGTTACTTGCATATTGTCCCACCATTTGTTGTTGTTTGGATAATCCTGACCACATATCGTATGGCACAGTAGTAATCAAAGTTCCCAGAGATGTTGGTGGGTCACTTGGAGCTTTAGAATAAAAGTTGATCGTATCACCGCTGGCTATTGGTGTAGTACCTGCATCATCCTGCCACAGCACCATTCTTACGATCGGATTTGGTTGAACGATCCAATAAACGCCTTCCGGAACCTGAAATCCTATAATACCAATCGGATATCCTTGCAATAAATTATAAGCAGTAGTTGGCTGTCCAGTTGACGACAGCGGCTGTAAACTTTTTGGATCAACAACTATGTTAGATAACGATTTAAGTAATGTTAATGATCTTTCCATATCAATTCACCTCGCTTATGCCTTTACGTTGTATTTCAACATGAGTTCAACTACTCCTTCAGCAATACCACCAGCAAGCATGCCAAACCCAAAGTTTTCAATCATTTGATTTTTACCCAAAAATTGGGCTATAACAAAGCCGACGGCAGCAATTCCAAAGCCAGCAATGTACGGGTAGTTTGCCAAAAATGCTATGTTCTGTTTCCCAGTTTTCGAATTCGTATCGGCGGCATATGCATTCAAATAATAAGCACCAGCACCACTAAGCGCGGCTCCTGCCGATATTATTCCCATTTCCATAAGTTCATCTTTTGATGGTAAAGTTCCCTTTGCCATGTTAAAACCTCCTTTGAAGTTGTAATAAATCAATTTCATTTTGGAGGTCGACAAATTAAATGTCAAGAGTAATAAACGCACACAAACGTACATAAAGGGTCATAAAGGGTCATAAAGGGTCACAAAGGTCAAAGAAAAGGAAAAACGGTAACAAACGTACACAAACGGTAACAAAAGTACACAAAAGTCAAAGAAAAGGAAAAAACGGTAACAAAAGTACACAAAGAGACATAAATAAAAAGAAGGCTGAGATAGATATTCTCAACCTTGTTAAGAAGAAGGAATGAGGATGTGAAATTGAGGCGGCTATTCAGGATACAGTGGTATTGATTATACCAAGAGAACCTTTTTGCAAATTTTTAATAAAGCATTCATGTTCTTGAAGAATATCAAAACTAACGTGATAGGCATTTAGTTCCAAAAGCTTAGCCATTTTTTCTTTGTCCGTCGCTGTCACCATTTGGAAAATGAAAGCATAGTGCGCTTGCTTGATAGCAGCGAGGTCTACGTCTGTAAGAGATTGATATGCTATGATCACGTCCAATTTTCTTTTGCGGCCTTCTCTAAGTAATTGGCCAACTCCACGCGAAAAATGAAAGCGTGGGAACAATTTTGATCCTTCATCGATCAAAATAATTACCTCTATGTGATTTCTCAAAATTTCAAGTGCAAAATCATCAAGCAATTCACGTTGTTGTTTTTCATCGAGAAAAGACAAATTCACAAGTACATCATGTTCATGTTCTTGCGCGAGAGACAGCATAGCATTTACATCAAGTCGTTTATAAGTAGTACTGACTATAACATCCGTATCGTATACATCTATATAACCTTTTTCTGATTCCATTTCCGCATATGCGGTAGATGTATCAAAGATTATTACCTGTTTTCTCTCATTACCATACCTCGCTTTGAGTGTTTTTAGCAGAGTATCTATCAACGTTGATTTTCCCGATCCAGTTTTTCCCCCAATCGCAATGTTCATGATTCACCCCCGGCATGGCTCAACACCTCAGATGTGGTGTGAGGTTCCGACGTTTTTATCTCGCTTTTTGCTTTATTATCCCCGTCATGGCTCAACACCTCAGATGTAGCGTGGATCTCCGACGTTTTTATCTCACTTTTTGCTTTATTATCCCTGTCATGGCTCAACATCTCAGATGTAGCGTGGATCTCCGACGTTTTTATCTCGCTTTTTGCTTTATTATCCCCGTCATGGCTCAACACCTCAGATGTAGCAATGGTTGGAGGCGTGTTTTGATTTTGGGCTTTTACTACACCATCCATGCCCTGTATCATCGAAACATCAGGAGTGATTATGTATTTTTGCTGATAGCGAGTTGATTGTGTTGGTCGTTGCTGTTGCTGAGAAGAATTTATAAATTGATCTTGATTAGGATGTGTTGGAATTTGAATGACAAAAAACGCAGCAGCAGCACTGAACACACCAAACAGAACATACTTTTGCCATGTAGGCAATGATTTCATAGGTTTGATAGCATCTCCCATATTTAATCCAAGTTGATTCATCATATTTAATCCGAAATCAACATACGCGCTAATAAATTCATCTTTGTACCAATCAGGTACTTTTCTTGCTCTTGCAAGCCCCTGTCCAATCATGCTAAGCAGAAAAATAGAGCTTTGATTATCATCTTCGTTTTTATCTTCTTTTTTAGTTTTAGCATTGCTCAACACCTCAGATGTAGTGTGAGGTTCCGACGTTTCCGAAAGATCATCGTCAGAAAGATCATCAAAATCATCGTCAGTATCCTCTTTTGTTTTTAGAACATCTTTGAGTTTTTCAAGTCTTTCTTCTTCATTATCAGATGATGGTAAATAATTCTTTCTCATTTTTTTCTCCTTTCATGGCTCACCACGTGAGATGTAGCCTGAGGTTCCGACACTTTTTCTTTAGTACGATGCAGGACCGAAGAGTTCTTTAACGCTTGGAACATCAGCATATTTATCCTTTGACTTTTGTTGTTGCATCGTTGACATTTCTTGATTTTCCAACATACTCATAACTGCTGAAGATAAGCTATCAATATTGTCATAATTCGAAAGTGAGGTGGCGTGAATCTCCGACGTTTTTATCTCGCTTTTTGCTTTATTATCCCCGTCATGGCTCAACACCTCAGATGTGGTGTGAGGTTCCGACGTTTTCACCCCATTTTTTGGACGCATTCTTGATAGCATGATTGCACCTGTGCTTCCTAATAGCAATAACCCCAAAATTATCCATGTCAAATTTTTATTATCTTTTTTAAGTGGTTTTTTTGTTTCTTGTTCATTTGGAGGCAAGTTATCGTTTATGTTAGTTACAGGTGTATCTTCAACATCGTTATTAAGCCTTCTTTGCAGTGAAGGATCCAATTTGCTTTCCATCATATCTGTGATCAATCCATCAAACACTTTTAAGCCAGCTTGTCTTAATTTCCTTGCACTTTCGAGTTCGTCATCCGATAATTGTTTATGAAAGCCATATTCTTCATCCTCTGTGGTGTGGAACTCCGACATTTTTATCTCACTTTTTGCTTTATTATCATCATCACGGTCCAACACCTCAGATGTGGCGTGAATCTCCGACGTTTTTATCTCGCTTTTTGCTTTATTATCATCATCATGGCTCAACACCTCAGATGTGGCGTGGATCTCCGACGTTTTTATCTCGCTTTTTGCTTTATTATCATCATGGCTCAACACCTCAGATGTAGCCTGAGTTTCAGACATTTTGGACTTTAATTGAAATTTTCGATATTCTGATCTTAATTTTTCGATCATATCAGATGAGAAAAACTCGACAGTTGATTTATCATTAGTCAAATCCGCCAGAAGTGCAAAGAATGGAGCAAAAATCAGAGAACCATTGTGCTGATAGAATCGATCTTCATCTATAGTCTTAATGAATGTTTGGTGTTCTTCAGTTGGAATGGCAGAGAGAATTTGATCAAACTTTTTGCGCGCTTGAAGAATATCAACAGGATAGGCTTGGCCATCAATTGGATCAATCAATAAATTTAGTAACGTGCGCATTTCAATTTTTTGATGTGATTTGACTACTTCTAAGATGCTTTTCTTCAAATCTTCAAGTGTCATTATGATCTCCTTTCATTTTCAAAGTCAATTAAATCTTCCTTTTTAATGAAATATTGATGCCCTATCTTTACGCTTTTCAATTGCTTTGATTTCAGCAAACGATATACAGTTCGAGTACTGATACGTAAGATGTATGCAATATCTTCTACGACGAGCATGCTGTTGTAATGCCATCTGCCGTTATGCCAACAATGCTTAATTTGATTTAAAATATCATCATCTATATTGTGCTGAATGTGTATATGCTTGTAAAGTGTGGACTTTGAAATCATTTGAGAACCACGCTGATATTTAATGAATTCACTTGCCATCATATTTTGATACCTAAAATCCTTTCTACTGTACTTATCACGAAGGACGGCACTTGTTGTAGAAGTTCTTGCGCTTGAGGGTCTTTGATTGTCTCATGTAGCTTGTATATCGTGATACTTATCGGCATTTCTTTTCTATCCAGTTGTATGATCACTTGATCTTGAATGTATGTTTGAATAGTAGCAATAGGATTATTATTATCAAAATGCAAGTACAAGGCATCTGATTTTTCATCAAATGTGTGATCAATATGCCTTGTCAATAAAGGTAGATATTTTGAAAATGCTATTTTATTCATATAACTCCTCCTTTGTTTTGCTTGCATGTTTTTTCTTGAAGTCAGCAATAGCAGTGAGTGAGATACGATAGCGACCGCCTAACACAATCGCTTTTATCTGCCCAGAATGTATGTATTTCCGTACGGTACGCGGAGATACTTTCAACAACGCGGCCACATCATCGACAGTCAAGTTGTATTTATCCATCATCCACCCCCAGCTTTTTGTTGATTATTATGTTTGCCTTTAATGTTCGCGATCAAAAGCATGATAGCTAATACGACGCCAACCACAACAGCGCCACCAACCGCCAGGCTTGTTACAACTGCAGGAGCATTTTTACCAATAGCATTTGCAACTGCAACTGTAGCATTTTTAATTACGACAGTGAGATTAGAAAACGCGATAATTGCTACAATTGTTCCAACAATTACCATTGCAATGATAATTGCATCCAGAATTGGGCCTCCATATCTATTACTACCAGTTTTTGAGACGAATTGTAAAGGGGCTGCGTTGGGTAGCGGAACGGCTGATACAAGCCATGTGGCACCATCTACGAATTGATACCCTGCTTTGTCTCCTGTCCCAGTTATAACGTTGATCTGATCTATTTGAAAATATTGCACCTGCCAGTTCTGCGCGGCTAATTTAGATTGAATATTTGATTGTATTTGTTGTAAAGTATCGCTATCAAAAACATTTTGCGAATTATTTGTCTCAGTGGCCGTTCCGGTTGCTAACGCATTCAAGGCAGCTTGAATATCAGTATTCGGCTTGTAAAAATCAGCTATATATTGATTATTTTCAAACTGTGATATTTGTTGTGATACGGGTAATTGCAAATATTTTGCTACCATCGAAATAGTAGCAGCGCGACTTTCATTGGCAGTCTTAATTAAAGAAGCTGCAACCTGGTTATTTCCAAGAAAAATTGGATCAGCCCAATTGTACGCACTTGCAAGTCCTCGAACTGCAAACTCAAACATAGTAGGGCTTGTAATTGATTGAGTAGCGGAGACTGTTTCAAGCCCAGCTATATTAAAATTTCCGCCTTCGAATTTAACCTGGGTCATTTGGATTTTCTCCCTTCAGGATTTTTTGCTGTCTTTGGATATTTTGAATTTGATCTTGTGCTGATATATTTGATTTGTTCTGCTGAATTCTTAACTGAACAGGAAATTTGAAATACTTTTCTACGATAGTTTTATCCACAAAAATTGGCGCAAATCCTATGATCGCATTTCTATCTGATTCTTCAACACTCATGAACCATCCCGTCAAGGCAGATGGAATGAGGCCAGGCAATCCAAGATAAACAAATTGATCTTGTTGATCTGGCTTATCAAATGGATTGATGATCTCAGCCATTTGTTTTCCCCCCCTTCTTCGCTTTGTACCATATCCATGCAAAAGCACCTATTATTGCTACTGCACCAACGCCAACCATCCACAACCATGATGTATTTGACTTTTCAGCAGATACTCCTGCAGCAATATCTTGTAATTCTGTACCATACAGTTGTAGATTTTGGCTCACAGTGATAAGTTGAGCATGTACTTGTGTTAAGTCAAGTCCAGGGAAATTTTGACCAAGTACGTTACTGATGATTTTAATAATAGTATTGAGCACATCGAGCATCTTATTTACATCTATTCCGATTGTGTTGATCTGAGTGTTCATAGTTTGCATCGTACTTGCGGCAAGCGTAATCTCAGCTGCCCAATAATTCGACAAATTATATAACATCGTCACATATGATGTAATTGATTGCATATCTGCTCTAATCTGAGTCGCAGTCATAGAAGTATTTCCAGCCGTAAACTCTGCTATATCGTTATTTGCATTAGCTATGACAGTTCCGAAAGATGAGCTGAAATACTGATTCCACACGACAAACTGTTGAGATAGCCCGATCACATTACTTAGATTCGTTGATGATAAACTTGCATTAGTCAATGCACTGACAACTTGATTAAGCACGTCAGGTGTAACTGTAGCTGATACAAGTTTTGAAATTGATGATGGGATTCCTGTTTGACTGTTGCCCAACGCGGACATTAGCACTTGATAATTGCTATTCCACGCCGAAATATCACTTGTTATGTTTGATTGATAACCTTGCAAAGCGGTTAATAATTGATTAGTCGTCTGACCGTTACTAACTTGCGTAGATATCAGTTGCTGTATCTGAGTATTACTCAAAAGATTAGTCAACGTTGAATTTGCACTTGTAATATTGCTAATGATCGTTTGAACAGATGTTAATGCTGTGTTTAGTTTGTTGTTGTAAGTAATCCAATTGCCTTGTAGAAATGAGTTTAATTGATTTAAGTCGCTGTTTAAAATATTTTTGTTGCTATTCCAATTCTGAATAAAATCTTTCATGCTTTTGTTCAATCCTGACAATGCATTGAGACTGCTTGTTATGAGACTCAGATTTGTAGTTATGTTTGTTTGAGCGGCAGTAAGTGGAGAAGTTTGATTAAGCCAACTCTGTGCTGTGCTTTGAATCTGATTCATATCAGTTGATAATGTTGCTATGTATTTCCCTACATCCTTTGCCTGGGCAGATAAATTCTTAGTACTATTATTGTATACTGTCATGTTATAGAGTTTCATAATATCATCTCCTATTCTTCAATCTCATCACGATACATGTAATCAGAGATGAAGAGATTGATCTCGTCTCTGATGATAGTCAAACGCTTTTTTTCTTCTTTACTTATTGAATACATTCGCTTTGTAAGTATTTGTGTCATCTGATCTGCTATTTTTCCAAGTTCATGAATTACTTTGTCGTCATGCATATTCTGATACCTCATATTCTGATTGGCATAATGATTGCAAAGGTTTTAGCGGGACTATCTGGTTTAATAATAAGCGGTTTTTGTAAGCCCACGAACTCAAAAATAACACGAAATTCTGAATTCGTGCCATATCCATACGAAGAGAATAATTTCAGTGGTTGCATCAAGAATTCAGGGTGAAATGCAACCTTAAAATCTTCATCATTAGTATCTTCATTCTTATAGGTATTTAGTTCAATGTGAATTGGTACTTTTACTTCGGACATCCCTATCTCACTGTTTTTAACGCTGAGTATGAGGTTTTCTTGGTCCTTTTTTAACAGTGTAAGAAAAACGATTTGATCTTTTTTAGCGTAATTACTTGCAAGGGATCGGAGCGCATCGTACATTGCATTCGCCTTCAGATCCATGCGAATTTGAATATCTTCGTCTTTTGGAATTACGTGACTGATGTTCGGAAACTGATCATCAATCTTTTTCACAATTAATTGCACTTCTCCAACTCTAAATTCTACGTACTTTTCCATAGCATAGATTTCTACTGCTGTATTTTTTATTTCAGCAAGAATATCTATAAGAGCATAGATATCTTCACTTCGCAGCAAAAACTTGTATGGCTTTTCGTTCTTGACTATATATTCCAAACGCGCAAGTCTGAATCCGTCTGTTGCTGTAAGAACTAACTTACCATTTTCAATCTCGAAATTAGCCGCATGCAGACTTTTAATGGTTGGATCATCGTTTTGAGCATATTCAATACTGCGTAACAACATTCTGAGACTATTTCCGTCGATTTGTATTACATGCTCGATGTTCTGAGCTTCTTCAGACTTTATGTTTGCTGGAAATTCTTCAGTACCCATCACATACACATTAGATGACAGGCCATCGCTGAAGTTAATAACAACTTGGTTATTCTTTACTGCAAAACTTGCAGTTTTAGATTTATTTGTTGCAAATAATGTCAGCAATGTGCTGAATTTTGCAACAAATGGAGTGATATCACCATGCCATTTTGGAACAGAGATGTTAATCCATGTTTCCCCATCCGTCCGTATCAATTCAACTTTATCTTGCTCAAAATTCATTTCGAACATATCGTTTAAAATTGCTTTCCTCGACTGTTTATTATTAATTACTTTGAGCAGTTTGAGATATTTATTCATGCCCGCGACTGAAACAGTGTTATCTTGTGTGATTACTTCCTCTTGTCGCACAAGCGGCTTTTTTTGCACTTCAGATCTCTGAGCATGTCCAGAATTTACTATCTCTTCTACGTTTTGCTCCGGATGCAAATCTTGATAAATTTCGTCTTTGAGAGATTTTCGTGCGAATGCCGAGATGGATTCATCTTCGCGAGTTGCTTCCTCTTTGACCTTTTCTTTGAAAGTTTCCGTAACTGCTGCCGTTACGCTTTTATTTAATCTTTCGACAGTACTCTTTTTAGGCTCTTCCTTAGGTACTACTACAACCTTTTTTCCCATTTTCATATACTCCTTTCTATAATACAGTACTTATGAAACCAAATAAAAGAATTAAAATTGCATATGCACCAGTAATCCATCCTATGAGTGCGTTATGTGAAAATAAAAAAGATATTATCAATACGAGATATCCAAGCCAGATCATAACGTATGTCATTTTATTTCCTCCTCTGTTTTCTGTGCTTTTTTCTTAACCATCCATCTATTACATCTTTCATTGTCATAGCAATGTCGATGACAAAAACAAACGGAAAAACAATAATTGCAAGTACATAATAAACAATAAGAAATTTTAAATCCATAACGTCGTATATATAATGTTACAAGTGGTAAAGGAAGTAGTAAAATTAAAATAATAAAATGAATAATCGTAAATCATACTCCCACCTCTTCCGTAAGCCTTCCGCCGCGCTAATACAAGCGGAAGGCATGATGTTCAGCTTTATTTAACAGCAGATTTAAATGCTTTTCCAGCCCGAAACTTCGGTGCTTTTTTTGCTGGAATATTTATTGCTTTGCCACTTTGTGGGTTTCTGCCTTTCCGTGCCGATCTTTTAACAGATGCAAAAGTTCCAAATCCTACAAGTTGTACTTTGTCGCCTTTAGCAACTTCAGAAATTATGCTACTCATTAAAGCTTGAATTACACCATTTACCTCCTTTTTGGAATATCCAGCTGTTTCTGATACTTTACTGATTAGCTCTGTCTTGTTCATTTTTGTTACCTCCTTTTGTGATTTTATATGGTACTAATGAAAGAGAAATGGGATGCATGTTATCAAATCGTTCGGTATCCCATTGACCACCAATTGCTATTATTTCATCGCGCAGAAGGAAAAGTTTTTCTTCTGGCACGATATATATAACAGATTTCCCATGATAACCAACTCTGTCGTATTTGCTACACAGAATTTTCACTTGTTGATCGCTTAAAGTACCTCGGATGATATTTGTTATCATCGATCTTGTATATCCGACCATTTGATCCTCCTTATTTTTTGTTGATTGTCAGATTGATCAGATTCTCAAGTGCATCAGAAATGCTCATGTTATGACTTTCGGCATAATTCGTTAATTTATTCATTGCAGTTTTACTGAGTTTCACAGAAATTACTGGATTTTCTTGATTAGTCTGCCCACGAGACATTTCTTAAATCCATCCTTTTGCTTGTCCCTTTCATTGCAACAACTACTGCATGCTGGACAAGCCTATCTTTTATTCTTTCACCTAATAACTTTTCAAATTCATCTATCGGTAAATTAGTTGTGATAACAAGTCCTTTATTGCCTTCATTCAGATCATCGAATAATCTGAATATATTAGGCATTAGCCAATTTTGAGTGCTTTCAATTCCAAAATCATCTATACCAACAAGATCGTAATCTGCGAGTTGAGATAACTGGCTTTTTGCTTCTCCAAAATCAAGGGTTGATATCTTTGCAAGATTTGCAAATGTTGCAAGAGTACCACCCATAATAGCTTCATGGATAATTGCAGACAGCAAATGCGTTTTCCCGGTCCCGTATTTGCCGTAGATGATTAACCATCCTCCTTGCTGCCACGCCTTTTTGCTAACGTACTTTTTGACCAAATCAAATGCAACTGGATTAGCCGCACTGTCAAAATTATTCAAACTATGCACACTGAGTGGTCCAAGCACACGTTGAACTCTTTGATTTCGTTTTGCCATCAGTTTTTTTTGCTGATACAATGGGCACTCGTATGTAAAGATCATATTTGCATATTTTTCATTGATCCCATATTCGTTGAGTCCCTCACTTGTGAGTCTGTATGGGATTTTGCCATCATATGGGCAGTTTTCTTGGCAAGTCATTTTGCATTGCTCACGCAGTTGGTCTGTATTCGAGACTTGCCAAACTTGTCGTGTCATCAAAGACGGGGCCGTAAATTGCGTCGTGGAGAATATCTGCCCGAGTTTTTCTTCCATTGTTTGCCTCCTTCCATTTCTCAACATTTTCATCGTTTCTGACAATATACTCAAACGTTGCATAGAATCTTTGGTTCTCATTTGTGCCGAGCATATACTCGTTCGCCAACATATGTTCTATCGCAGTTTTCAGTTCATCGGCAGAGAATGACTTCAAACGAGACAAACATTTTTGCATGAGTGCTGGACTGAGTTTTTGATGCTTGCCACTTTTTAGCAAATAGAAGTTAAAAATCTCATTCGCGATTTTTTCTTTTTCTTTCTTAGTATTATTTCTTTCTTTTTCCTTTTTTTCTTTTATTTCTTTACTTTCTTTATTTTCTTTTTCTTGTATTACTTCTTTTTCTTTGCTTTCTTGCTTTTCTTGCTTTTCTTTTTGTGCATTGTTGGGTTCAAGTGATTGGTTAACCACATTTACTAATCCTTGCTCTGCTGTCGGTGATTGGTTAACCACATTTACTAATCTTGGATCTGTTGTCTGTGATTGGTTAACAACGTTTACCAATCCTTGCTCTGCTGTCGGTGATTGGTTAAACATTAAATAATATGTACCAGCCGAACGAGTGGTTCCCTTTTCGTATCTAATAATATGAAGATCATTCAGCCTTTTTCTTGCACGAATAAATGTCGGTTTTGAGCATTTCATGCGCTCAAGAAACCACTCGTTGGGTATATATAGAGGTTCTTGCCCTCTATTTTTGCTGACGTAGAGTAAAGCAAAATAAAGAGCTATCTCATATGATGAAAAATAATACACAGCGTCTAACTTCCAAAAACTATTTACAAGGTCTTCTTCCATGGGCCTCACCTGTCTTTCATATGAAAATCCCCTGACAGGGGGAAAACTGTCAGAGGAAGATCAAGGGGGTAGTAAGATTTACTCATGATTATTGATTGTTTTCTTCTTTCGCGGCTTCGCCCGAGCCGTCAGAAGTTGGTACATCTATCCAATCTGCCGAAATTTCTGTCATATCTTCCGAAATTGTCGTTTTTACCGTTTCGTCGTTTGCAATCGCTTTCGCGACTTCAGTTGCAATTGGCAAATATTTGCATAATTGCTTTAAAACAGTCTTTTTTGCCATTGCGGTGTAATCCGTGACCCATGGGCCAACATCTGGAGTGCGTGATCTTTTTCTCAACTTTTCGATGTCATCTATTGACATCACTTCAAACGCATATCCGCCGTTCCTGAATTTTGCAACCGCATATACTGCTATTAACTGACCACGATCTCCATTAAGCAACGGTTTGTGAATTAACTTTTCATCTATGCCGTATTCGAACGTAAATGAATCTTTTTCATATACTTCATGCGCGCTAATTGATGTCACTTCTCCACTGCGTCTCACAAGCTCTATCAGACCTTTGTATCCGATCTGAAATTGTACTTCTACCGTTCTTGTATTCTTGTTATAATATGGGATAAGATATACTTGTCCTAACATTCCAGGCTCAAGCCCTAATTGTGCCGAAGTCAGAACTGCACCCAGCAATGAAATTTGTGACGCATCAAGTAGTTTTGGATTTTGTCTGATCTCGGTTAACATTATCCTTGTTAACCTGTCAGCACTCAAATTAGCTGGAAGGGCTCTCTGAATCTCGGGGGCCATTTGCTTTAACAACTCTTGTATATTTTTATACTGTGTGGTTTTCCCATCCTTTTCGCTCTTTTGAATCATCTGATTTTTTACTTCCTGAACATTTGCCATTTCAGGCCTCCTTAATTTCAAATCGTCTTGAAGTGCTTTCTTTCACGTACTTGCTGTACGTGTCAGGTTCATTTACTTTGAGTGCGGCTGTATCCAATCTCTTTGATGTGATACTTTTCCAATTGACGATATATCCTCCGGTTGTGAGTCGTTCAGCATCCTTCATCTGTTCTTTTATTTGATTTTCTTTCTTGGATGCTAAGTCTTCCAACTCTTTAATT
>JAPDLJ010000015.1 GCA_025920705.1 Candidatus Jingweiarchaeum tengchongense
GTTTAAAATTAAGTACTCTGCGCTTGGATAATCAAATTTGTAGATTGCAAATCCATTACCATCAAGCCTAATCTTTTGCGCAAAGTAAGTCTCTTCTCCATCCCTCGTCACTTTTTTCACAAGTAATGATACATTTCCATTGCTCACAGGTGTATCATCTGGGTAGCTCGCTGAAATGAAGAGTGTGACTTCATCCCCTGTCTTATATTTTAATTTGTCTGTGTCAATTGATATTTTTACATTTCTATCAGAGATTGTCAATGTTTTTGTCATTGTTTGATTCCATTTATTCATATCTGTCACATTTGCTTTGACAATAATTGGCATGCATCCAAACCTGTAAGGTGGTACTCTTTCAATGAGTAAGCTTCTCCTTGGGACCATTGTATATTCAATCTCAGTATCGATCGGATAACCATAATAATAGCACTCTGGTACAGTAAAAGTAACAGAGCACATACCACTTTCATTCGTAGTGCAACTTCCCTGCTTTAGTATCTGTCCTCCTTCATATTCATAGTAGTACCTTTGATAGAGTACTATGTATTTCACTTCAGCATTTCTGACAGGTTCATCAAATATATAACGAGCAGAAAATGTTATCGTTGCACTTTCCTTGCTCTTCACCCAAGTTTTGCCAATTAGGTCAAGTTTTATCTTTGGTTTAATATACTTTTCAACTTTTACAGTATAATTCGCCTCATTGTTGAAGATGAATGTGTAGTTTCCTTCCTTCGCTTCATTATCAAGTAAAATGCTATCTGAAAATTGCCCGTATTCATCGGTAAAGAGATCCTTTTTTAAAATTGTTAATTTGTCTGGATTCAGTATGCTCATCTCCAATTTAAATCCTTCAAGTGGTGTGTATCTCATATTTGAATGATTTAAGAACCAAGCCTGGCCTGCGATGTGTATTTCATCACCAGGCTTGTATATTTTCCTATCAGAATAAATGTAAATATTTGTTTCACTCTCAGGGAGTATTGTCACATAACTCCAAGCGCTTTTTTCCATACCTCTAAATTTTACCCTTATTGAAACACCATAATAACCTGGTTGAAGCGATGGTAAATTGAAAGATGGAATGTTACCATCTAACCCGCTTTTTAATTTAATTGAAAAATTTTGTTGGCTATCCTGTTCTTCTCCAATCTCTTCAAGTCCTCGAGTACTTTCTTTGTTTAAGAAAATCTCAACATCAACATTCGGAACTGGTTTATAAGAGGGTGCTGGTCTAACAACTGCAATTCTACCAAGAAACTCGCTATTACTGTATTGAATGTTATTTATACTATAGAGTATCTCAATTCCACTACTTTGATAAAGATATAGAAAAATCCAATTCAGCCAGAGTGGTGAAGATAAGAGCGCAAATGCAACTATGAATAATATCAAACAAATTTTTGTACCTTTTCGCATTTCATCACCAAATCTTCTTTAAATATTTAATCACAATTTTCCTTTTCCAATAGGTGATTACTAAAATGATAAAGATAATGAAAATGAAGAATATCCAAGCATTTTCCTGTCCATATAGAACAATTGAAAGTTCCTCACTTGGCATTAGTAATTCCATTTCAATAAGTGCATATCTGTTGGATTCTGGTATTTGGAATTCTATTGGAACACCCCTAATTGTCAACTCAACTTTTTCAACTGGTGATTCGACACTTAATGATTTTGCAATTCCTATTGTCTCACTTGTTTCACTTCCTAATCCATATTTTACAATTTGAATTGGTGTTCTCATTAATGTTGGTCTATAACTTACAATCTTTGTCCTTGCGCTTGGTTTTGTTTCTATCCAAAGCACAAGGAATTCACTTGGAATTGAAATCTTTACCTCTACTTTACTTACTGGTACATTTTGCTTTGGAGTGATGAAGATGAAACTATCTGGTGTTCCTTTCATGAAAATTCCATTTGGAACTACATAAAAGAACATTAGGTGCATTTGAGAATAAGCACTTCCAATTTTCTCAGATGTTTTCAATGGTATGAGTATCTTTTCTCCCTCCCCGTACACATCCAAGGGTGCATCATCTAAAATGGCACCCCAGAAAATCGCTTCTTTTGGAATTTCCAATTCGAGATACTTGTTCAATTCCGTATTTACAACATAATATTCTCCTTTAACCAAGGCAAAATCTCTTGTTGTTAAAAATACATTAAACTTTGCATTGTTTATTGATGTTGCAATTACGGGTTTTTCCTCGAGTTTTGTTTTCCTTATTAAAAGCGTATCATTTGGTCCGCCTTTAAATATTCCTGAAAGCGAATAATCGCTTGGCACTAAATCGCTCAGCAAAGCAATTAGAGCATTCACACCAGGATCATATCTGTTTAATTCTTGCATACTTGTTGTAAAATTAATCTTGTAATCTTTATATGAATAAATGAGCAAGCTAAATTTATGCATTGATGCATCTTTAACCTTTGGAAAAGTTACATTCTCTCCGTAATCAAACTCTGTGTAAAAATCGTACTTCTTCGTCGGCTGTGGTGTTGTTATCTGCCAGGGTGTACCATCAGCCAAGATTAATGTAATCCTATTAAAATAATCTGTAGAATTAAAGCTGAACCTTGCTTTCAATTTGTTGGATTCAGCAACTAAAAGCACTGCTTTCATCTCTACGCTCAGCCCACTATTGTTTATTTGATACCATTTCAATGAAGCACTTGCTGTGTTTCTGTATGTATAAATCCAAGTGTATCTGTTATTAATGATTGAAAGGTCTTGATTTGGCGTTGGTGTTATGTATAAGTTTGGAAATATGTTTGGATCGAAAATGAAATTGAATTCTATTCTTTGTATTGCTCGTCCGGAACTAATGCTAGTAGAAATTTCATTATTTGAAATCGCGCCATGTCCCTTAACGAATATGTGGTATTGGTTATTTTGGACAACATTCAGATAAATTGTATTGTATGATATTGTGCCAGTAAAAACCTGTCCATTTACCCTAACTTCGTCAATGATAAAGTTTCCAAGGTAAACAGGTATCTGACCAGTATACAATGCTGAAATGTTCATTGATACATTTACATTAAATGTATTATTTAAGATGAAATATGAAGAAGAATAATTTCTAATTTCATATTCCTGCGCACTTGCGACATTAATAAATAAACAAATGAAAAACAATACAGACAAAAAAAATTTTATTCTTTTCATTTTAATCCACGATACTCACAGATTTTGCGATGCCATACCCAAGTTGTCGGTATATTGGCATTTCATATGTTGGCATTGGTAATGTGAAGAACAGATCAACAAATTGCACAAGTACGAAGATGATGATGATCACTGTGATGATCCACAATATTATTTGCCTCATCTCTGAATCCTTTTCAATGAATGAAAGTCCTCTGCCAAGATAATAGAACCCAATGATGCATCCCAATACGATTGATATCATGTGAATTAAAAACACATCATGGCCTGTAAGTGTGTAAAGAATGTTTAATGGTAGCATTGCGATTTGAGTGATGCTCAAAGGCACCAGAATGAGCAACAATACTGACAACATTTGAATTGCATCTTGCTTTGATCCAGTTATTTTGTAGATTAGATAAATCGTTGGCATCGAAAATAGACAAGTGAGCACATATATGCCTGGAAATTTTAAAAGGTACCAAACTGCAATGTTCATATCATTTGTTTCAAGATAACCGTAGCAGATGCCATATGTAGCAGCAGTGATAATGATTGCAATGATCAACGTTTTTATTGTCTCTTTATCCCTTGACTTGAGAATGTCCTCTGGTTTTTGAAAAAATGAAAGCGTATCTGACATAATCCCCATCTTTCCACCTTTTTAAAAAAATAAATACTACAATAAAAACATTTCTAAATATTTCGGAAATTTCCGAAATTATCTAAGCATTTCCCTATTCAATGGAAACAATGTGCATTCTCTTATATCGTCACTCAAAATTACGAATTGTGTCACTCGATTAAATCCAATACCGCAGCCAGCATGCGGCACATTTCCTTCTTTTCTCAATTTATCAAGGTACCATTCAAAGTCTTCTATCCCCTTACCCTTTTCTTCCAACTGTTTCAGCATCCTAGATTCTTTTAGCTTTTTATAAACCCTCTCGTACTCATACTCTCGCTCAGCTGCCCCAACTGCTTCACCGCTCTTTGGTAAAATTAAATCAGTGCTATTAACAATTCTCGGATCCTCTTTATTATTGCGCATATTGAAAAATTTTATTTCGGCTGGAAAATGCGTGATAAAAACAGGTTTATTTCCAAAAATTTCACAGAGTCTTTTTTCATGCGTACTTTTTAAGTCTTGCCCCCATTCAAGCCCGAGTAATTTTATGGCCTCACTGTATGTAACGCGTTTAAATGGGCTATTTATGTCCAAGTGTTTCGTATCAGGAACAAATAACTTCAGTTCTTCTTTCCTATTTTTTTTCACTGCATTTATCATACTCATTATTGTGCCTTCAATGTGTTTTATCAATTCCTCAAAATCACCTTCAAACTCTATCTCCAGTAGTGGAAATTCAGTCAAATGTCTATTATCGACATCTGGTTCTGCCCTAAAACTTGGACCAATGTGCCAAACTTTCTTAAAGTGTGGAACTAGCGTTTCGAGATAAAGCTGCTTCGTTTGCGCAAGAAATGCCTTTTGACCGAAATAATCAAGCTCGAACATCGTTGCTATGTTCTCGCAAGCGCCCGTAGCTCTCGTAATGTGTGGTGCAAGAATTTCAATGAATCCATTCCTTTCAAAGTAATCCCTGGCTCCTTTCATCAGCTCAGCTTCAATCAGAGCAAGCGCTATTTTCTTGTCCATAAGAAACCTCCTGGATGTAGTCCCTCTAGAAAAAGACTTTTTGATTTTTCTTTCCTTAGGACGTTTTTCATCCTAAGAATTGAACTTAGCTTAATCGTGAATAAGAAAATTGTTGTAGCCAAAAATCTATATTGCAATAAAAAAGTTTATAAAAAAACAGATATCTTATACTTATTGAGTTTTTCTCTAAAAATTTGAATGTAAAAATTTTCCAGCTTTCTAAAAAAATGTAAAATTTTCTCCTTTCGCAATTTTATAATTGCACACTTGATTTCAATTTGTCGATGAAAAATGATGAAACTACCAAATAGGACAAGTGAAGGATTGATAACCTATGCGATAGGTATGGAAGGGAGTATGATAGAAAAAGCAAGGATAATTCCCTATGTAAAACCAAAGAATAAACATGAGCCGCTTGATGTGCTTGAAATTGGCTGTGGTAATGGTGTTGTTTTAGAACTACTCGCAAAGACATTTACACAGAGTAGGATAGTAGGATTAGATTTAAATGATGAATTGCTGGATATGGCAAAAAGAAGAACGTATCCTTCAAGAAATGTCGAGCTAGTAAAAGCTGATGCACTTTCACCAAATTTTAGAGAAGAAAGTTTAGATGCGATTGTGCTTTGTTCTGTTTTGCATGAGATAAAATCTTATGGTGGCTTAGAAGATGTGGTTAAGTGCTTGGAAAATTCTCATCAAATGTTGAAGAAGGGTGGCAGGTTGATAATAAGAGATGGTGTTAAACCAAGAAATCAAGTTGTTCATATGGAATTTAGAAATAATGATGTTAGGGAAACATTTTATAAATTTGTTGAAGATTTCACACCATACAGAATAAATTATAAAGAATTGGGTAACAAAAAAGTCGAGATAAGCATGATCGATGTGAATGAATTCTTAAGCAAAAAAGATTATAAACTGAATTGGGAATTTGAAGTTAAGGAGCACTTTGGTATCTTTAATTTGAGTGAATACAAGCAGCTCTTGGAGAAAATTGGATTCAAAGTTTTACATATTGAGAAGTACTTAATACCTTTCCTAGAATGCAGATATAGAAAGGATGTTATATTGATGAACAAAAAAGGAGAAGAGGTAAATTTCCCAGCTAGTACTGCAATCGTTGTGGGGGAAAAGTTAATATAAATTAATTTCATTATCATCCTGAATGAGAGAAATTAAAGAGATTAAAGAAATTAAGGAGAAAATAAAAGAGATTGAATTAGAAGAAATAAAGAAAGAGGTAAAAAAGATCGAAGAATTTCAATGGAAGCATCACAATCTTATTCTATTAATCATAAGCATTATATTCGCTTACTACATATTAAAATCTGAACACATAAAAGTAATGATCCATTACTTGGGTTCGCTTAGTTATTTTGGTGTTTTAGTATTGGGTGTATTTTATACATATGCGTTGACGACAATACCTGCTTCAGCAATTATTTATATGTTGGGTAAAGAGTTGAATCCAATATTAATTGCATTTATAGGTGCCTTTGGTTCAGTGATCGCTGATTCATTGATATTTGTATACGTAAAATATGGATTAATGACAGAGATCAAACTACTTGCAAGTGAACTTCATTTAAGAATTCCAAAGATAATGAGAAATAAGCCTCTTACTAGATTCATCTCTAAGATCTTACCTCTAATCGGTGGTTTAATTATCGCATCTCCTCTACCAGATGAAATTGGTGTAGCACTGATCGGTTCGGTAGAATATAAGACAAGAGATTTCCTTATTTATTCCTATTGCTTGAACTTCATTGGTATATTAATTGTAGCTTCTATAGGAAAAATAGTTTAATTATTCTGTATCAACCCTAGGAGCTAGAATGAAGCTAAGTTGTAATTTATCAAGGACATTAAAGTCCATCCTAATTGGATAATCTGTGGAAAATTGGATTGTCAATACATCTGTAAATTTCGTTGCCTTTATCATTTTATCAAGGTATTCAATCGAATACTTTGCCTTTGATTTTTCATTTACATTCAATGATATCAAACCCTCTGAATCCTTCGCAACATCAGTTTCAGTTTCACCATAATCACTCTTTGTGTACATCTTCAACCCTTCCTTGCTTGCTTCAAATACGAGACAATCACTGATCATAGCAGCATCCTTCACTGCATTTTTCAAAATGCTTGCATCCAATTCGATCTTTGAATTGAATTTTAGATCAGGAATTTTCTGTTCTTCCTTTGTTCCAGCAATGATTGGGATTGAGAAATGTCTACTTGTCTTTCCCTTCATTAAAATTTTAAGTTTATTTTCTTCTTCATCCAATTGTAATGTGACTTTATCATTCACATTCGCTCTTCTTAACACATTCACGAGTTTATCAATACTCAATGTAATTATTGTCTGCTTATCAGTATTATATTCGATGAAATTAGAAGGTAGGAGATGGAAAATTACCATCGCAACACTTGCGGGATCCATCGCGATTAATCTTATTCCATCCTTATCAATTATAAAATTACCTTCAATGATCAAGCTTGATATTGTGTCTAAACTATCAAGAATGACATTAAAGTCACTTACCGTAGCTTTGAAAATTTTTCACACCCCCTTATTTTGCGCTTTATACTCCTGAAGATTTGATGCCCCTGTATGCAAAGAAGATTCCGACTAATAGCACGATTATTCCAATGATTCCCCAAGAAACACCTACTGCTGGTAATGATACTGTTGGTATTGTCAAATAAGCACTGAGATATCCTGTAAGATACGCGCCTACCAATGCTAGCACTCCACCAATCATAACTTGTTTGATGTTCATAGGAATAAACAATAAAATTGGGATTTATAAATTTTCTCTCAGAGTCATATATTTTTTAAAAATTTCCATGTCTAATTTTGAGAAGTCTTGTATAAACTCACATTTTATTTCAAACTCATCCTTACTTTTCTCGCCTTTTTCTTCAAGTGAAGGAAGAACGATGCCGATCACGCGCACTAGCTTGCCCACCTCAACATTTTTAAAAACATCATTATCAAGTACAAGCACATTCACTTGACTTTCCCCATCATCCAAAACGAATGTTTTTGTAGCTTCATTTTTATTCACAACCGTCCCAACAATCTTAACGCGAATGTCTTTTGATGCATCTATCTCTTTTATGTATTTCTCAATTGCAACTGCTCTTCTTTTAAATTCCTTTTCCTCTTCCATGTTCAACACAAAATTAACCAAGCATATAAGTTTTTTGATTTAATTTCAAAAAAAGAAAAATAAATTAAATACCATAGAGTCTCTGTAAACCTGTAATGTCTGCAGGTTCGAGTGTTCTTTTTATTGTTTCACCATAATCACTATATCCATACATTGTTACTTCAGAACAAGCGCTGTTATAAACATCTGCAAGACCAAGGCCATGTCCTGTCTCATGCGTTGCAATGTTTTGCCAATCCATTACAAGTGGATTATTGGTTGCGTCTCCCCATAAAAAATCTGAATCGAACATCACATCGTATTCAACTATTTCTTTGCTGCGCCTTGTATACCATACGCGTGTAACTGCTATAACGCCTGACTGTGGGTAGTTCCCATAGCTATATTCATTCCTACCATCAGGAGAATCATCAAAGTTGGCCGACTCGTCAATTGTGTAATTGCCAAATAGGTCTCTTGATGTGTGGCTATCCCACTCAACTGTTGATGCTATGATTGCATTTGCATCCACAACAGGATTTATCACATAGTTTATTGGAAAGTATTTCCACTTAATTCCCATCAATTTATAACAAGTTTGCACTTTGTTTGGTGTTACCATTTCCACTTTGCCATTTTTGTAATGAATGAATGTGATTTTCTCTAGCGGTTCTGTAATGTGTTTTGATGTTGCTAGTGCCACAGAGGTCAATAACACACAGAGTGTCAACAAAATTAGAAATTTCCTCATTTTCCCACCTATAAACTTAATTTGTAATCATATTTAAATATACTTAAAAATTACTTATAATCTCTCCAGGTGTGTCCGCACTTTGTACATCTGAAGAATCTCGTTGGTGGTTCATCTGGTGCTCTTGTTTGTACGACCCAGAAGTATGCTTCCATGTTGCCACACTTCGGACATTCTTCTTTTGTTTTTGGCAATACCTTCGGTTCTTCCTTAATGAGAATAATTTTTTCCCTTGTCTCACTTCTCTTTTCACTGATCTTCACTTCCCCCTCTACTAGTGCACCACAATTCTTACAAACTAATTTTCCTTCTTTGTCTGTTTTTGGTATTAAAAGTGCTCCGCATTTTGGGCAAAACATTTTTATTACTCACACTCCGTTACTCTTAAATTTTTTGTTTATTTTAGTCGATTCATATTCCAAAAATATAATAAACAATTGTTCTTGGATAACCAATGTATGGTATTCTAAAAGAAGCTTTCCCAACGATTCTCGAAAAGCTTACATTGTATTCAAAGCTCATGCTTATTGGATTTGCATCTCCTTTCGTCGTTAAATAAATTTCACTATCTCTTTTCTCTATTTTAATCACTCGATGGATAATCGGTTCACCTGAAATCGGGTTTTTGTAGACAATGACATCACCAACTTTTATCTCATCCTCGTTTACTTTTTTTACAAAAACAGCATCGCCAATGTTCAAACCATTTGGAAATGGCCAATTAGCAATTTCTTCCTTGCTGAAGTTGTTGATTTTTAACCAATTGTAGAAATTATTCTCGACTATTCCCTTCTCGTGGCGCATACTACCGCTCAAAACAGCGACAACGTCTGTTAGGTTAAACACATAAAGAAAAATTGGGTAAAAAATGAACTTTAAGAATAAGAAAGAAAGTACAATAAATGCGACATAAGAAGCAATGCTTTCCTCGTGAAATATAAAATCATATACTCTTCTAATTCTCTTCATCCATTTTTTCATGCTCTCCCTCTACTCTCACCAAGTATTATCCCACTTGCAATTAGATGCGCTACTCTCAGACACTCTGGAACATCACCCCTCAGTATTGATTGAAGAATAACTTGTTTAGCCTTCTCTTCGTCTATTCCAATAAATTGAAAATAAATTTTTCCCTTTCTTAGTTCAATTATTTTACCAGCCCCTTCAATTTTTTTCCATTTCTCAGAAAAATTTGGAAATTTTTTAAGTGCTTCCTTTATTTTATCATACTCTGGGATTTTCCTCATTAAAACGATGACTGGAATCTTAATTTCATCATAAAGCTTTTTTATGTCAATTATGTTGAAACCACCAAATGCAATTCCATCAAGCATAATTATTCTTATCTGATCTTTATGTTTTGTTCCATTAATCACATGAATTAATTTTTCTGTGGCATCATCACCATCTACCTTGACTTTAAATGAAATCACACCATCGATTGACTTATTACCCCGAAAAACAGTTCCTATCACAAGTACTTCTTCATCCTTGTCCTTGTCAAATGGTGCATCGTCAAATCCAAGAATACGAATTTCCTCCTTTATCGTATTCATCATCATCATTTGAGTTCTTTTTTTAATTCATTAAGATTGTTCGCGATGTTCTTGATTGCATTCGCCAATGTTTTTTCAGCACTTTCATTCTTTGTTTTTAATATAAAGATTGAATAGTCAAGTAGGGGATGCTCTTTTCTGTATCCAACAAAAGTGACATTTTTGTTCCTTTCAAGCTCTGCTTTGAGTGCATTACAAAGCGTGTGGCTTTCCTCGAATATTTTAAATCTCAATGTGTTTTCATTCCTTTCTATTATTTCTACTTTCATAACCATACCTCAAAACATAAATAACCTTATTTTCTTTAAAAATGTATATTTAAAAATTTATCTGGTGGGTAAAATGGAATGCTCTGTAATAATAATGCCATTTGGCGCATTTGCCTTTGATAAGAACGGTAAGGTAGTTTGGAGGAAGACATTTGGAAAAAATGCTGAGCAATGTGCAAAACTCTTCCTAGATACTGAAAAATTAAAAGAAGAGATCAAGAAGGAAGCAAGTCTAAACAATATTGATATAACTAATTTCAAGGAAGAAGCAATTGATCTTGAGAAATTCGCGATAGAACAGGGTGTATTCAAGAAACCTGAAGAATTCAGTTCATTCATGAGTGATTTTTCAATAAAGCTCACACAATTGAAGATGAAGCAAGCATTTTCAGCAGATATATTAATCATCCACTCAATACTTGCACTTGAAGATTTGGACAAGATAATAAACTTAATCTATGAAAGACTGAGCGAACTCTTTGGACTCTATTTCCCTGAAGCGATGGAGAAGATAACAAGTGTAGACAAGCTTTCCTCAATACTTTCAGATAAAATAGAGAGAAGCGAGATCGCTGAAGAGCTGAAGATTAGCGAAGAAAGTATGGGTTATGAAATGAAAAAAGATGACTTGGAAACGATACAGGAAATTGCAAAAAAACTTGATGGAATTTTGAGTTTGAGAGAAAAAATTTCAAAGTATATTGAGAGAAAAATGGAGGAAATTGCTCCGAACCTGAGTAAAGTTGCTGGTCCTCTGCTTGGTGCAAAGCTAATCTCATTGGCTAATGGACTCGAGAATTTGGCAAGAATGCCATCAAGCACAATCCAAGTCTTGGGCGCAGAAAAAGCACTTTTTAGACACTTAAGAACAGGAACAAAACCACCAAAACACGGTGTAATTTTACAACACCCTCTTGTTAGGAATGCAAAAATAAGTAGGAGGGGAAGAGTCGCGAGGGCACTTGCTGCTAAGATTGCAATTGCAAGCAAGGTTGATTTCTACAGTAAGGGTAAAGAAATTGTTTGGGAAAAATTGTTAAAAGATTTGGAGGAGAAGATGAAGGATGAAAGTTGAGAAAGATAAAAGATTTGATGGTGTTTATTGGGTGAAGAATGGGAAACGAAGACTCGCAACGAAGAATTTGGTGAAAGGTTACAGCGTATATGGTGAATTTTTGTTTAATATTAACAACGAAGAGTATAGAGAATGGATACCGAAAAGAAGTAAGCTTGCTGCTTATATATTAAAAGGGGCAAGTGAAATGCCAATAAAAGAAGGAGATTGTGTGCTTTATTTGGGTGCCGCGTCTGGGACAACAGCAAGTCACATTTCTGATATAGTTGGTAGTAATGGTAAAATTTATTGTGTCGATGTATCACCAAGGATTGTAAGAGAACTTGTCTTCGTTTGTTCAAAGAAAAAGAATATGTTCCCAATACTTGCTGATGCGTCCAAACCAGAAAGTTATGTGGGTATTGTACCAAAATGTGATATTGTATATCAAGACATAGCACAGCCAAATCAAGCTGAAATCCTAATCAAGAATTGTGAGATGTTCTTAAAGAAGAATGGTTATGCTTTATTTGCAGTTAAATCAAGAAGTATTGATGTAACTGCGAATCCTTCTAAGATATTTGGTGAGGTAGAAAAGATTTTAAGTGAGAAATTTAAGATTTTAGATAAGAGAAGGCTTGACCCATTTGAAAATGATCACATGATGTTTTTGTTGAGGTGGAAAAAATGAAATATAGAAGTCCAAATTTAACTGAAAAGGTACTTGTCTTGGTAACAGTGGTTACAGGTATCATTGGGTTAATACTTTTTTATGCCGCAATGTCAATGCCAACGATCGAAGGTCCATGGGGTACAATCACATCAATCATGTCATGGATCACTGTTTTGGTGCTATTAATCATCGCGATTGAGCTAGAAGGGATAAGAGATTCACTGAAAAAATAGATTATTTCAATTATTTTTTCTATTGTTTGTTTTTTCTGAATAGTAATGAAATTTTTTGTTTCATATTTTAATAATATTTTTATACTGCGCACTTCTTATATAATAAAGGAATGGTTGAAGAAAGGGAGATACTTGAACTCAGAGAGCAAGTCGAGAAATTGATAACGTTAAGTATAAATTTGCAGGCAAAGATGACGGAATTAATGATAAAGATAACTGACCTGATAACAAACGAAAAAGAAATGATTGCATTACTAAAAGAAGTAAGTGAGATTGAAGCTGAGAATTTAAAAAGCGCTAGTGAGAGTGGGACAGTAGCACAAGTAAATTTTCAACCATTGCTTGATGAATTAAAAAAGCTCTCAAGCCAGAATGAGCAGATGATAAAAAGTATGAGTGAAGTGGAAAATTATTTAAAGAAAGCATATACTAAGGGATTATTAAAGAGTATGCTTTTAAAATAGGTGATAAAAAAATGAATAAAAAAGGTATTACGCCAGTAATTGCTACGATTCTGTTGCTTTTGATGACAGTTGCTGCTGCTGGTACTGCATACTTCTGGATGGTGAGCGTACAGAGTAAAATACAGACTGGAGTTTCTACAGGAATAGAGCAACAATTAACACAAGCTCAATACCAGATAAAAACTGTTGGGGTAACCTGTAATGAAACAAGTGGAATTTATAGTGTAAGTGTAATGAATATAGGACCGAATGATATTCCAACTGGTACTGCTACGCTTGTGGTTACGAATGGGACAACTGGAGCTACGATTGCTGTTGCTACAAACAGTT
>JAPDLJ010000016.1 GCA_025920705.1 Candidatus Jingweiarchaeum tengchongense
TGGTATGTGCTCTGTTACTTTTACTGTACCAGAGTGCTATTATTATGGTTATCCGATCGATACTGAGATTGAATATACAATGGTCCCAAGGAGAAGCTTACTCATCGAAAGAGTACCACCTTACAGGTTTGGATGCATGCCAATTATTGTCAAAGCAAATGTGACAGATATGAATAAATGGAATCAAACAATGACAAAAACATTGACAATCTCTGATAGAAATGTAAAAATATCAATTGACACAGACAAATTAAAATATAAGACAGGGGATGAAGTCACACTCTTCATTTCAGCGAGCTACCCAGATGATACACCTGTGAGCAATGGAAATGTATCATTGCTTGTGAAAAAAGTGACGAGGGATGGAGAAGAGACTTACTTTGCGCAAAAGATTAGGCTTGATGGTAATGGATTTGCAATCTACAAATTTGATTATCCAAGCGCAGAGTACTTAATTTTAAACGTGACTGTTAATGATCTTGAGACTTCTACTTTCTATATCAATCTCTACTATCCTTGCTGGTGGTATGCTAGGTGTAAAATACAGACAGTACCAAGTTACTATGTAAGTAAAAATATAATTTTAAGTTTGAATAAGAAAGAATACAATGTAAATGAAGACATTGAAATTGAGGTTTACAGTAAGAAATATGCAAGAAGAACCATTTACATTGATGTAGTAGCGCCAAGGGCATTTGATAAATATAATCTATTACTTGATTCAGAAGGAAAAGGAGCATTAACAATCAAAGCAAAACCAGAGTATTCACTTGTTTCAGAAATCCGAGCATATGTACCTGGTGATTATGACACAAAAAGAGAATTTGTTGTTTTCTCAGACAAACAAATGGATATTGGTGTTTCATTCGAAGCAAAGACATATAAACCAAGGGAAGTACTAAGTCTTGATCTAAGGGCAAGACCATATTCAAAACTTACAATTGGCTTAGTAGATGAAAGTGTACTTTTATTGGCGGCAAATCAAATATCACCATTTGATTTCTTTTATAATTTTACACACAGCGCAGCAAGGCAATCAATTACAACCACTTACTACAGAGCACCAACTAGCACTTCAATACTCTTCTTCTTTATAGGTATCCTTGTATTAATCGGTGCAATCATATCTGGATTAGTGCTACTTTGGAAAAGAGGACATAAGCTACTGGTTGTTATCGGTCTTGGAATTATCATACTTGTGATTTCTGCTTTCTTCATCATCTTCTTATTCGCTTTCACAGTTGTACGCACAACAGCACTCACTGGTGCTGAAAAAATGGCGGAAGTGGGTATTGGGGCACCCCTGGTTTATGAGAGAGCACCCGGGGCAGCACCAAGTGTCGTATTACCACCAACAGGAATAATGGTGAGATATTATTTCCCAGATACTGCTTATTGGAATACTGAAATAAATACAGGGGCAAGCGGAAGAGTGACATTAAATATTACACTTCCTGACACAATAACAACTTGGCGCTTGATGGTTGCCGGAATTACAAAACAAACAGATGCTGGTTCTACAGAAGCAAGTATCTTATCAAAGAAAAATTTCTTTGTTGAACTAGATGCACCATCGCAGGCAGTTGTTGGAGATTTGCTCACTGTGAGCACATCCATATTCAATTATTATAATGAAACAATTAATGGTTACGTTTCGATTGCGCAGTCTCCAAAGTTTGAAGTAATCGGTTTAACAACAAGAGCAATCACATTACAACCAAATTCAATCCAAAGGATTCAATGGAAGTTGAACATTACCAGTTATGGAATCGCAAATATCACCACATTAGCATTTAGTACAGATGGTAATCATACAGATGCAATTTCAAAGGAGATACAAATCAAGCCGAGAGTTGAACCAATTGTGAACATATTCTCTGGACAGATAACAAGTAGTGTTTCACACAACTTCACGATTTATCCGGATTCTGTTGATGAATTCACGAAAGCAAAGCTCGTAATTCAACCAACTTTACTTACTGTTTCAGTTAATGGGATCGAAGAATTGGCACATTATCCATATGGCTGTGTTGAACAAACAATGAGCTCAACTCTTCCGAACATATTGATAAAGAGAATTTTGGTTGCTAAGAATGCGCTTGATCCATACTTCGCAAAGAAAATTGATGATATGATTGAGAAGGGAATTAGTAGACTCTATAGCTTCAGACACTATGATGGTGGCTGGGGATGGTGGGAATATGATAGGACAGATACTTTCATGACAGCTTATGTACTCTTTGGTCTTTCACAAGCGAAGTCAGTGGGATTCTATGTCGATGAAAAAATAATAAGAGGTGCGCAAGAGAAATTGTTAGACTTGCAAATGTATGATGGTAGATGGGTTGGTTCTCACTGGCTCTGGAATAGAGACCTGGCAATGACTGCTTACGTAATTGTTTCTTTGCTTGAATCAGGTTATGACAAAACTTCTCCACCTATCCTAAATGGATTGGATTACTTAAGAAGGAATTATAAGTACACAAATGACCCATATACGCTTTCTCTGATTTCAATCGCATTTAGTGATGCTGATGAAACAGATGTTAAGGTTGTAGAGAAATTGGTTAGTTTGGCAAAGGAAAATACATATTGGGATGGAGAATCAATGAGCTATTGTCGCTGGTGTTACAGAAAACAAGGCGACATTGAGACAACTGCTTACGCAGCGATCGCGTTGTTAAAAACAAGTGATGCTAGATATATGCAGCTCTGTCAGAATGCAATCAATTGGATAATTTCGAGGAAGGGTTATTACGGTTGGGAATCAACGAAGGACACATCTGCTGCTTTGCTAGCAATTAGTGAATATCTACAAAAAGCAAGCACAGAAACAACCATAAACGCAGATTTGGATGTCTATGTAAATGGTATGAAAGTTGCCAGTTACCATATAGACCAAGCGAATAAAGAAATTTTGAGAAAATTGGACATAAAGAACTACCTAATTAAAGGAAATAATGAAGTTAGGATAGAGAAAACAGGCGAGGGTAAGCTTTACTATACATTAAGTGTGGAGCAGATAAGAAAATCTTACGGTATGAATGTGACTTATATAAGTGTTGATAAGAAGTATGATAAGTCAAAAGTGGGCGTTGGTGAAATGATAAATGTGAATATAAACCTGAGCAGCAGAGAACCCATTTACTATGTAATATTGGAGGATACAATTCCAGCTGGATTTGAAATCGATGAAAGCTCATTAAGGACAACAAATAATATTGTGAGATATGAAATAAATGGAAATACCCTCTCTTATTTCATTATTTCCTTACAGCAAGAAAATATAAATTACAAATTAAGAGCAGTTTCACCATCACTTGTGCACGTTAAACCAGCAAAGGCATATGCAATGTATTCACCAGATTTAGTTGGATTTTCTCAGGACCATTCATTAGAGGTTGTTTGATGATTCTTCAAAGATAAAACATAAATATTTTGATTTTCAATAATCTAAACGATGTTTGAAGAACTGAAGGCTGTTATTGATTTACCTAAGGAGCTTTGGGAGCAAGATAAAAAACTCTTAGCGATTGGTGTAGTCTTTATCTACGTCGTCATTATCATTACGCTTCTATGGATACTCATTGATTTTTTAACTCCAAAGCAAGTGTATATACCTCCAAACATTTCAAGAAATGTATCAAGTACCACCCAAGGTACAGGAGGAGTACCTGGAGTACCAGGTTTACCATTTTAATATCCTATTTTAATGTTTCATACACACCAAAAAATTTATATTTTAGAAAATCATAACTTCACACGAACAAATGAACTTCTGATTTTTAGCGATGTAATAGTCCGGGATGAGTTTCTTCTTTTTGGCGACTAAAATTCAAAGGGTGGTGCTCAAAATGAGCATAAAAAAATTCAACTCAGAAATAGAAAGAATGGAAAAAATTGCTGAGGAACTATCCAAAGAAAGTAGTGATTTAGTAATCAGCATAAAAAATGCAAGCGCTGCATTGAGGAAGGGAAAGTACAGCATTGTTTATGAATGGATAAGCAAAATATATGCGCTTGCAGAAGAATTTGATGAACTGCAAGACAAGGTGATAAAGATGATCCTTATTAAAACATGCAACTACGATGAAAAATTAGCAACATTTGCTTATTCAACTTTTTCATTGAGAAATTATGGAAATAGGTTAATAGCATGAAGAATGATTTGAATGGTATAGGATAAGCCCATTGGAGCAAAAAATTAGCGGTAGCTATGGTTATTTTTTTTAACAATAAAGACAATCTCATTCTCAAATTCTATTTTTGATGCAATGTTGAGATTCAATTCATTCAAGACTCTTCGAATCAATCTTTCTTCCCTTTTTTTTATTTCCTTTCCCTTCACCATCGACTTTTTTGATCCACTTATGACGATGTAATTTGTAGGTAGCCATCGAATGATGTACTTCGAAATTCCCTTTCTTAACCTTTCCATTACAGGAATGTCTTTTAATAAAAATACAACATCAAATTTCATCAAATCATTTTCTTCAATAAATTTTTTTCCAAACTCTTCCGAAGTTAAGTCAAACAAGTTCAATCTTATCGCCTTTGCTTCCACATTTATATGTTTGGAAATGATCTTGAAATAAGAATTTATAAAATCACAGTCTTCTTGCTTTAGTTCGGTACAAATGTACGTGAAATCATTTAGTTTCATGAAAGGTAAAGAAAATGGATTCATTCCACAAGCAATGTCAAGAATTCTCTTCGGCTTTCCAGTAAATTCGAAGATCCTATCATAGAAAAATGGGTAAGTATCAATTCTTTCCTTTGATGAGATATGTGTGCAAAGGATCTCTTCATGGATTTTAATTGCATTTTCTGAAATTCCCTCTTTTTCCAGAATTCTTTTTAACTTTTTAAATAAAACCTTTCTCTGCTCAGCATTTCTTTTATACTGCCTGAGGTTGTAATAAATTTCTTTTTTTGTCTTTTTCAAAATTTCCTTGAAGGAGCTCAATCGCTCAAAACCTTCAATTTTCCCGTTCACCACCCTATCCATAAATTTCTTATCCTTAATTGCATAAGAAAAAAATATTCTCTCTATTTCTTTCTCATCAATCTCATATTGTTTCTTAATCTTCGATTTTACGAATTCTACGATTTGCCTAGGTATCATTCTAAAGATGAAGATGAATAGAAATTAATAACTTATCTGCTCTGCAGTTCTATTCTTAATACACCATGCTCAAAACTTTTATTTCTAATCAATGAATTTTCAGGAATTGGTAACAATTTAAAGTATGCCTTGTCCTTAGCAAATGCTTTTATCTCAATGCTTTGGCCTAATTTACGGATTTCAATGTCATTAGAACTCTTTACATCAGGGAGTTTTATTTCAATCGTGATTATGTCACCAAGTCTCTTTATTTCTGATTCAGGTTCCTCAGTTACTTTTGGTATCCTTCTTACTTTTGTTTCTTGTTTTTCTACTTCCTCTTCTCCTTCAACTTCTCTTACTCCTTCCCTTATTCCAAACTTTCTCTTTAGCTCTGGCTCTAGTTGCTTAAAGTCACCACTTGTCTTTATTGAAACCTTTGGCTGCATCCCAGTACCACTTCTTATTACAATGCTTATTCCACCACCCCTTGTGATAAAATCATCCCCAAATCTTGGCTCTTTCAAGAAATCAGACCTGAATTTTTTATCTATTTCCTCAAATTCTTTGTCAATATCTCTAAATCCTATATTGAAAATTTTTTTGAATGGTGAGAATAAATCGAATCCAGTTTCTATCTCTTCACCGCAATAAGGACAAAAGCGAAATTCCTTCTTTATTTCTTTTCCACAATTCTTACACTTCATACTCTCCCTCCCTTCTGGGCAACATCAATTTATTATCTATTTCTCTTGCAATTTCAAATAATGTTAAAAATGTTCTTGCAATGTCCTTCCTCATTTCTTCGATTGTTCTTGTCAAGTTCTGCATTCTAAGTTCATAAACATTATTTGTATGTAAGACTAAACCAGCTTTTATAAATTTATTTAAATGGTGAATTGCAGCACCTCTTGTGATATTCACTCTTCTTGCAATATCATCCGCAGTTAATGCTTTATTTTCTTTCGTTGCCCTTAACAATTCATTAAATATTTTTACTGCTCTTTTCTTTTTATCTCTCTTTTCACAAAATCCAAGGCAAAAACAGAACCATTCGATGTCCTCTTCCAGCTTACCAGAAATTGGTTTTCTTACTTCCCTTATTAAAAATTCTTTTATCACACGCACCTTTTTCACCAAAAAGTTTAAATATTACCTTGTTAACATATTATTATATAAGTTAATTTAAGATTAACTTATATATAAATTTTATGTTAATGATGCTGAGAGACCCGGTAGACATCTGAGCACCACCAAGATCTCTATGAAGCAGATTCTCATAAATGGGGGTGATAAAAATGAGAAGTTGGATTGACCCATTTGATGAGATGCGTAGGATAAGGAGAGAAATAGATCGAATGTTTAATGAATTCTTCTCTGCACCAAGATTACCAGAAATTCCAGAAGGATGGAGGGAGCCAATCTGTGATTTCAGGGACACAGAGGATGCATTGATATTGACGCTAGAGATGCCAGGAGTGAAGAAAGATGAGATTGAAATAAAGGCAACAAAAGATACGATTGAAATAAAATCAGAAACAAAGAAATTGGTGCATGAAGAAAAGGAAGGATTTTATCGAAGAGAAAGGAGTTACAGAGGATTTTACAGAAAGCTAACACTTCCCTGTGAGATAATCCCAGAGAAAATTGAAGCAACCTATGAAGATGGCATTCTAGAGATAAAGATGCCGAAGAAAGAAAAGAAAAAGAAAGAGGAAGAAATAAGAGTTGAAGTGAAGTAATTATTTTTTATTTTTTAAATAGTACTTTATCACATTTTTCGAACCTGGCATCATCTCCAGTCCATTTTCTTTCTCAAGCGATGAAATTATATCTTCCAGAGGTATCCACTCAGCATTACTCAACTCTTCTTTTATCTTTGCTCTAATTCCAATTTTTCCAGATAATTGTTCTTCCAAATCGTCTCCAGACCTAACTAAAAATCCAGAAAGCACATGAATTCTAAAACCAGTTTGTTTATCATCGTAAGATCCAATGTACTGAAATTGTGTCATACAAGGTATGTCTTTTTCTATTTCCTCTCTCAATTCCCTTGTGATTGTTTGGATAAACAGTTCTGCTAAACTATGAGACATTCCAAATTTGGCAATTTTTTTAACAACTTCGAAATCATCCCATTCAATTTTTCCACCGATTGGTGCATAAGTGCCAGCGCCCCACTCGTTTGTTTCAGATCTTTTTGTTAAAAGGATCATAGGTCTGTAATTAATCTTAGAACTAAAAACATCCATCAAAGGACTAGAAAAGATGACAGCATACACCGCTTCCTTTATCTTACCATCTCCATATTTCATCTTATATTCTTTCTCAGCCTCAAAAATAGATTTATTTATGTTTACACTTACCGGCACAAAGTTTTCTTTCTCATCTTTGGACATACTATTTCATTTATCTTCGCCACTTATAAACTTTGTTTTAAATAACTTTTTAGTAGTAAAATATTTAAATGGAAAAATAAGTGAAAATTTTAATGAGCAAGGGGCTTGCTCTTAAGACCTTGTCCTTTCTCATTATCTCTATTTGTCTCTTAACCCCAAGTCATGCTGGATTTTTCGATTCATTTTCAAATTTTTTTAATGGTGTTGTAAAAACAGTAAAAAACATCGTAAACACAGTTGTGAACGTCGTAATTAATACTGTTGCTAATATCGCCAATACAATTACAAATACAATCACGAATACAATTAACACAATTACAAATTCAATAAGTCAACAAAACCCAACAAATATACAAACGAATCCGAAACAATCAACGAGTTCACAAACAAATAACCAAGAAACAATAAAAACAGATACGAATCCGGATAAAATCACAAATATAATAAACAAAGTAAGAGAATCTTTTACAAATACAATTAACAATTTTGTGAATACAGTATCAAACACAATAAACAACTTCTTCTTTTCTTCTCAAACTCAGTCAAATGATCAAAATAGTGCAAATGAACAAAGCAAGATGAAGATAACACTTTCTAACAATCCTAATATCTCCAATTTTCCAATTGCTGGAAGCTCATTATCAAATTATGAAACTCCTTTTATGTATGAGCAAGGTAATTTTTCACCAATAAGTTCAAATTCATTTATTTTTAATACATCTACGCTAAGCACAGATTCAAATCTTATTACGCTAGGTATCCAGGCAGGAATCGCCAGCACCTGTACACTTGGTTTAGCTTATTATTTACATCAAACTCAAACAATATGTAATTTTGAGGATGAAAGGAAGAAGAATAGTATCTTTGACTCATTTATTAGTTACATTTCTGATATTGTTAACTTTTATTCATATGGAATCACACATCCAGAGGAAACATTTAATTCAATTGTAGGAGCATTTTCAGGTCTTGGTAAATCTATTTTTTATGATCTCACGCATCCGACTGAAACAATTAACACATTTGTAAATAGTGTTCAAAGGCACTCAACTGAGATTATTGCTGGGATAATAATTGGTGGTGCAATTACTGCAACTGTATTAACGATGGGTGCAGTAGGAATTACCATTCCACCTGCAATTACTTTAGCTGCAGCAATAACAGGGAGTACGCTTTCGATTCATTATATAGGAAGAAGGTACGGTGATACACTTAATGAAATAAATAAAAATTGTACATTCGGAGGAGAAAATGAGACATGCGAAGAAAACATAAATGAATTCAATGAAAAAGCAAGTGTTGATTTTACAATTACTGTTGGATCAATTGGTGTTGGTAAGTTAATTGAGAGGGGTATTATTTATTACTCAAATCAAGGAGTTCAAATAAATTATGATACTACTCTCAGCGAAGACGAGATTCTTGAAGCAAACACTATCTATAATTCAGAGCTCAAATGGATGTTCTATAAAGAGAACTTTAAGCTACCGAAAGAGTATAAAATTAAAGGAATAATGTTTGTTAATTCTGAGAGCATTATTGATGGAATGCAAATGGATCCAGCAATTTCAGCGATGGTAAGCACAGATGGTACAATTTACTTTAATGTTGATCGGTTTGAAGATGCGTTAATTCCAGCAAAGGATTACATACTAAGACACGAGTTAGGTGATTACAAGTACTTCCATGGTTTAACAAATATGGTTTCTCCTGACGAAGCAATGGAAATTTTCAATTCCATGGATATTCCAGTAGACAAAGAAACTGTAAGATACTTAATTGAAAACAATCTCATAGGCGATAAGGTTGCAGTATGGAATAATCCAAAAGCTTTACAGGAATGGATAACTTTTCATCAGGATGAGATTAGTAATTTTATTGCACCAGCAATTCAAAAATGGAATTATTTGTATCTGAATGAAAAAGAGAAAATACTATCCTATGCTGCATATCTTCAAGCAATAAGCGAAGAACAAGGAATTACAGAATTTTCTAGTACCATAACTGACTTAATTGCAAAATTACCTAAAGAAGATGTAGAGATATTTAATAAATTATTACAATTTTTCTTTACTATAATGAAGAAAGGAGTTTCACCATGAGAATAAGAAAGTGGACTTTTTTAACTACAGAAAGTCAGCAAGCAAGGAATTTTATAATTAATAGCATCCAAAAAAAATTTACCAATTTAGAGGAGACCATACTTAAAACTAAAAAATTTTTTAGAGCAAGTAGGTACAAAGAAAAAACATTTTTTGCTCTGTCAATATATTGGCTTTATCAGTCTCTTAGACAATTTAAAAATTATCCCCCAAAGAGTGTTACAAGATATAACAAATTTAAAGAATTCATAAAAAAAGCTGAGAGAGATATCAAAGGAAAAGGTGAGATTTCTGAAGAAACAGCAGATATAATTATGAAGCTATTTAGGAAGAAGTAACTACATTGTCTCTTTTTCTATCCAATCTAAATATTCTTCAAGACCATCAATTATTGGTAACACGATTATCTCAGGAACTTCATATGGATGAAGCACTTTAATTTCTTTCATTAATCTTTTAGATTTTGTTTTCGTTGTCTTGAAGATCATCAAGAACTCCTTTTCTTTACAAATTTTTCCCTTCCATCTATAAATTGAATTTTTTATTTCTAGGATGTTTACACAAGCAGCCAATTTTTTCTTTACTATTTCATTTGCTATCCTTTCAGCATCTTCTTTCTTTCCTATGGTGGAAAAAATAATACAATAGTTCTTCATCTTGACATCAAATTCACTCTATAATTACATTTATCCCATTCTCTGTTATCTCCATCTCATAAACTCCTTCCTCAATCTTTGTCATTCTCATCTTTTCTACCGTGATTGTCCTCATCACTTGTTTTTCCATTGTTAATCTTTTTAATACAATTACACCATCGCATGCAAATTCGCTAATCGTGTCTCTGCTTAACCACTCACTTTCCTTTGGCATCTCTGTTATCATTAATGTTGTACATCCTAACTTCTTTATCTTGTCAATCACATCGTTTATCACAGCTCTAGTGATCGCATCACCAACAATTGCGGGTCTTACGATAAGCTCTTTTTCCATTATCTGCTTGAACTCCGGTGTTGCTTTTTGGAATGGTGCATAGGAGATTAAACTGGACAAGGAATCAATTACTAGTCTTTCTGCCTTCAATTCATTCACTGCTTCTTTTATTTTTTCAATTGAAGCATCTATGTCGTGCACATCCAAGAACAAAAACCTTATTTTCCCTTCTTTCTCTAGTTTTTCAAAGTCCCAACCAAATTCAGCAGCCTCTTTTTTTAATGCCTCTGGTACCTCATTGAATGATGCAAAGATACCCCTACTTCCTTTTATTGCACCACTGTAAAGAAATTGCATACACAATATTGTTTTACCAGTTCCAGGGCTACCTGAAATTAATACTGTGCTTCCCTTTGGATAACCACCTTGTATCAACTTATCCAATCCCCTGATGCCAGATGAAACCCTTTCCATTATTTTTCACCTCTTTTTATGATAAATTCACAATATAAATTTCCACTTGCAGTACATAAATTTTCCATACACTCAACATTATTTTCAAAAATTACATTATAAATACCAGCTAACAATCCTGAGAGGAAGTAATTGATTGGTTTATTTACATGTCCGAACTTTTCAGTATATTTTTTACAAATGATTGAATTGTGGACATGCAGAATAACTGAGCAATTATCCCAATCTAAATTTATTACTTCAAACTTTCCAAATCCATATGTTTGTACTAGATCTAACGCCAATGTTTGCAGTTTTATTTTCTGAAATCCAGTGATTTGTTTACAATATTCTAAAACATCCTTTCCTTGTTTTTTAGCCACATTATATATTATTTTGTTGCCTTCCTCTCCAAGCTTGTTTTCTATTTCCTTTTGTACTTCCACTAATATCTCAGGAGAAATCATCACTTGGTCTTTATCTAATACTCTTATTTTTCCATCTACAATATCAAACTTCATCGCATACTGTAGTTTCATCACAAATGGTGAAAACATTAATTTAAGATTAAAATAATTGAATTAATAAACTTAGTGAAAAATTTATAAATGTATTTTATTAAGGAAATCGTATGGATTACCTAGTCAGACCGCCATTACCAAAATTTAAAAGTGGATTGGAAGATTTAGTTGATAAACTTGTAAATAGAGGTATAAAAAATAGGAATCCTTTTTCTATGATTAAAAGATTGTATAGTAATATTGTAGATCGATTAAACCCGTATTTAAAATAAGGCGTTAGTTCTCAATCTGAACGAAGATGGTACGATTAGAATAAAAACCATTATTACTAATCACAATTAAAATCAAAATATTTAAAAATATGCAATTTCTTTAAAATATAGTCATCCATGGGTGCTGTGGATCAAAATTTAAATATAAAAGGTAATCATTATGGCTAAGAATAAAAATTCAAGAAAGATTGATAGAAATAAAATAATGGACCTTATCTCAAGGAATTGGCCGATCCATGTAACAGAGGTTGCACAGGGTTTGGGATTAATTAAAGGAGATCCGATTGAAGACAAGATTTCAATCAATTTAGTAAAATATCACTTTGATCAATTGGCAAGGGAAGATAAGATAAAAGTGAAGAAGATTGGCAGATGTTTAGTTGCTTGGCCAACAGAAGTTGAGAAGCTTCGAGTGGTTCATGATTTAATAAAAGGATTGTAAGGACAAGTGGAGGGAATGAAAATGGAAGAATTTGATGCAACAAAACATTTTGCGAAATTATTAGCTAGTGGTCAATTCAAAGTCGAGAAAGACGGCGTAGTATTATTAGAAGGAGTTCCAGCACTTTTTTTCCCAGCATTCGTTTTTGCTAAGTTTTGTAAAGATATTCCACCCGAGATTCTTCATAATATTGGGGCGTATCAAGCACAAAAAGCTATAGAACTTCATTCAAAATTTTTTGGGTTAGTGTTTTCCACAGCCGTAAGTAAAATTCTTAGTGGTTTTATGGATAAAGTAGTCGGTTTTATATTAGATACTATGTCTACACTTGGTTGGGGAGAATTTGAAATACAAAAATTTGATCCTGAAAATAAGGAATTAATAATTGTAAACAAAATAAATCCTGTAGCAAAAGCTTATATTCGTGATTTTGGAAAGGCAGAGAAACCAATTGATCATTACATTGTAGGTCTTTTTGAAGGCGCATCTGTTTAT
>JAPDLJ010000017.1 GCA_025920705.1 Candidatus Jingweiarchaeum tengchongense
AAATAGCAAATGTCCTCAAAAAGGATGATGACGCAAAGAATTATTCGAGACTTTCCGAAGAGATAAAAGCAGCATTCAACCAAAAATTCTTAACTTCAAACGGTTACGATGTCATAAAAATGAGTCCGATAGATCAAGGGACTGGCCAGACTTCTAACGTGCTTCCGCTGTTTTACGATATGGTGCCTCAAGACAGAAAACAAGAAATTATCCAAAAACTTCTTAATTTGATAACAAATGATCAAGACTTTCATCTCGACACAGGCATAATTGGTACCAAATACATCTTCGATGTGCTCGCAGAAAATGGATACGCAGAGATTGCCTACAAGATCGTGACTCAGGAATCTTATCCATCATTTGGTTACATGATAAAAGAAGGTGCAACGACTCTTTGGGAAAGATGGGAGAAATTGATGGGAGGTGGAATGAATTCACACAATCATGTGATGTTTGGAAGTGTAGACGCATGGTTTTACAAATACCTGGCAGGATTGTCTCCAATTGTGGCAGGATGGAAGAAATTCAAAGTAAAGCCATACATAGTAGGAGATTTAAAGTATGTGTCATCTTCGATTGCAACCGTCAGAGGAAAGATAAAAGTTTCGTGGGAAAGATCGGACAATGCTTTTAAACTAAATCTTTCGGTTCCAAATGAATGTCAAGCAGAATTACATCTACCAGTTTTATGGGAGAAATATTCGATAAGCGAAAATGGTAAAGAGATGAAATTTGCTGAGCAAAGGAAAGCGCGCGTGGTGTTTGATGTGAATTCAGGAAATTACGAATTCACGATAAAGATGAATTGAAAGGAGTGATTCAAGTGTCAAAAAAGATTTTAATTCTCGTGTTGGCAATTGGAATAGTGATATCGTTGATGATAAGTGGAATAGCTTTTGCAGATCAACAAATTGTAATTAGTTGGTATCCACAAAATTACTATCAACCAAAATCTTATCCTCAACTGGCGCAAGTAGTTGAATCGGTAGTAAAAGGTTATGAGGAACTACATCCAAATGTAAAAATTGTTCTTGTACCTCCAGTGCCTACAGATTACACTACATGGCTTAACACACAAATGGCAGGTGGTACAGAGCCTATAATAGGATGGGATTTTTATACAACAATGTGGGAGCAAACAGGTTGGTGGATTCCACTTAATAAGTATTTAGATGAACCAGATCCATATGCTGCTCCCGGTCAAGGTAGAGAACATTGGAAAGATGCTTTTCCTGATTATCTAATTCAAACTTTAAAGAGTCCTGACGGGACATGCTACACCATCTCTTTTGATTGGACAGAAACTGCCCTTGTATATAACAAAGCAATATTCGATAAACTACATCTTTCTGCTAATTGGAAAACGTGGGGAGAATTTATTGATACCCTTGCTAAATTAAAACAAGCGGGATATATACCTTTCGGAATGCAGATGAGTAATACAGGATGGTCTTTGGAAACATGGGCGGATGCAATAGTAACCTCGGCCTGTTTTGCTGATCAAGTGCCTCAAATGATCATGAAAAGTTATGAAAACAGAAGTACATCTTATGATGGTTATACGTGGCAAGCTCTCGCTCCAGAAGAAATTGTTAAGGCTATGTATGATGGGATATATTCCCCTTATAATCCCAGATTTGTTGATTTTTTGAATATCATGAAAGAATGGTCTCAATATTGGCCATCAGGATACAATGCCAACATTCCATTAAATAGTTTGTTTTATTCAGGAAAATTGGCAATAATGTGGATCGGATCTTGGCAATATAATGACTTACTTTTGCCTAGTTCCAAACCTCCTTTTCCATGGGGTATAACATATTTGCCACCGTTCACACGTAAAGAAATTCCAACTTTACCCATGCAATTTTTAAACACCTCTTTTAGAGTAGGCGGCCCGACAGGAACAGGCTCTTATGGTATAACCGTAAGAGCTGAAAAAGAAGGAATAGTTAAGCAAGCAGTCGATTTTTTAATGTACCTTTCTACACCACAAACTATGGGCAAAATAATGGTAGATGCTGATATGGATATACCCATGCTTAAAGGAGTAGAACTAACTCCAGGTATGGAGAATTTTCAAAAAGTTACGGCTATGCCTCCTGTCGCTTTAGGAGGTCCAGGTAGTAGATTTTTAACTACTTATTACAACGATTATCAAACGACTATAGAAGAATATTTAATGGGATCTATAGATCTAAAAGCAACTCAACAAAAACTCCAACAAATTTTTGATAACAATGTTAAAGCATTTGCCACACAGTATCACTATGATTGGTATAAATAATTGAATTTACTTCTCCCACGTTCCAATATTTTTTCACATTGGAATGTGGGAGAAGAAATTATTCGAATGTTGAGGAGTGGATGAATTTGAAATTTACGATTATTGCCACATGGTCATTTTCTGCTTCTGGTGTAAAAATAGGATCTGAAATTTTAAAAAATGGTGGCCATATTTTTGATGCAATAGAAGAAACAATAAAAGCCATTGAAGATGATCCAAATATTGATTCGGTTGGATTTGGAGGCTTACCAAATATGGCCGGAGAAGTTGAATTAGATGCTGCAATCATGGATGGTAAGACATTATCGCTTGGAGCTGTGGCAGCGCTAAAGGGATTTAAAAATCCTATAAGTGTGGCTCGCAAAGTTCTTGAAGAAACTCCTCATGCCCTTTTAGTAGATCAAGGAGCAGAAGAATTCGCACTTTCAAAAGGATTTCAACGAGTTATCATGATAACAGATAAAAGTCGCAAAATTTGGGAGTCAAGAATTAAAAAACGATCTCATGACACAGTTGGAGTTATTGTTATGGATGAAAGTGGTAATATGGCTTGTGGTACATCTACAAGTGGCACTTTTATGAAATACAAGGGACGTGTTGGTGATACTCCACTTGTAGGATCCGGTTTATATGTTGACAATGAAATAGGAGGAGCAGTTGCAACTGGTTTAGGTGAAGATATAATGAAAGGATGCATTTCTTTTCATGCTGTGTATTTAATGAGCCAAGGGTATTCACCAAAAGACGCTGCTGATGAAGCTGTCAGAAATATCTACAAAAAATTGGCTAAGGATAAAAAAGCACACGATGATATCTCAATTTTGTGTATTAACACAAACGGGGATATAGGTGCTGCAACAACCAGATCAAAATTTGAGTATGTTGTTTCTTCAGAAGATATACCCCTTTCTATATTTGTGGTGACAAAAATTAAAATTTTGGAATAAGAAGGTGAATTTATGAATAAGGCCAGCAAAATTTACTTTCCTTACTTGTTAATTTTACCATCATTCTTATTGTTAGGTTTTTTCGAGTTTTATCCCTTACTCTCAGCTTTTTATCATAGCTTATTCGATTGGAATGTTGTTACGAGCAAATTTATAGGTTTGAATAATTATACAACATTTTTAACAAAACCTATTTTTTGGATTTCAATTAAAAATATATTGATATTCATGGCATTTAGTATACCAGTAACATTGCTTATGACACTTCTCGGAGCAGAATTGATATTTAATCTTAAATCGGATAAAGTTCAGTCTTTTTGGAAATATACTTTCATTCTTCCGATGGTAGTTCCTTTTTCTGTGGGCATATTGATATGGGGTTTCATCTATACTCCTTATATAGGTGTTTTATGGCAATTTTTAAATATTATAGGATTAGGCAATCTAAACTTTTCAGTTTTGGGGAATCCTAAAACTGCTATATTTTTCTTAGCTCTTATTGGTTTTCCCTATTTGCAATCATTAGCTTTTTTGGTTTTTTTATCATCCTTGCTTGGCTTAGATAAAAGTATCCTTGAATCTGCCGAAATTGATGGGGCCTCAAAAATGCGAAGAATTCTTTCAATTGATCTGCCAATGATAAAAGACAAAATATTCCTTATTGTGTCACTTGATATGATTGGAGCACCACAAACTATCGGAAGTATGCTATTGCTTACTGGTGGCGGTCCAGGAAATAGCACGATGACACCTGCATTATATATATACAACTCAGCATTCAATGAGAATAAAATGGGATATGCAAGTGCAGGTGGCGTTGTATTGATGTCTATAGTATTAGGTTTATTTTTCTTAACTCAGTCCGTAGAAAGTTATTTCGGAGGTGAAAAGAGGGAAAAGGATGAAAAAAATTTTCGGTGAGATTAAAAAAATTCAGCCAATATCACTTGTTGTACTTGGAATATTTGCGCTTATTTCTCTCTACCCGTTATTTTTCACCTTTATAACATCTTTCAAAAATAATACCGAATTTTACGCTAATTTTTTTGGATTTCCTTCGAAATTAAGATGGGATAATTATCTACCAGTTATTGGAAGTGTATTGCTGTGGTTAAAAAATAGTGCTATTTATTCTGGAATAACTGTTATATTAGTTTTAATAGTAACATCACTTGCAGGATATGCTTTTGCAAGGTTTGACTTTAAAATGAAGAATATTTTATTTTACCTTATGTTGTCAACAATGATGCTTCCCGGAATTTTGATGCTTCCTGCTTTATACATTGAAATTGTTAAGTTTAATTGGAACAACACAATATGGGCTTTAATATTTCCATGGACTACTGGTTCGATACCCGCTGATGTTTTTATATTGAGGAGATTTTTTGCGAGCGAATCAGTAGAAGTATTTGAGGCTGCTAAAATTGATGGAGCATCAGAACTTAGAATACTTGTTTCAATAGCATTGCCTTTGGCAAGACCAATTCTTAGTACCATAGCAATATTAAGTATACTCGGTACCTATAATGATCTTTTATGGCCCCTAATAGTTATCTCCAAAGATAGTTTAATGCCTGTAAATACCGGTATACTCACTTTGGGCGGTGGTGGAGTTTTAACAATTGGTAATACTTTTGCTGCCTACGTTATAGCTATTTTACCAATGCTTATTGTATTCGCTTTTTTAGCAAAACAATTTGTTAAGGCTCTTACAGAAGGAATAGTAAGGTGAATTTTAAATTAAAAATATTTGTTTAATTTCGTTGTTAGTTGGCCCTACCTTCAAGTTCACATTATATTTGTCTTGAGTTTGCTGTAAAAAAATATATCATCAATTTTATTTAAAAATCGGGTAAGAGTAGCGTTGTTAGGTATAAATTTATTTGCCGTTGGAGGAATTATTATGAATGTGCCTGTTGATTTTGAAAATAATTCAGAAGTTTTAAAATTTTTTGTTTTAAGTGATATACATTCAAAAATCGGAAATTTGCAAGTTGCTTTGTTGGATATAAAACAAACAATTGAAGAGTTTGATCTTCTAATTTTAAATGGAGATATTGTTGATTTAGGCATTTCTGAAGAATATGATAAAATGGATAAATTTATTAAAGACAATTCTTTACTTACACCCAAAATAATAATTAAGAATATAGGAAATCATGAATATTACAAAGATTACAGTAGTGGGCCAAACAGTTTGAATGACAATGATAATCTTTTATTAAGATATTTAAAATTTGCTGATAGAGAAAAAGTTTATGATGATCTTTGGATCAGAGGATATCACTTCATAAATTTAGGCTCTGAAACAACATATAACAAAAGTGTAGATCCAAGTACAGATAGAGCAAACTTGTCGAATAAACAAATTTTGTGGTTTCATGAAAAAATTGATGAGAATTACATTAAAGGGAAGCCTATATTTGTATTTCTCCATCAACCCCTTGATAATACGATTTTATTTTCGCAATCACATCTATTTAACATCAACAAAGATCAAGAAATTAAAGACATATGCTCTAAATATCCAGAAATAATATTTTTTTCTTCTCACTCACATCATACTTTTTATGAAGAAGGAAATATTTATAAAGATCCATCGGGCTTTTTATGTATAGATACGTCATCAATAGTAGAACCTGTATTTTACGCTACAACAACTGCAAAGTATTCTATCCAAGGAGTATACATGGAAGTTCATGAAGATCATGCCTTGATAAAATTTCGCGATTTTGGAAGGAGAGAATGGATAAAGGAATTTTCAATTTATTATAAAAAATGAGGAGGAACTATGCCTATCACTTATATTGAATCAGTCAAAAAAGCTTTATCTTGGATTGAAAATAACATGTTAACTTTTGATGGAGGTCTAAATGGGGTATATGAAAGAATACGCATCGATAAACATATAAGGACAAATTGGGTTAGACCTGATTGTAACGCTGAAATAGCTAGAGATATTGCATTGTATAAAATTATAACGGGAGATGAACATTACACTCAAATATATAGAAACATAGTTAATTGGTTGATGAGAGTCCAAGATAATGATCCACTTTCAGCTTGGTACGGGACTTTCCCCTTTTACTTAGTTGATGGTTATATATTGCCAGAATATGTTTTTGGAAGTATGGGAGCACATTCTATATTTCCTAATGACAACGGGAAAATACTTGTTTGCCTCATAGATCTATATAGATATACAAAAGAACCAATTTTTTTAGATAGTGCAGTTAAACTCGCTAACTATTGGATCAGTATTCAAAGAGAGGACGGAACTTTTTCTCGAAGAGATGGAAGGACGGTCAATTTTAAGGGGCCATGTTTTATTTTGTGGTTATATACAGGTTTGATTATGTTATACAAAGAAACCAACGAAGAAAAATATAAAATAGCTTTTGATAATGCTTATACTTATATCAAAAAAATATTGTTAAAAGATAATCGAATTAGGACATCTTTTGAGATATCAAAAACAGAGGATTGGAGACCTGTATCTTCCGAATTATCAATTGCTTTATATGCTCTAAGTAGAGCTTATGATGAACTAAAAGATGTTACTTATTTAGATGATATTGAAAAAACGGGAACTTTTTTATTATCATTTCAGGATAAAAGCGGTGGTATCATTAATTGTAAAGATGAAGCATGCAATTCAACATTATCATTGCAAAACAATTCAGAATTAGTAGATCTTGTTTATACTCAAGGTTTTGCCTTAATTGCGCTTGTATATGCATGGAAATCAACATTGAAAACAAAATATAAGGATGCTGCTAACAAATTAGCAAATTTTCTCATAACTATTCAATGTAAAAATGAATCTCCTTTATGGGACGGAGCATGGCGCGGCTCTTTTAACATACACTCGTGGAAATGGGATGGAAGGGCCAATCAAAATAATCCTACAGATGAAGGAGGAATGTTTTCGGTTTATTCAGGATGGAGTACGGCAAATATCATTTATGGATTGCTTTTGCTTTCACAATTATAAATCACCTTTAAGATTTTTCTTCTACTAACGAGTTGAAAATCTATTTTCTATTATTTCACCTTTAAAATAGTAATTTTTCAAGATATCAATTTTACATTTTAGAAAGGATGTGACGAAGGTGAGAGAAATATCGAGAGAACTTCTCTTTTAAAGTTGATTTAGTATAGTTATAAAAAAGAAAAAATGAGGTACATGATATGAATGTTGATCTTGGCACAATCGTTGAAAGTTTGAAGTTATTAGGCTTGAAAAAAGGTGACACTGTTCTTGTTCACAGCTCCTTAAGCAGCTTCGGTTATGTTGAAGGTGGGGCTAAAACAGTCATAGAAGCCATCATCAATTGTGTCGGAGAGGAAGGTACTGTTGTTGTTCCAACACTCACAGGTAAGAGAGAAGATGGGCCGGACAATTCACCGATCTTTGATGTCAGAAACACCCCATGCTGGACCGGAAGAATTCCCAACGAATTCATGAAAGATCTAAGGGCAAAGCGAAGTCTTCATCCTACACATTCTGTGTCAGTTATCGGCCCTTTGACTGATTTTTTGATAAAAGATCATGAAAACTCAATAACGCCATGCGGGAAAAAATCGCCATATTACCGACTCGCCGAAAAAGGTGGATACATACTGCTTATAGGAGTTAATCAAGAGTCAAACACGACGCTTCATACCGTTGAAGAACTAGCAAAAGTACCTTATCATATGCAAAAAGTGCCTACCAATTGTGTGATAATAGATTACGATGGAAATAGGTTCACAAGAAATCTTTATCTTCACGATTGGGGAACACCGAGAAACTTTCAGATAATAGATAACGATCTCGAAAAATTTAAAATAATGCGTAAGGGAAAATGCGGAAACTCAACTTTAAGACTGATAAATTCTTCCGATATGATTGATTACGTTCTAAAAAAATTAAATGACAATTCAGAATATTTAGTAAAAAATGAGAATAAGGATAAGATTCTGAATCAAGTTCAGAATAACAATCTATAACATTTGAGAACAAACAACGAGGAGGAAATCATGAAGAACAAGATCAAAGTTGGAATAATAGGTACCGGAAGTATAAGTCAATTGCACATCGGCGCGTACAAAAAACTTAAAGATGTGGAGGTCGTTGCTGCCTGTGATGTGAATGAACAAAGGGTAAGAGATTATGCTCGTAAACACGAAATTCCGAATGTTTTTACGGATTACAAAGAACTTTTGAAGATGAAAGAAATAGATGCCGTAAGCGTCACGACATGGAACAATTTTCACGCTCCTATTTCCATAGATGCACTCAAGGCTGGTAAAGACGTGCTTTGTGAAAAACCTCTTGCACTTAACGCCACCCAGGCTGAAGAGATGGTCGAAACATCTAAAAAAACAGGTAAACTGCTTATGGTCGGATTCGTGAGACGCTTCGGAGAAAACGCGAAAATGATAAAGCAATCTGTTGAACAAGGAGAATTGGGTAATGTCTATTACGCGAAGACGGGTGTCATAAGAAGATGGGGTAATCCCGGTGGATGGTTTTCGGATAAAAAACGTTCCGGCGGTGGCCCGGTCATCGATCTTGGAGTTCATATGATAGACCTGGTAAGATTTTTAACCGGAAAGCCAAATGCCATCTCCGTAACTGCTTCCGTTTTTAACCATGTCGGTATGAAGCCTGAAATAAAAGGCATAAACAAATATTATCCAGCAGATTATTCTGAATACAACGATGTTGAAGATGCGGCAACTTCTCTTATAAAATTCGATAATGGATTAACCTTGTTTTTTGAAACGAGTTGGGTCATGCACGTCAAAGAAGATTACCTTTATCTTAGCCTTTACGGAGATAAAGCAGGAGCCCAAATGGAGCCTGTAATCGAGTATTACGAAGAAAAGAATCATTACTTCACAGACGTGAAACCTCTGGTCGATCCTGCTGCTTCTGATTTCGTTCACAACTTCGAAGAAGAGATAAAACACTTCAGAGATTGCGTCAAAGACGGAATCAAGTGTCTGAGTCCTGCAGAAGATGGTCTTGCCCTTATGAAAATATTGGATGCGATATATGAATCTGGGAAAACTGGCCACGAAGTGATCATAAAATGAAGGGAATGATTTGAATATGAAACTTTCCGTCAGCATATGGAGTGTTCACGAAAAAGTCTATTCAAATCAAATGAACAATCTTGATTTCATCTCATTTTGTCACGATAACAATGTAAAATACGTTGAATTTTTGGACAATTTTTTAAGCGTCAAGGATATAAAAGTGGTTAAAGCCGATTTAAAAGAAAAAAATATGGAAGTTTCGTCCTATTCTATAAACAACGATTTCGTTCAGAGTCAAAAAATTGATCGCGACAAACAAGTCAATTACATCAAAGAAAGTATTGATATAGCCTGCGATCTTGGTGCGAAATACATAAGGGTCTTCAGTGGAGAAGAAAAGGAAGGCATCGCCTTTGAAGATGCAAAGAAATGGATAATAGACGGATTCAAAGCAGTTGCACCTTACGCTGAGAAAAACGGTATCACATTGGTAATAGAAAACCACGGTCTTTTCGTTGGAAAAAGCGATCAGGTCAAAGATCTCATAAATGCCGTGGGCTCCCCTAATTTCAAATCAAATGCCGATGTCGCGAATTTTTTGCTTGCAAATGAAAGCCCTTTGGATGCCGTTAAAAATCTCAAAGATCACATAAGGTTCATTCACTTCAAAGATTTCAAACAATTGCCTTCCGGCAAAAACGGTTACAGATCTTTGAGCGGCAAAATGTATGAAGGCACGATTTTGGGAAAAGGAGAAGTGCCTTTGAAAGAAATCGTAGAATTTTTGCATGCAAATCGTTACGACGGTTTTCTTTCCATCGAGTATGAAGGAACAGGCGATCCAATAGTTGAAACTGAAGAAAGCATAAAATACACAAGGTCAATAATATTGTGATCTGGCAATTTTTTCTTTTGGAACTTTTAATATACATACCGAGAGCCTTCTTTTCTTTTGTTGGTAATTATTTCAACGAGTTGCATTTTTCAGATCTCCAAAATGGCCTTCTTGGAAGTGTAGCGGCGATAATGGTGCTTTTCTCAAATCCATTTTGGATGCGCTTTGCGGATAAAAGGGTTAAAAACAACGTGCTTGCCTTTGTAGCGATGGCAAGCACGGTTTTGATCTGGGGAGTTTATTCGTTCAAAAGCTTTTTGCCAGTCTTGGTAATGACTTTCGCGATTGGCTTTGTCTGGACAGCGATTCTTCCTCTGGCCGAATCAATTTCAATAGCCCAGTTGAATCAGCGTGGTTTCTCTTTCGGTAAAGCCAGAATGATGGGTTCAATAGGATTTGCACTTGCAATGATCTTTTTTGGATATTTGAAAAGCAGTTTCATCTTTTTTGCGATCGGCTCTCTTGCCTTTTTGTCAATAGGACTTTCCGCGGTCTTTTTGATCCCGAAAACGCACGGATACAACACAAAAAAAGAAAAGCACAAATTTTCCTTCAGAAATTTGCCAAACGAGTTTTATTTGATGCTTATCCTTGAAACTCTCGTTATTTCATCTGGAAATTTTGGCCTTTACTTTTTTCCCATTCTGATGAAATCAAGAGGAGAATCTGTTTCTTACGCGGGAATTGCGATAGCGGTTCATGCGTTGTCAGAAGTGCCATTCTTGTTCTTCGCAGATCGCATCGTGACAAAATTGGGAATCAAAAAGACACTTGTAATGGCATCTTTTGCCTATGGCATAAGATGGATCCTCACATGGTCTGTAACAAATCCAATACTTGTGATAGCCTTTCAGGCATTCGAATTTTTCAATTTTATAGCCATATATTACGCGATATGGCATTACGTAAGTCTTAAAATAGAACCAGCACACAGATCAGATGCTCAAGCCATATTTTGGGTTGTAACAATAGGCATTTCAGCCATCTTCGGTAATATAATAGGTGGATGGGTGTCAAATTTATTCGGCGTCGCAAATGGATACCTTTTCTTTGGTATACTTTCTATAATCACAGGATTCGTGTACGGGATATATGAATATTCAAAAAATGCCCGAAAGGTCAAGACAACATAAACGTAAAATGTTTTGAATGGATTAATCAGGATGTGAGAAATTGGGAGGTTGATTGTGGAAAAAGTCAAAAGTGAGAAGCATTTTTTCTCGTTTTCATCAAAAAATACGCCAGCTTTGGTGGTTGCATCCGGAAGCGTTTTGGAAATCGAGACGATGGATTGCTTTTCAAATCAAATTCAAAATCAATCTGATACCTTATAAGATGCTTGGCTGGTCAAAGATCAATCCTGCGACAGGGCCAATTTTTATCAAAGACTTGGAAGCAGGTGATACTTTAAAGGTGGAAATCCTTGATATTTCCGTGGCAAAAAAGGGAATCATGGTTGCAGGCAAAAATGAAGGCGTACTTGGACATTTACTTGAAGGAGTACGCACCAAAGTGGTACCCGAAAATATAATATGGCGATATTCGATTCAAAACTTTCGATTCCTCTTAACAAGATGGTAGGAGTCATAGGTGTTGCGTCAAAAAAGGAGAAATCAGGGTACTCCAGGATCACATGGCGGAAATATGGATAACCTTATGATAACGACAGGGTCCATACTTTATTTGCCTATTTTCGTAAGAGGAGCTCTTTTTGGTCTTGATGATTTACATGCGGCTATGGGCGACGGAGAGATAGGTGTGAGTGGTGTAGAGGTTGCTGGAAGTGTAAAATTACGATCGAAAGTGGTAAAAAACTTGAAAATCAGCGATCCGATATTGTCGAATGATAATCATTTTACAACCATAGCATCTGGAAAAACAGTTGACGATGCGATCGTCAAGGCAACGGAAAATATGGCTTTCATTTTAAGAGATAGAATTCCTTTAAGTTTGCATGAAATAGCGATGATCATGAGTGCAACCGGTCAAGCACAGATATGTCAGGTGGTAAATCCTCTTAAGACGGCGAGATTTGTGATGCCGAGTTGGGTCCTTGATGCATACAATTTTCAACTATAAAAAATTGAAAAAGATATCCTGCCTTTTGCTAACATCGGTATGAAACATTCTGTTTTAGTGTGTATTTGTTGAGAAGGTAATTGTCGGACAGGAAATGACATTGGAAAGACTTTTTTGACCATAATGCGTTTTGATTCTTTTGTCTTTTATCGTTTACTTTGGAGGTTTTGGATGGTGAAGATAAGATCAATTGAAACCGATGTTGGCGCATTTTATAAGTTGAGAAATTGTTTGCGTGCCGGTAGAAAAAATGCCATTTATCTCGAAAGAAATTGCATCAAAGATGGTAAAAAAGTTGATGATTCTTTATCATTCAAATTTCAATTTGACATATTTGATAAATCTTTTAAAAAGTGAGATTGTGATAAAATAGAAACATAATGTATATCCACATCAATAAGTCCAGAATTTCCTTATACGCCGAGCATAAAGGATATGAATATTCTTGTTGGAC
>JAPDLJ010000018.1 GCA_025920705.1 Candidatus Jingweiarchaeum tengchongense
TACTGCTGCTATTATAAAGAAGAATATCTGTATTTCCTTGTATCTCGTCTGATGGCTTATCTGCTTGATACTTATTTTCATTATAAGTAAAATTAGCTTCAAGTATTTTGATCGCTCTTGGACCATTCCTTATTTTTAATGTGAGATTTTTAGTACCACTATCATAGCTATGGTCAAGATATGCGAAACTGCTAAAACATGGTGTGCATGGTACCGATGCTTTCGGTGTAAATACTCCCAATGCATAAAGCGCTGCTATTACGATTACTATCACTAGAATTGCCCATCCATATGTCATTAAATACTCTAAAGCTGCCTGTGCTTTTTTCTTCAACATTATCACCTAAATTAATAATAATAAAACGATGTTTATATAGTTTATTATAATTTGATTTTTCTCATAAAAAATGTTAATACTTTTTAGTGATGATTAAGTTCCTATTTTGAGGAGTATTTTTAGTGCGATTTTCGTTAGAAAAAATGTGGCTAATGATATTCCAAGTAGGAGAGGAATATATTTGACGCCACCCCTTTCATCACCTTTTTCTATCGAACCTATTATCAAACCGCTAAAAACACTTATGATCAGCATCGCAAATATTGAAAACCACGTCAGGAATTCGGTGCTTATTGCTGGCGGAGCTCCAATCCTGATGAAAGTGGGCATCTGAGCAATCACGGCTGGTGGTGGTAGTGTAATTGCAGAAGTGAGTTTTATGATTGTTTCTATTAGGGAAGTTGAAATGGCAAAGAGTAAAGGTGCACCAAATCCAGCCGCCATAAGGATAAATATCGTGTATGACATCACATTGGCTCTTATATCCTTCTTCATTATTTGCAAGTCTCTTATGTTCATTGAAATTTCTTCAAGAAGCTTTGATATCTCACCACCTGATTTAATACTTTCTACTAACAATTGCATTGTTCTTTCCAATAATTTTGATTTAATGTGAAGACATATGTCCCTAAGCGCTTCATCGATTGTCTCACCGGCAAGTATCCTCTTTGCAGCCATCCTAAATTCTTTTTCAAGTGGCCCAAATTCAGACCTCGCAGATAATAGAACTGCCCTTTCCGTGGTCATACCGCTTCTAAGATTCGATGCGATAAGAGATAGGGCATCTGGAAGTATCTCCTCAACGAATGCACCCCTTGCTGTTGCGGTTAACTCAAGCGCACCTAAAAGTATTATTTGTAACAAAATAAAGAAACCAATGATTAAAAGGATGAGATGTAATGGTGTAAGAGAAAATATTTTAAAAATTAAGATGGAGATCGGTATTGATAAAAAGATGGAAAATAGTAGTGAGAATCCGACCCATTCCTCTCTTGGAATTTCTAAATCACAATAGACTAATAGTTGTCTAATTCTTTCTGAATAGGATCCAGGTAGCAGTAATGCAATGCTCTTATACGCCCTGAAGAGCATAGTCCTAAAATTGATCATATCGATATCACTGGTCTCCTTGATTTAATTACATTCATGAACATGACTTGAGCAAAAATCAAAAACAACAATATCGCATAGAATATACCTTCAGTAATGGGAAATTGTGAAAATGAACTCAGTATAATTATAAACGTGATTCCCATGCAAGGCATGATGATAGTAAACATCATATAGACCATGGCTAATGGATTTAGTTCTGAACTAAAGTTTCTCAATCTGACCCTTTGCTCGCTTGAGAGGTTCGCAATGATTGCATTCAGAGTATCTGCAATATCTGCACCTGACCTCATTGCATTCGCAATTTGCCAAATTATTCTCCTGAAAAAGATAGATGGATTCCCGATTGCTAATTTCTCAAGTGCTTCTATTTGCTCTACTCCAGCATTCATCTCTCTAACTGCCTTACCAAATTCCTTTGACACTTCTCCATAATCACCCAATGAAATGTCAACAAGCGCATCATAGAGTATAATACCTGATTTTAATTTTATGTATAGATCACGCATTGCAAAGAGGAGGTCCTTTTCTAGCAATCTGCTTCTTTTCAATGCTTGAAGATTTGGGTAAGAGAGTAGAAGAAAGATATTTCCAATGCTCATCACGAGCGCAGTGAGTAATGAAGCAATTAAATACATGATGTTTATCTCTTTGAATATCAAAAAAGATATCAAAAAAACAATTCCAAAAAATATGAAAAAGTTGTATATCGCAGTGAAGATCACAAGCGATAGGAAGTCTATTACATCAATTTCTATCTCAGCTTGTTTTAATTGTAAATCCAGCTGTGGTACAAATTTCACCAGTGTGCTCGATAGACCTCTAAATCGCTTTATGTGTGGCAATACTACATTAACTGGAACTAAGAGTGTTGGCAAAGTTTTTAACATATTACATCTATTCCAATAATTTCGTTGGAGATATATTCTTCTCAGCCATTTCCAAGATACTTTGCTTATTTATATAATATTCACAAACTATTTTACCTATATTATTCAATCCAGTAATTTTATGTTGGGTGATCCAGCTCAAAACTTTCTGTTTCTCCTCCATATCATGCCTAATCTCATCAGGCGTCATTCCTGTGTAATTTTGTAATTGTTCAAATAGCCTTCTGCTCTCATTTTCTTTTTCAATTTTATCAATTCTTGGTCTCCACGCATATAGGATGTTCAAACCTACCTCATTTGTCTTAGGAATTGCACCTATTACTTCTGCAACTTGAAAGACTCTCCTTATCCCAAGTCTCCTATGTCTATAAACTACCAAAATCAATGGAAGTGTTTCAATCATTTCTGCAGGTAAGTTAATTGGTGGTGAGGTCAGCCTTCTTGCTGTTTGTTCTGCGGTCTCTGCGTGGAGTGTTGCATAAACACTGTGACCTGTGTGGATTGCCTCAAACAACACTTCGGCCTCCCTTTGTCTTCTAATCTCACCAACGACAATTCTATCCGGCCTCATCCTGAGCGAATTCACGAGTAAATCAAGCATTGTAATTTCTCCCTTTCCCTCAGGATTCGGCTCTCTTGTTGTTAGTGGAACCCAGTGTAGAAAATCTGGCAATTGCAATTCTCTTGTATCTTCAATTGAGATGACTCTTTGATTTGGTGGTATAAATGGCATGAGTACATTCAAAAAAGTTGTTTTACCACTCGCTGTGCCACCAGAAACAATCATTGACATTTCATATTCAATGGCAAGCCAAAGTAAACTTGCTACTTCATTGCTAATTGTATTATTCTCTAAAAGTTCTGTTATTGTCCACGGACTCCTTCTAAACTTTCTTATTGTTAATGTGTTTCCTTTACTTGAAATTGGAAAAAGTGTTGCATTCACCCTATCTCCAGAAAGAAGATGTGCATCCATCAATGGATTTAATGTTGTAATTTGTCTTCCAACTTTTCTACCAATTAAAGAAGCATAGTTTTCTATCTGTATATCAGTAGGTACAAACACATTCGTCTTTAACCATCCATAGATCTTATGATAAGCCCAAACTGGTTCTACTGAGTTATTTACGACAATTTCTTCTAAATTATCATCCTTTAATAAAAATTCAATTGCGCCAAGCCCAAGCATGTCATGAATCAGGAAACCTGTGAGTATTGAAATGTCCTTTTCTGGCATAGCTGGAAATTCCTTTTTCAAAAGTTCGTTTGATTTCTCCTTAAAATTTTCTTTAATCTTATCCAGTGACCTTGGATCGAGAACTTCCTTCGTGGTCACTTGAACGATACTAATTAACTTCTCTTTAACCTTGTTCAATACAATTGAAGTTGCCTCGCTTATTTGCGGCAATCTCAAGACATAGATAGGTACGAATTCCCTTGGGTCTCTAACAATACTGACGTCTCCAGGTACATCATCGGTAACTACGGTGTAATTTGTGAGTAATTTTAATTCAGCCATTATTTCACTTTCTTTTTCTCGGGTTCGAATTTTTTGGGTTTAATAATGATTTCCTTGATTTTATCTAGTGAAATTGGTATCTTGAGTGAAATTTTTCTACCAATCGGTTTTTTCTCTATCTTCTTCTCCTCTTTTTTCACTTCTTTTTTCTTTATTCTTATAAAAGGTTGTACAAATGGATTTGCTGGATATACAAGCTCAAGTAGTTCATTCTCATGCAATACTTTTGCCAATTCTTCAATTACTTTCTCATCCTCTTTCAATATTTTGGATGCTTCCTTTAAGCTTATTCTGCCTCTACTCTCTACTAAGTTTAACAATTTGTCTGCGTCTGTCCTTATCTTAATTTCTTTCATTTTCCTATCTTCAATCTTATCCTTTCAATTGCAGTTTCGTATATCGCTGCTGTGCTTTCATCAAACGGGGACCATTCTCTCCTCAGATTGAAAAGTTCATTGACTACATGATTACATATTTCATCTGTATTTAGCCCTTTGGATTTTAAAAAATCTATGATTGATTCCAATGAGTTAAGATTTTCGATGATCATTCTTGGATCCTCCAACGTATGTAAATTTCTTAATATGAGCCATATTTGGAGTGAAGATAAATTAAGTGCAGCGTTATTCATTGCGCTTGTCATCGTAAGTGTTAATTTGTTGTTTAATTCAATTGTTTTTGAACTTACGATCCTATCGATTGACTTTTCTATCACTTCATCTATTTTTTTCTTGAGTTGCTCATTCTCTGCCTCCAATTTTTTTATTTCCTCTGTATGAGATTTGACCAAACTCATCCTGTTCATCAGATCTACTACTTTGTCACTGATTTCATTAACTCGTTGGTTCACGCCTGCTATTTCAAACCTTACTTTTTCAAATTTACTCACATTTTCATCGAGGTACTTGGTGAGGTTTCTTAATTCATTACCTATCATGTCCTTCTCTCTTACTAATTTGTCTATGTCACTTTTAATCGAGGAAATGTCCTGATTCTTTGGCAGATTTTTTATCTCTGCATAAATCTTATCAATTTCTTCTTTCTTGACGAATGAATTAACAACATTGTTGAAATCTGTAAGTGTTTTATCAATTCTTCTATTCACGAAATCCATTTCTTTCAAAACCCTAAATGTATCTTGAATATTTTTATTCAATGTCACTTCTATCTCATTTATTCTTTCAGTATCCTTATACAGTTTGTCTATCCTTTCTCTTTCCATCAATAGACTTTTACTTATTTCAGATATTTTTGACTTAATCGATTCTATATCGCTTCGAATTGGAGATATGGATGAAAACAAATCAGATATCTTTTTATCTTGGATTTCTATTACTTTGGCAAATGCTTCCTGTTTTTTATCACTTTCTACAATTTTCTTACTAATTTCCTCCTTGGTAGAAATCAGATTATGAATGTTATTTTCTATTGCACCGAATTTCCTAAAGATGGCGGTAATTTGTTTATTATTTATTTCTAGGTCATCTCTAATTTTCAAGAAATCACTATTTATCTTTGCAAAATCATTATTTATTTTTTCGATCGTCTCTTGTATTTTCTTATTAGATACGGTAATATCAACCACTTTTTTCTCAATTTCATTTATTTTTTGAACGCTACTATACAACTCATTTATCTTTTCTTTTTCATTTACGATATCTGTGGTTATTTGTTCTATTCTTGTCTTTAACGAAGTAAATGATGAAAATAAGTCCAGCAATTTTTTGTCTTGGATTTCTAGGATTTCAGAGAATGCATTCTGCTTCCTTTCATTTTCTAGTATTCTCTTATTTAAACTTGCTCTCTCAGATGCATATCCAGCAATCTCTATTCTCAATTTATCTAAATCTTCTTTCCTAGCCGTTGCATCAACTATATGACCAAGATTCTCTCTCAATTCCTTGAGCTTAGAATTCAATTCTTCAAGCATTGAAACTTTTGATGACATTTCTGTGCTTAAATCATTAATTTTATCTAAGATTTCATTCTTGTCTATTTTTTTAAGGTAGTTTTCATCTATTTCTTTCTTAACTTCTTCTATCGCATTCCTGCTGCTGGTCTCAATTTCATCTATCTTTCTCATATTTGCCTCAAAATCTGTAAATTTTTGAGAGATATCGGTGATTTTGTCGTTGATTGCATCAATGTTAACTCTTAATCCCTCTATTTCTTTCTTTGGTTCCTCAATCAAATTCATTTTCTCTTCGATGCTAGAAATCTTTGTGCTTAAATTAAGAATGTTTGATGTTAGAGAATTCACCTTCTTTAGCGTTATTTCAAAATCACTCGCATTTGCAAAATTTTTTGTATTTTGCTCAATTTCATTTATCCTCATTTCAAACTCAGAAATTTTAATTTTGAGCCCATTTATATCTTTCTTTAGTTCATCAATTTTGCTTATCAAATTCCTAACAATCTCACTAAATCCAAATACCTGATTTGGTGGTGTCTTACCCAATTCCAAGCCCATACACCTAAATAAATTTAGGAATTTTACTTAAATATATTTATTCTTTTTGGAGTAGCAAGAACAACATTAAAATAATTGGCAAACTTCTGGTGTTTTCCGCTTATGTTCGCTCATTTTATTCATCCTTAGAACCTTCTCAACCTTCCATTTCTCTATTTTCAATTTTGATGATATTTCAGTATTTTTCATGCCCTTTTCAAAAAAACAATATAAAATTTGGTCTATCTCATCATAGTTTAAACCTATTTCTTCCTCGGCTTGATGTCCTTCCCAAAGTCTTGGACTACTTTGTTTTTGTAAGATGCTCTCTGGTATTCCTAAATATCTACCTAATTCTCGAACCTGTGTTTTATATAAATCTCCAATAGGTAGTATATCGACACCACCATCTCCGTATTTTGTAAAATAACCAATGAGAATTTCGCTCTTATCTCCGGTTCCTAATACTAGTCTGTTCATTGAATTTGCGTGGTGATAGAGTATCAACATCCTCAATCTAGCGCTTGAATTTCCGATTGCTATTTTATCCCTGGGCAATTCTTTTAAAATTTCTTCAAGTTTTGGCGCAATGTCTATTATTTTGTGTGTTAAATTCAGATTTCTAGCAATGAATTCTGCGTCTTTGGCATCATCTAAAGAATCTTTTAACCGTGAATCTGGCATAATCAATGCGAGGATTCTTTCAGATGATAGTGCTTTGTGTGCTAGATAACATGTAACAGTAGAGTCGAGGCCACCACTTAAACCGATTACCACTCCATCTGTACCACTTTCTTCGACTTTCTTTCTAATAAAATTTTCAATTTTAAATGATACTTTCTTATAATCAATATTTTTTATTTCATTCAACATCTTTGATCAGTTCTGAGTCAACTATTTCAGCAAGTTTTTTAATTCTGATGTTATCAATCCAAAATTTCTGTTTCTCCTCACTTAATTTCCAGTATTTTTCCTCCTCGGGTAAGATTGTTGTAGCAGTTGCATCACTCACTAAGAAACACTCGTATCCTCTTTCGAATGCATTAATCAATGTATTATAAACACAGATGTCCGTAAGTACACCGGTGAAAAATAACTTTTTAATTCCCAAGTTCTTCAATAGCTTCTCCAGATTTGTTTGGTAGAATCCGTTGTATGTCTTTTTTTCTATTACTTTATCCAAATGGCTCGGTTTGAGTCTATCAATCACTTCTGCTCCATACGTGCCCTTAACTGCGTGTCTTGGCCAGTACTTAAATTCTGGGTCATTTTCGATATGTGAATCGTTTAGATATATTATGTTCCAATATCTTTTTTTTCTGATGGAATTAATTATATCTTCAATTTTTGGCAAAACCTTTTCCATGTCTTTCACTGGTAAGCTTCCATTCATTGCAAAATCATTTAACATATCAATTATCAGAAGTGCTTTTTTTGCGCTCATATTCTTTTATAAAAAATCGAGTTTAAATATAGAATTGGAAATGAGAAAATTTTTCTTAAAAAAATTTCCAGATGCAATTTTTTCACATTCCTAAAATGATATTGTAAGTAACTTACCTAAATAGATTAGGTGATTAAAATGACATTGAATGATAGACTGTTTTGGATTTCAAAGGAGGAAGAGATAAAGAAAGCTGATACCACTGATGTATACTTCGATTATGCGGTTAAGACACTCAATTTCAAGCATAAAAATCCGAGAGTTGTAATGGAAGTATATGCAAGGAAAATACCGTTCAATGGAAACTGGGCAATTGTGAATGGAATATATGATGTAGCAAAATTACTGGAGAATTTACCAGTAAGTGTAAAATCAATGAGGGAGGGTGAAATTTTTCTTGTCAATTCGAATTCGGCTGTGTACGAACCAGTAATGCAGATAGAAGGAAATTACTTAGATTTTGCAAGATATGAAAATGCGATACTTGGCTTTCTCTCAGCATCTTCTGGAATAGCAACAGCTGCGGCTAGAATCAGATTAGCTGCTGGTGATAAGATGTTATTTAGCTTCGGAACAAGAAGAACACATCCAGCTTTGGCACCATGTATCGAGAGAGCTGCATACATTGGTGGCTTTGATAAAGTATCAAATGTACTTGGAGCAAAATTACTTGGGCAAAAACCAGTCGGTACAATGCCCCACTCTTTGATACAGTGCTTTGGTAATCAGAATGAAGCATGGAAGGCGTTTGATGAGGCAATGCCAGATGAAATACCAAGGATCATACTCACGGATACTTATTTTGATGAGAAGGTTGAGTCCCTTATGGCGCTTGACCTATTCGGAAATAAATTATATGGAGTTAGATTAGACACTATCAGCTCAAGAAGAGGAAATTTCAGAAAAATAATAGAAGAGGTTAGATGGGAATTAAATGCAAGAGGTGCGAAATCAGTAAAAATATTTGTTAGTGGTGGATTGGATGAAAATTCCGTTAGAGACCTGGCTGATATTGTCGATGGATTCGGTGTTGGTACGAGTGTAAGTAATGCACCAAGCATAGATTTTAGCCAAAAAATTGTTGAAATAATTTCTGATGATAAATCTGTTTACGTTGCAAAGCGAGGTGACATTAGTGGAAGAAAACAAGTTTACAGAAATTGGGATAAATTTGAGGACATTGTTACACTTGCTAAAAATAATGCTCCGGAAGGATACCAACCACTTCTAACGGACTTGATCAAGAATGGAAAAATTGTGAGGGAGTTTGAAGAAGAATCAAAGATTAGAGAAAGGGTCCTAAACGATATCAAAAAGGTCAAAAACAATGAAATGAAACTTAAGTGGGAAATTTAGATGCGCGCATTGTTCGTTGGTCGATTTCAACCATTTCACTATGGACATTTAGAAGCAATAAAGAACATCTTAAAGGAATGTGACGAGGTGATCATTGTGGTTGGAAGTTCACAGTTTAAGAATACAATTGAAAACCCATTCAGCGCAATGGAAAGGATTGAAATGATAAAAAGAACACTTAATACACATCACATAAAACAATTCAGAATCATCAAAGTAAAAGATTTTAATGACGATAATAAATGGGTGGAGACGGTAATCAAAAAATCACAAAAATTCGATGTTGTTTATTCAAACAATACTTGTGTCAGGGAAATCTTAAAAAATCGTGGATATAAAATTAGAAAATCAAAGTCAAGATTCAAAATAAATGGCACAAAGATAAGGAGGATGATGATAAACAATAAAAACTGGCAAAGATTTGTTCCAAAGGAAGTGATTGAAGTAATAAAAAAAGTGGATGGGGTGAAAAGAGTAAAAAAATGTGAATAAAGATGAAAGTAAAGCTATTTTATAGCACATTTTTAAAAGATGAAATAGAAAAATTAAATTTAAAGGAAATAATAAAGAAAAAGTTTGAAGTTACGGATGATTTAGAAAAAGTAGATTTCTGTATTTCACTCGGTGGAGATGGTTCTGTGCTTTACTCAGTTCAATTTAATAAACCAGTACTTGGTGTTAGTGTAAAGAATGATGGTAGTGCTGGGGCAATGTGCATCGTTGATTCAGCTGACTTGGAAGATGCGATTGAAAAGATTAAGAGTGGAGATTACACTATTGAAAAAAGAGCAAAAATTGAAGCCGAAATAAATGGAAAATATTTTGGAGAAGCACTTAATGATTTTTACTTAATACGTGATCCATGGTTTGATGAAACAATAAGGTATGAAGTAAAATCAGATAGTTTACACTTTATTGATAAGGCGGATGGTGTCATTGTCTGTACCCCCATCGGACTAACAGCTTATAATCGTTCAGCGCTTCTTGGAAGTATATTCTATTCAAGAAAAGTCAATATTAATGACGTACTCGAAGACAAAATAATAGCAGTCACGCCAATTTGTTCAACCTTGATGGAAAAGCAGAGGATAGTTAGTATTAATTCTATTGTTAAAGTGAAGCCTATTAGGTGTACTAATGCTATTTTAAAGGGAGACGGAATAAAAAAAATGAGAATTAATGTTGGAGATGAAATCTTAATAAGAAGAGGAAGAAATGATGCTGAATTTATCGTTCCTGCTGGATTTAAAAAACCTCAGCAACAATTACTCGAAAACCTTTTTTAGATTAAGGAATAAAATATATACTTTGTCGGACATCTCTTAAATTTGTTCTTTTCCTAATTAATCCCCTCTCAAGAAGTTGGTCTAATGCATTCTTTGTTGTTCTTCTTGGAAGCAGGCATTCCTTCTCGATTTCTTTCTGTGTCATCTCACCAAAATGTTGAAGTGTTTTATATATGAATTTGGCACTTGGAGAGATGTCAAGGTTTTCGGATATGTCTGTTTTCTTTTCTAGTTTTCTCATCAATTTTGAGAATTCTTTATCAAATTTTATTAAAAGCGCTGGATTTGCTTTTGCAATTGTAACATCACCATTTATTGTATATCTTATTTGACCATCAATTATTACTTCACATGGAGTTTTTGATTCAATATTGCAAATTTCTATTTTACTATTTTCATCTATTACCATAGGTCTTATGGTTGGATTCAATGAATTGATGGGAACAATTAAAAGCGTTCTTGTACCTCTACTTACAATTGGACCACCAGCGCTTAGTGCATATGCAGTGGAACCTATTGGCGTGGAAATTATTAAACCATCTGCCTGGTCTTTCCATATTGTTTCACCATCCACTTTTAATACGTATGTCATTATCGTTGCACTTTTAGAAGGAGTTATCACAACATCATTCAATGCTGGAGGTGAAGTAAACTTATCCTTACAATATATTCTTGTCACTTCTTCGATTTTATGTTCATTTTTAATTATTTTTTTAAGTGATTTACTTAAAGTGGCTATGCTCGTCTCACATAAAAAACCAGGACCACTAATGCTTACACCCAAAAATGGCTTACTTTCCCGCATTTCCATCAATGTCTTAAGAATCAAATCGGTACCTCCAACGATAATTACAATATCACAATCAGAAATTTTATTAACAATCTGGAAATTTTTTCCTCTGAGTAATTCAAAAACTTTTTTTGTGTTTCTATCGTTTTTCTTATAAAAAACTTTTACTTTAATTACCATTTTAAATCAACGCCGAGGCAGGGATTCGAACCCTGGCGCGCACGAGGCGCACATGCTTCCAAGTAAAAATCTCCAGGCATGCCCCTTAACCGCTTGGGTACCTCGGCACATT
>JAPDLJ010000019.1 GCA_025920705.1 Candidatus Jingweiarchaeum tengchongense
AATTTTCCATTTTTTCAAGGCAAGATGCTACCGCGATTTCATCATCCATTAATCTTGCCGGAATGAAGTTATTTTCATATACCCATTCATCTCCAAAAAGTATTCCTTTTAAATAATATCCTTCATGTACGCTACCATTTTCTCCCGCATTCAAACGTTTTAATTTTATTTCCGCCGGAGTCTTAAAATTCTTAAGATATCTCACTTCATCATCAACAATCTCACCTTTGTTTCCTCGAACAGTTATTCGTGGGGCACGTATCAATGAAGCATATTGATCGTTAGAAAAATCATAAATACCGAATTTGTCACCAAAATCTATTATGGCAATCACTTGTTCCGAATTGACAGTTCTTTCTTCTAAGATCCCATAACGATGTGGGCCGTCAATTAGGAGCGTTATGAATTTATAAGACGATATCTTAGCATTTTCGTATTTAATTCCTAAAAATTTTCTCATCAAACTAATGGCATGATATCCATGACATGACGAAATATAAGCCTGAGAAATTTCTCCCAACTTTCCGGATTCGATAGTTTTTAATCGGGCGGCATTTATGGGTTGAAGATGATATTGCTCGGCTACTTGAATTTTTGCACCTTTTCTAACTAACCCATTTAACTCGTCAAGTTGCGCTATTTCGGAAGACGGTGGCGTTTCAGATAAGATAGGAATTCTTTTATCTACAAGATATCTGACGATATCGTAAGTGGCAGAATGGAATACTGATACCACCACAAAAGATGGTTTTGAATTATATAGCAATTCATCAATTGTGCCGTAACATTTGATTCCCCAATTCATCTCAATTGATTTTCTTTTATCTTCATTTCTGGCAACCATTCCGCAGATATCAAATTGATCAGGAAGTGCTTTAACTATTCTCAAATAAAATTCTGAACGCCATCCAGAACCAACGATTGCAAATGATATTTTATTCATCACTCACTTTACCTTTTTTATTAGATTCGCCATGTTTTTTACTTCAAATTTACCTATAAGCCGTTTATGTAAATTCAAAGCTTTTTCATTCATAGTCTTCCTCCGTTTTATGATCTTCAAAGCAACATATCTTCAACTTGGCCTTTATAATCTAGCCCACATTCTTGTGTCTTTCGAACTACCTGGAATGTGAGCTAAAGAAAGCACTAGTTATCTTGTCACACTTTTTCTCATTTTAAGTGAACACTAAGTGTCGTCATGACGAACATATCCATATCTCCCCATCCGGCGTAAGGATTTGAATCAGTTGGAAAGCCAGATAACCCTTTAGTAGAGAGCATCATAGTGCCCTTTACAGTAGCGACTGGAACATATGGCATTTCTTCAAGTAAGATTCTTTCTATTGTGTACACACATTGCTTTTGAAGTCTCAAATCAGTTGTTGATGCATAAATTTTTAATGCAGCATCTATAAGCGGATTTGTATATCTCGTGTAGTCAGATAGTGCGTTTCCTCCTAAAGGTGCCGAATAAGCAGAATTTAACATCTCGTTGTAAATGTAATATGGTGTGGTTCCCCATTCCATTGACCCATAATTCCAGCAAAAAGTCATATCGTATGTACCTTTTTCGCGTCCTATCCACCATGTTGTTGGTGTTCTGAGTTCGATATTGGTTTTTATCCCTAAATCTTTCAATTCCTGTGCCAAAATAGAAGTCATATCCGAAAAGTCTGTGTATCCACTGACAACTGTAAGTGTATAAGTTGGCAAAGGTTTTCCGTCCGGAGCACAAAGCGCACCATTAGAATTCTTTTTAAATCCTATCGATGCGAGCATTTCCTGTGCCTTTTGCGGATCATAAGCCATCAACGAAGATGCAAGAGGAGTCAAAGTCGGATCTACCCATTCGGATGGTGGTAACCCAAGAGCCGATGGAACGCTTTGAGATCTGCCGTAAGCTACTTTTTCAAGAAAATCTTTATTCATTCCCAACGCTATGGCTTTTCTAAATTCTGGAATGTCAAAAGGATATTTTGCCGTATTGAAATAAAGCGCTTCAAATCCCTTTTGAGGTGATGCATAAAATTTATTAATTAAAGGATCTTTATCGACAAAGGCTTTGAAAACGTTGGGTACATCCAGAACAGCAATATTTAAATTTCCCTTTAACAATTCAAGAGTCGCCATATCAAATGAGTTATAACTTCTGCCAATAAGCGTATCAATGTAAGGCCTTCCTTTAAACCAATAGTTCGGATTTTTCACAAGAATTGCAGTACCATTGGCATTATCATAACTTTTCAAAACGAAGGCTCCCGTACCAACGAGATTTGGATTTGTCCATGTCGTCGGATCTTTAACCTTTGACCAAATACGTTCAGGAAGCATAAGAGATTCAAATATCACAGGTAAAGCAGGTTGATCTGGAGAAGAAAAAGTGAAAACCACGTTATTTGTACCGCTTGCTTCAACTGTTTGAAGTGTTGAAAAGGACCAAACTCCCTTTAAATCCAATGCGGGATATTTTTTAAGTAAATTGAAGGTAAAGGCAACATCATTTGCTGTGAAAGGAACTCCATCTGACCATTCGACATCGCTCCTTGTCTTCACTATGAGTTTAAGACCATTATCTTCCCATTTGTAATTCACTCCAAGACATGGAATTGGAGTATCGTAACTGTTGTGTGTAAAGAACAACGGTTGATATATTATCCAGGAAATCCAATCCAAATTCAAAGAAGTGTAAGGATTAAATCCTGCTGGCGAAATTTCTCCATCGTTTATCATATATGACACTGTGCCTCCATATTTAACCGAAGAATTTGTGGGTGGTAAATTCCCCAAGTTGCGGATTCAGAAATTGCCCAGCTTGAAGCCAAATTGTTAACTGTTAAAAGCATTATCATGCCAACTACAACTGCAAAAATTAAAAACTTTTTCACAATAAACACCTCTGATTTTAAGACTATTCAACAACTTTTCGAATAATGATAACAAAAATATAATTTTTTGAATGTATTCACTTTTAAATTATCATGCATGTATTCATCTGCTAAATACTTTTATTTAGATGCCTCTTGGTACGCTCAAATGTCAAGAGGCATCTTTATTTCAATTAAAATCTATAACCTTTGATTTCTGATCAAAAACTGGTATATACATAGGCGCTTGAGCCAAATCCTGATGATGGAGAATAAGAAATATCCAACTCACCCTGAATATTTTTTGCAATTGTGGTATATCCTTTAAGTGTGACGTTGTTGAGTTGAAAATTATTATTAAGTGATGCATCGATTTCAACGTTATCCCCGAAATCGAACCATGCTATTGCCGGAACATCCTCATTTAAGGTATCCCATTTACTCCAATAACTTGTATCAGAGGTGTTTTCAAGTGTGTATGCTGCTCCAAATGAATAATCTTCCATATTAACAGTTGCTTCAACAAGATAGTTGTCCATAGTGTTTGTTGTTGCGTACCAAAGACCGTAAAGTGTTATTGGCCCTAACTGAAGATTAGCACCTGCATAGAAATTTGTAAATTTTTTATTGTCGCTTCCGCCGTAAACTGTAACAGGTCCTATTTGGTCGTTGGCGTAAATGCTAAGAGATTGTGTTATGGTTCCATTGCTTGTGATCGTCGGACTTGTTTGAGCGTAAACATCTAAAGACGAAGAAAGATATTCGAGCCCTAAGTAATTTGCCCCAATTGATCCTATTCCAAATTGACCAAAAGGATGTTGTTCAATTTGAACACTTGGTCCATCAAAGTTAGAACCACCAAACTGCTCTTTAATATTACCATTAAAGCCTGTCATTACATAAAGATCGTTCATCATAGTTGGAATTACAAAATAAAAATTATCTATTGCAAAATTGGTTATAGGATTTCTATTTTCTGCTTGCAATTGAATTTCAAATTCATACTGTTTTGTTTCCTCAACAAGTTTTAACCACCATGCCTCTGTTTGAATATTAAGACTATTGAGATTAATTGGAGTTAAAGGTAAAGATAATTGTACGCCAACTGCATCCTGAACCTTAAATTTGGCGGCAAAAGAAACAAATGAAAATATCGCTATCGCAACAATCAATATCACTAAAATTTTTTTCATACTTTAAAACCTCCCTCTAAAATAATTTGTTTTAACATAAAAAACGATTAGTTCTAAAAGCACTTACACAAATTCGACTCACCTCTATTCTTGTCTTGATTTTCGCCCATCAAGAGTAGTAAAATTAAAAAGAATTTAATTGATTCCCGTTTATCGTTACATTTATAAAGTGTAAATCATTGATGTAGTTAAGCACATTTTCCTTATTTACATTTTCAAATTTCGAATTGAGCAAATACACGTTTCGAATCGGAGATCCTTCATATCCCTTTATTAGTAAAACGTACATGCTTGATTGACTTACAACGTTGTCAATATAAATATCTTTTACAACTGGAATACGTGTACTCGTTGCACTTAACATGTGAGATAATTTCAAAGAATAACCAAAATTTACGGAAAATATAGCTCTGCTTACTTTTACAACTTTTACATTTTGAACGTACACATTTTGAATTGTTCCGCCAATTTTCAGGTTACTTTTTATTCTCAGCATGTCCCATGGGTATGAAAGATTACTTCCAACCGTGCAATTTTCAAAAAACACATTGCTTGCACCGTTGCTCACAGCACTGCCTATTGTCAAAGCACCGTGCCCATGAAAAAATTGATCGTTACGGACGACAATATCAATAACAGGTGGATTTGGGGCACCACCACCGGATGCTAACGCGATGCAATCATCACCCGTGTTAAAAGTAGAGTTTTCAATTAAAACGTATTTATCAGAACTAACATCTATTCCATCATTGTTTGGGCCAAGACTATTTATTTTGACATCATCAATTGTTATGTTATCGGAATTTTCTGGTTTAAGTTGCCATGCTGGAGAATTTACAATCGCTACTCCCTGAATAAGTATGTTTGTGCATTCTCTAAATCTTATGAAGATAGGCCTTATATCGCTTAATTTCCCTTCTTTTTTCCAGGGCCACCAATTTTGATTGTTAGCTTGTCCATCGAGAGTACCTTCACCAGTAATCGCAATGTTTGTTTGCTCATAAGCACCTATAAGTGGAGTGTATTTATTTCCCATAACCTCTGGTTTACTGTAAAGAGATGTATTTGTGCTGAACAAAATAGTTGCACCTTTTTCAAGGTAAAGGTCGACGTTACTTAAAAGGTCTATCGGTCCCGTTAAAAATTTGCCTGCTGGAACGACTACCTTTCCACCTCCTGCTGCGTTACAAGCCTTTATCGCTTCTTCAAATGCTTGTGTACAATTGGAGGTACCATTTCCAACAGCTCCAAATTGCGTTACGTAAAAATCACGATTTGGAAATGTTGGAGGTTTGATGTTACTCAAAATGGATGGTAAAACATTTCCCCATGCATTCGCGATCGTTGTGTTTGAACTTACCTCTGTTGAAGCCAAAACGATAGCTGACAGGACGAGTACCATCACTAAAAGGATAATGATGACTCGACTTTTCATTACAATTCACTCCCTCTCTAATTTCACAATTTGCCCAATTTGGGCAGATTCGTACATTGCCAACACTATTTCCAAAGATTTGATACCTTCTTCACCATTTACAAGAGGTTCTCTGTCATTTCTTATTGCATCGACTATATCTTCGAATTGTCTTTTGTGTAGGATATTTGGAATTGCCGGAGAATTATGATCGTGTGCTGAAATTTCAGACAAATGTACCCTCTCTCCATCTTTGAAGGCAATATCTATTATCTTGTCATCTTGAATTACCACGCTTCCGTTATCACCGTAGATATCCAGTCTCGAATAAAATCCTGGATAAGCATTCGTATTTGCCTCTATCATTCCTATCGCACCATTTTTGAATCTCACAGCAGCTACTGCTTCATCTTCAACCTCTATTTCGTGTCCTCTTGTTGCCGTGTAAGCAAAAACTTCTTCAATAGGTCCGGCAAGATGGTAAAGTAAATCAACGTAATGGATTGATTGGTTTATAAGAGCACCGCCACCATCTAATTTCCATGTGCCTCTCCATGCAGCGCTTTCGTAATATTCTTGAGTTCTGTAAACTTTTGTATGAGATGCTCCGAAATTTATTCGACCTAATCTTCCGTCGTCTATGATCTCTTTCAATTTGATTACGTCATCTGCGAATCTGTGCTGAAAGATAACGGATAGTTTTACATTGTTTTCATGACATGCATTTACAAGATCCTTGGCTCTTTTCAAAGATATGTCTATTGGCTTTTCAACAACAACATGCTTTTTTGAATTCGCGATATTTATTCCTATTTCAGCATGAGTTCCGCTTGGAGTGGTTACACACACAACGTCTATGTCTTTTCTTTTGATCATCTCTTTGTAATTGGTATGATAATCACAATTATGAATTTGGGCGAATTTTTTGACTTTTTCTTCTGTAGGACTTGAAACTGCCACAAGTTTTGCATCTGAAATTTCTTCTATACATTTGGCATGGGTCTCAGCCGCAATGCCTGTTCCGATTATCGCGAAGTTCATTTATAATACCTCATTTCACTCCAAATAAATTTGGAATAAACATGGTGATCGACGGTATATATGTCACAAGAAAGAGTGCCACTATCATTCCAACAAAAAGCGGAATTAACTCTTTTGCTTCCTTTTCAATAGTAACTTTTCCTATTGCCGAACTCACAAACAAAGCATTCCCAACAGGAGGAGTACAGAGTCCTATGCCAAGGTTTATGAGCATGATTATCCCAAATTGAATTGGAGACATTTCTGAATTGATTGCGCTAAGAAAACTGTCAAGAAAAAAGTCAATTATTAATTTGGGACAGTGTTAGGCTCTATGATAAAAATTAGACACAGATCAAAAATGTTTAAAAATTTGTTATCCCTTGACAGAACCCGCCGTAATACCTGACATGAACAACTTTTGAAATAAGAAAAACAGAATTAATGGTAATGCCAAAGAAAGCAAAGCATAAGCCATAATAGTATTCCATGATAATAAAAAATTACCTTCAACGTAAGATAAGCCTAATTGAACTGTATATAAATTACCCTGACTTATAGTTACCAAAGGCAAAATAAAATCTCCCCATCTCCACGTAAAAGAAAAGATTGTCAAAGTTGCAAGTAACGGATAAGACAAAGGAAATATTATCTTTGAAAAAATTTGCCATTCATTTGCTCCATCAATTTTAGCACTTTCTATTATTTCATCTGGAATTGAATGCATGTACTGAATGGCAATAAAAGTACCAGTAGGTGAAAACACCATTGGTAAAATAAGACCCCAGAGATTATTAAGAAGATTCATATCTTTTACAATTATAAAAACGCCAACTAAAGTTATGCCTATGGGAATGAAAGTTGTCATTATCATTAAATTGCCTATTGCTTTCCTATACTTGAACAATCCTTTAGCGATTGCATACCCTCCCATTGTCGTAATCATCACTGTTATCACTGTAGCAAAGGTAGAAACATAGAGCGTATTATAAATAATTCTTAAAAAATTTAAATTTTGAAATACATACATATAACCTTCGATGGAGAAAATACGAGGTAAAACAGTTATGGGATATGTGTACACTTCTCCCATAGTTTTAAATGATGTTGAAATTGCATAGAATATTGGAAGTAAAAAAATAACCGCCAAAATCATGACAACAATTTTATTCAGAAAACTACTTTTTTGTATATTAAACATTCATTAAGCCTCCCATTTTAAAACTTTCATTGAGACTAAAGCAATTACGATGGATATTACTACAGTTATAACTGAAACAGCAGCAGCATAACCAATTCTAAATTGAGTAAAAGCAAGTTGGTAAACATAAAGTGATGTTATAGTTGTTGCATAACCAGGTCCTCCTGTAGTCATAATATACATAAGTGTGAAATTATTCCAAGAATAAGATATAGTTAAAACTAATACGATCGTACTTGAACCTCGTAATAATGGTAGTGTTATATACCTAAAGATTTGTAATTTCGTTGCCCCATCGAGTGATGCAGATTCGTTAAGTTCTTGGGGTATTTCATGCAATCCTACAATAAAAATTACCATCATAAAACCAGCCAATCCCCATACTTGTGCAAAAGATAAAGTTAAAAGAGCAGTAAAACTACCTTGTAACCACGAAACAGGAGATAATCCTATTTTAATTAAAAAATAATTTATTAAGCCGGTATTCGTTGAAAATAACCAAGCCATTAATGTTCCAGACACAACAGCAGGGGCTGTATAGGGCCAGTAAAAAAAACCTCTCATTACTAAAGAAAATCTGTCTTGTTTATAAAGTAATAGTGCTAAAATTAAAGAAATAACGAATGTCAGTGGTACCGTAAGTAGCTCAAACTTAAAAGTTACGATCAACGTAGTCCAAAAATTAGCATCTTTAAACATATTTATGAAATTTTCTATACCAATGAATTTCATTGGATTAATCAAAGCCCAAGAGAAAAAGCTTATAACACCAATCATAATTATTGGAATAATTGTAAAAGCAATAAGAAATACTAAGGAGGGAATCAAAAAAATAAATCTGCTACTAATGATATTAAACCTTTTCTTTTTATTTTGATACGATAAATTATTATTCAATAATGTATCGTTATTAACTCTCATATTCATCTTTCCCGTTCAACAGACTTTATTCTCGAAAGGTGATTAAATAGATTTTGAGATAGTGGAGATCCTATAGAAGAGAAGATCTCCACTCTAACAAGCTATTGGCCGCTCACAATTTTATCATATCCATCTTCAATAGTCCGTATAACTTTTTCTGCATCCCAATTGTTCGCTATTGCCGATGTTACTGCTTTGACGTTAACATCATAAAGTTCCTCATAAGTATTACTTGTTCTACTTAACATAGCCCATGATGGAGTTAATCTTAATTCAACAGCAAAAACATCATTTATCCACTTGTTCACTTGATCATTATTGTAATTTAGTGTCATACCCTTATAAACAGGTAAAGCCCCGCTATCAATAGCCATTTCTTTGTAAGCCTGACTTTTATTGGTAGATAGCCACATCAAAAACTTGGCAGCTGCCTCTTCTTTGATCTTATTACCAGTCTTACAAGCCCCAATGAAAGCTCCACCAGGAACTGAGAACCAGTCGTAAATTTTTGGAGTGTAAACAAATTCATAGTCTCTTCCAGTAGCCTCTTCTTGTTTTAGCACAGTAGTGATTTGCCACGATCCTGACCACCAAGCCGCTGTTATTCCCGAGAAGAAATCCATATTTGTATTTTCACCACTAAGCCATTCTGCTGGAGGTATTATTTTGTTGCTAAACAAAGACAAAAACGAATTTATTGCTTCAGTTGCGTGAGGGGTCTTATCTAAAATGAATTGACCGTTGTCATTTAAATAGCTAACACCCCACATCGTTATGAAACCATAAAGTCTATCAGAAGAATTTAGAAAGCTGAGAGCATACGGCAATTTGTTTACTTTTTTAACAGTTTCTAAAGCAGATTCCCACTGATTCCATGTCCATGGTGTAGTTTGACCATTTAATGGCGGCGGTAAAATACCAGCCTTTTCCCACATGGTTTTATTTATAAGTATAGCTTGTCCCGTTGTAGATTCAGGAATACAATTAATGACATTTGGGTTATTTCCTAAAAGTGATGCCATTGCAGGAATTATTTGATCTCTGAATTCGTCTGGTGTTAAATTATAATATTCCTTAAGATACGGTGCAAGATTCAAAAGGTATGGATCTACTTTCGTAACGTAAGCTGTTGTGAAGTCTATTATATCTGGAAAACTGTTAGATAGAATCATCGTGCTGAGTTTTTCATTAAAAGTAGAGTACAATACAGGAGTTACATCAATTTTAATACCTGGATTTAATTTTTCATATTCTTGTACAAGTTTCATTGTAACTGAAGTTGGAACGTTTTGGTCATTGCCTCCCGTCATGAAAGTCAACGTTATTTGTTGAGCAAACGACATAAACACCATACCAACGAGCAGAATTGACAATATTACAAACACCCTCTTCACAAAAAACACCTCCTTAGAAATTCCCTTTCGGGTTATTTATCGTATTTCCCTTCCAATCTGTTAAACGATCCGTAAGCAACTCTCTCGAACTTCATGGAATCGATCTTGTAGATGAAGATCTCGTTTGTTATGTTTACTTTCGCACCAAAAAGATGTCCACCGACTAACTTTTTATCAGGCCCCGCAAGTGCAACGTGAACGTGTGCAAATGGCTTTCCTTCCTTTCTGGCTATGTTTCCGGTTAAGGCAACGAGCTCATGTGGAGTGTCTATCTTTATCTTTTCGTATTG
>JAPDLJ010000002.1 GCA_025920705.1 Candidatus Jingweiarchaeum tengchongense
ACCTACATAACTGTACTTCATAAATCGATGATAGAGTGCAGCATCGGACCATATCAGAACATCAAATTTACCGTGTTCTTCACATTCTTTATGCATTATTATCTTATTATCCTTCTCATAGATGTATGCATCAATCGGCTTAATGCAAACTGGACAAAGTGATCTCGTGTTTCTTAGCCACTTCATCCTATTACCACCTAGTTTAAAAAATATAAATTTTTTTATTTTTTTCTGTTAAATCCAATACCACCAATTATCACCATGCAAATCATAAAAATAAACAACACACCCAAACTTAATCCTATTGGAAGGTTCGAAGTTCCTAATATTGACCATCTGAGAGCTTCAACACCATAAGTAACCGGGTCAATAAGACTGATATTCCTCAACCAAGCTGGTAGACCTTCGATTGGAAAAAGCGCACCGCTTAAAAGAAACATTGGCATGATAATGAAATTCACTATTAATTGGAAGCCTTCATGTCCTTCCAAGAAATTTGCGATTGATAAACCAAGTGCAGTTAGTCCCATTGATATGAGTAATATTAATGGCAATGTTCTGAGAATAATGAGAAAATTAAGTTTGATTCCAACAATAAATGAGAGCAGGATTAGAATAGAAGCTTGTATCACTGAAACTGTACTACCACCAATCATCTTTCCAAACAATATTGATGTTCTTGAAACAGGCGCAACCAGTATCTCTTTAAGAAATCCAAATTCCCTGTCCCATATCACAGAAACACCAGAGCCTATTGAAGTAAATAGAAGTGCCATCGTTACAATTCCAGGAAATATGAATTCCCTGTAACCCACATTCATACCAATGTTAAATCTGCTGAATCCAGAACCAAATATAATGATCCAAAATATAGGCATGGCAAGCGATGAAATCACCCTCGCCTTCTCTCTTACGTATCTCTTCACTTCCCTCAACCATATCACATAAATAGCACTGATTTCGCTCATGTACCTCTCCTCATTCTCATCAAGAATCTTTGTCTCATGAGTTCTTTTCCATCCACTTCTTCTTCCCTGATCACTCTACCAGTATAGTGCAGAAAAACATCATTCAAGCTTGGTTTTCTCAAGCTTATCGAATCTACCTTTATTCTATTTTTTCTTGCAAAATCAACGATTTTTGTAATTAATCTTTCACCATTTTTTACATTCAGAAGAATGCCATTATTAGTAATCCTCACTTCTCCCATAAATTTTAATTTTTCAAATTTATTGACATTCTTCGACTTTGTTTCAATTACTATAACATCACCACCAACCTTGTTCTTTAATTCATTGGGTGTCCCGATTGCAATTATTTTACCATGGTCAATTATACCGATCCTATCACACAATCTATCCGCTTCATCCATGTAGTGTGTTGTCAATATGATCGTGATTGCATGTTTTTTCTTCAGTTCCTCGATGTATTCCCATATGTGTTCCCTCGTTTGTGGATCTAGACCGAGTGTTGGCTCATCCAAGAATAGAACATTTGGATAATGTACCAAACCTCTTGCAATTTCCAATCTTCGCTTCATTCCACCTGAATAGGTCCTAACTAATAAATCAGCCTTTTCTTCAAGCTCAACAAGTTTTAATACTTCATTTATTCTTCTTTCCCTCTCTTCTTTCCCTATTCCATACAACATCGCATGCATTTCTAAATTCTCTCTTCCAGTAAGTCTGTCATCGAGACTTGGATCTTGAAAAACAATTCCAATCGATTTTCTTACGTCAGATGCTTGATCTATTATATCAAATCCATTCACCTTCGCTGTCCCAGCACTTGGCTTTAACAGCGTACAGAGCATGTTGAGCATCGTCGTTTTTCCCGCACCATTTGGACCAAGAAGACCGAACAACTCACCTTTTTTTATCTTAATATTGACATGATCAACTGCTAAAAAACCATTGAAATTCCTTGTTAAATCAAAAGTTTCTATTGCAAATTCACTCATATCTTAACGCCTCTACGGGTTCAAGGTCAGCAGCTTTCTTTGCTGGGAACAAACCAGAAATCAAACCTACAAAGAAAGATATTAAAATTGCAGTAACTATCAGTTGTGGTGTTAAAGAAATGTGTGGTTGCGGCATTGATTGCATTGATGAAGCGAATTCCCTTCCCATCATCCTCGTTGTTTGAGGGACCATTGATACCTGTCGAATATAAAGGAATGTCTCCCCAGCAACGGCACCAATCACGATTCCGATTATCCCACCGATAATTCCCATGATGCCAGACTCCAACAAAAACATTAACAGTACATCTCTATTTTTTGCACCCAATGCCTTCATCACTCCAATTTCTCTTATCCTTTCCATCACAGAAGTATACATTGTATTAGCAATTCCAACACTACCAACGATTATTGATATACCTGTAATTCCTGTTAGGAGGATTGTCATCAAGTTCATCACTGTATTTACTTGTTGTTGGATGTAATCTGGAGTGATCAGTGTGTAATCTTCATTATCCTTTGAAACACGATGCAATTGATTTAATGTATTTTCAATCTTTTCTGTCACTTCAGTCATGTTTGCTTCTTTCGATACTTGTATCGTGATCGATGAAACTTCATCTGTTTCAATGTTGAACAGCTCTTTTGCAGTTTTTATTGGTATGTAAACCGCTTGATCCTGGGCCGCGACTACACCACCTATTCGCTGCAGAATTCCAACAATCTTGAAAGACACATTGTTCACATAAATTGTCTTACCTTTTTCCAGGCTCTTTGAAAAAAAATCATTTGCAAGTGCCGCGCCAACGATTGCGTTGTATGTATCACCTTCGATCAAGTATCTACCATCATCGATTTTTGGTGCTGATTCAAACTTTTCCCATTTTGATGGCTCAACACCGCGCACTGAGGCACGCACCTGCTCGTTCCCATATTTAACGACTGCATCTTTTATTATGATTCCCTGCGCAACTTCAACTCCAGGAACTTTTGAGATATGCTCGACATCCTTAGTTGTTAGCTTAGCTGTTGATGTGGTCAAACTTCTTCCAGTTGTTCCCATCATCAGTAAACTCATTGCCCTGGCTCTGCCAGGAGTTATGATAATTTCATTTGGGCCAAGCTTTCCCAGCTCTTCCCTGATACTTTCTGTAATTCCTTCAGTTGCTGATATAACACCGATCACTGCTGTAATTCCAATCACAATTCCCAGTATCGTTAACCAACTCCTAACCTTCCTTCTCTTCAGATTTCTAACAGCAATTTTAAATAAATCAATGAATTTCATTTTCCCTACTTTTTCTTGCTCATTTTTCTGTACAAAAGAATTATGATGATGATCAACACTATGATTAAAATATTTGTGGGAGTGATGAAACTGTATACTCCTCTTGTTGGTACTTGTACTGGTACCTGTGTTTGTGAGTAAATTCTAAGTGAAATCGTCTTGTTCTGTGTGTATTCATTGTTATAAAAGTCTCTGTATTTTACTTGAATCAAGAATTTATACGTGCCTGGTTCGACTGTCCTGTCAGTGTTGAAATTAAAGACTGCAGTATCAAAATCATCCGATTTTAAGCTTCCGATGTAAACTTCATCTGAGCCTACGATTCTGAACTTTTCCGGTGGTTCAATTCTCACAGCAAGCGATTCTACATCATTTGGTCCAAGGTTTGTTACTCTTATTGACATTTCAAGTTTTCCACCCTGAACTGGAAATTGTGGTGAAAAGGAATCAAGACTTACATCAATTTTTGACTTGGTGCTTACCTTCAATCCAACCACATGATTTGTTGTGTACTGCGCTCCAGTGCTATCTTTGTATGTAATTGTGATGTCTAATGGGTAAACTCCAGGTTGTATATTTTTGCTCACGAATAATTTGATGTAGATGTATCGCGTTATCTTTCCTTCAAATTCGCTCATGTAAAGCGAATTACCCCCTATTGGTACAAAAGTGCTTGAATTTTTTGCCCATGTGATCACAACATCTTTGGCCGCATCGCTACCAACATTCGCGATTCCAAGTTTGATATCAACAAGATCACCAATTCCAAAGTCTTCTGGCGTTGAAGTATAATCTCTCACTTGGAAAATGATGTTTGGGATTACCGTTACATAGATGAATCTCTCCAAGCTGTATAATGTGTCGTTCCACATGTAACTCACGTTTAATCTTGTTTTATATATTCCAGCACTCATGTTACTTGGAATGTTGAATTTGAATGTTGCTGTTTGAGAACTTGATATTCCCAAGTCGCCCAAGCTAATCAAATTGTATTTATTTATCTCAGAATCGTAAATTGTCACATTCAAGTTTTTTGCAATTGCATTACCAGCGTTTGCAATTATCACATTAAATAAACCCTCTTGTCCTGCTGATAGCGAGGAAGAGGGCTGAACAGAAGTTTGCACCGTAATTAACGGTTGTGCAAGTGCAACACTAAACAACATACTCAGAAAAACAATTAATATCAATTTCCTCATTTTCTCACCTCTCCCACAATTTTACCATCTTTTAATTTTATTATTCTTGGCGTATGCGAAGCGATCGTCTTGTCATGCGTGATCACTACGATCGTGTTCCCAAGCGAATTCAGTCTTTTGAATAGTGTCATGATTTCTTCACCACTTTTCGAATCCAGGTTTCCGGTTGGCTCATCCGCCAAAACCAGTGATGGGTTGTTTGCCAGTGCTCTCGCAATTGCGACTCGCTGTCTTTCACCACCCGAAAGCTGCCTTGGGTAACTATTCACCCTCTTCTCAAGACCGACGGTTCTCAACAAATCCAACGCTCTTCTCTTTCTTTCGTTTTCATTTACTCCAGCGAATATCATTGGAAGCTCAACATTTTCAATTGATGTCAGATTCTCCTGCAAATAATAAAATTGAAAGACGAACCCTATCTCTTTGTTTCTTATTTCAGCCAGTTCATCATCACTTAACTTCGATACGTCTTTACCATTGATCAAGACTTTTCCACTTGTTGGAGTGTCCAAGCAACCAATTATATGAAGCATCGTTGATTTTCCACTACCACTTGGCCCCATGATCGATACGAATTCACCTTTTTTTATTTCTAAATTAATACCATTCAATGCTTTTATTTGTACTTCACCAAGTCTATAGATTTTTGTTACATTTTCAAGCTCCACAATTGTTTTAGCTTTCACTTTCCAGCTCCTCCAATTTTCTCTTTGTTTCTATTAAAATTTTTTCCGCCCTAGTGATCTTTTCTTTATTCATTGATTTTATTTTATTCCTAATTTCTAAAAGTATCATGTCTATTTCTGCATTTGGTGTTTTGAATACATGTCTAAAAACCTCATTGAATTTGTAAAAATTTTTCATCCAACTTTCTCTTATCCTATCAATCCTTTTGATCAACATCTTACCCTTTTTAGTGATAGCATAACTTATTTTTCTTTTATCTTTGCCGTACCTCCTTATCAGTTTTTTCTCCTCCATTCTTCTTAGTAATGGATAAATCGTTCCTGCGCTGGGCTTCCAGCAATGATGTGTCTTCTCTTTTATTTCGTTTATTATTTCGTAACCATGCATCTTTTTTTTGCTTAATAATTTGAGTACAAAAATACATAGCATACCAGGTATCACATCAAATTTCTTCTTCATGCCTTATATCGTATACGATATAATTATATAAAACTTTTGTTACTGACTGTCGCATTCAATTACTTTTTTAATAAAATTTTCAACTTCACTTTTCAGAATTTTTGCCCCAGCAGCTTTTTTATGCCCACCACCACTCGAATTCAATTCCTTGCAAACTTCTCGAAAAATTTTACCTAAGTCAAAGTTATCGATCCTAGTTCTTCCTTCTACCATTGCATAATCTTTTGTAGGTTCCTCGTTTATCACGATGCAAATTTTATCTTGGTTTAAATTTGCCAATGTTCCAGCCAAATAACTTTGTATCGGTAAATTTGATCTAATCCTGACAAAAGTGAATTTATCGTGCTCAATTGCTATTTCTGAGAGCTTGCTTAACCAGTAATTTCTCTCGATTATTGACTTTCTTTTTAATTCAACAAGCTTTTCTGAGTTTGGTGTTGATCCAAGAATAGTAGTGGGTAAACCACTTTCAGCTGCTTCAAGTAATGAATTTAATGCGTATCTAACTCCCTCTTCAGCAAGAATTCTCGCAGAGCTGATGAAATGGACCATCGTGTTCAAAACTTCTTCTGTTAATTCTTTGTTTCTTTGAATCGCGATTTCCTTCAATTCCTCGAACCCATTTAGGTCCTTATCTGCCAAACAACCAACGCAAGCAATCCAAGCATATTTTGAAAAGTTTAGATATGTGCTGCAAAATTTGAATGTTAAATAAGATGAGCAGTGATTCTCATCAAAAATCATCTGTTTATGCTCAGTTTTTGGTGGATGATGATCGATGACCAAATAATCCCTTTCAAATTTATTTAATTCACTGTTTGGTAAATCCAAAAAAACAATTAAGTCATAATCTTCATTTTTTAACTGTTGCATCACCTCAGTATCAACTTCAATATATTTTGGCGAAAAGATAGATACTGGAAAATTGCCAAATTTTTTTAGTAAGCTAATAAAAAGTGCAGAAGAACATATACCATCCGCGTCATTGTGGTGTATGATAACGATCCGGCTCTTCTCCAATTTCTCTCTTTTAATCATCATTCTCTAAACGCAATTGTTATATAAAAAAATTGTTTTAAAAATTGTATGTTTTCAATCTATGAAATTTTTGAAATATTTATGACTATAATAGCACTAGGTTACATATTTTCAGACTATGTTGTGAGATTACCAATTAGACACCTTCATAAAAATTTGAGAGATGAAATTCTACTTGCATCGATCATTGTTTCACCTTCCATTATATTTCATGAATTTGCTCACAAATTCGTTGCAGTTTACTTTGGTGGCGCTGCTAATTTTCACGCAAACTTTTATGGATTGCTACTTGGCATAGCAATGAAAGCGCTTGGATTACCAATCATATTTATACCAGCTTATGTTTCGGTTAGGGGCTTATACACCACACCAATCGTTTTTGGATTGATTGCCATTTCAGGACCGCTAGTCAACTTTGCGATTTTTTTAATTCTTTCGCTATTGTTAAAATTTAATAAAATAACTGGGGATATGTACTTCTATGCGCTTGTGATCAAGGAAATGAATAAACTCCTCTTCCTTTTTAACATGCTTCCAATACCAAGTACTGATGGTTTTAATTTCTATCAAGCGCTTTTGAATTCCATATAATTTATAAATGAAGATTGTTAAATCTTAATTATGCAGTTTGGACTTTCAAAGCAAGAGCTCAGAGACATCATCATTTCCGTTCTGGTCTTGGGATTTGTTTTTTCTTATAATAGATGGGAGACGATCAGTATAGGAATAAGAAATTTTTTTATTGCTGTTTTTGTGATTGGAATCGCATTCTTGGCGCATGAGCTAGCGCACAGGTATGTTGCAAGGAAATATGAATGTAAAGCAGAATATGTGATTTGGCCAGCCGGTCTATTGCTAGCGGTTGTATTAACAATATTAAGTGGTGGAAATTTTATTTTCGCTGCCCCAGGCTTCGTAATGATTTCAACAGCATATGCAACGAGACTTGGTTTTCGCTATGTGAATCTGAGCAGAGAGGAAGTGGGAAAAATTGCACTTTCTGGTCCAATAACAGGTATCTTTTTGGCAATGCTATTCAAACTACTTCAACCATTATCAAAAGAGATATTTACGTATGCGATATCAATAAACTTGTGGCTTGCAATTTTCAATCTTCTACCAATTCCTCCGCTTGATGGTAGTAAGGTTTTCGCCTGGAGCATAAGCATATGGGGATTTGCCATTGTAACTGCATCTGTACTTTTCATACTTTACACGATGCTCGAAATCAACTTCATCATTTCATTGATCATTCTCATCGCAGTTGGTCTAATTTCATTTTTGTTGATGGAGACAAGAGTACCAACAATATTTTAGAAAAAATTTAAAAGTAACAAAATTCAATAATAAAGTGATGGGGTGGTAAAATGGTAGAAAAAAGCGATAGGGTTTTTTCAAAGAACATACTTGGTAAGACAGTCGTCAGTAAGGCTGGAAAAAAGTTTGGGGAGGTTGGTGACATCATTTTCGAAACGAGAACAGGTGAATTGATATATGTTGTACTGAAAAATTCAACGAGCTACGCATCACAATTTGAACTTGAGAAAGATGCAAATGGTAATTTTCAAGTTCCATTTAATGCAGTTATAGCAGTTGGTGACTTTGTTGTTGTAGCAGAAGAAGATATCATATAAACCCCAATCACCACGAATTTATCTTTGATTTAAAGAAATTCTTGAAGTTTTATTGAATAAAATAATAAGAAATTAAAATAAGAACTAGATTTACTCTTCTTCTTCCCATTCTTCCTCTTCTTCACCCTCGTCCCATTCTTCCTCTTCTTCACCCTCGTCCCATTCTTCCTCCTGCATTTTGGCACCTCCAAAAAACATTACTCCTCCCAGCCTTCGCTCTCGCCTTCCTCTGGCTCGTACTCGTATTCCTCTTCGCCGTATGCTTCTTCTTCGTATGCCAAACAATCTTCGCAGAGACTTCTCTCCGGATCACCACAGTTAGCGCAGAACTTGCTGCCACACTCTTTGCACGTGTATACTTCATCAACTTCATTTTCACATATTTCACATGCTGGCATTTTTAACACCCTATTAAATCGATAAATAAAGTTTGTATTTAGTATTTAAGCTTTTTGGATTCCAAAAATTTGATTTTTCATGGATTTTTTATGTTAAAGTATTTATTTTTTGAAAATTATTAATTTATTTAACATGGTTTTCACAAAGACAAAGAAACTCTTGAGGAATTTTGCGAGGGGCATCACAGATGGCATTCTAACTTCTCTAGGTCTCCTCATCGGCACGTATTATAGTGGTAGTACAAGAATAATGCTGACCGTTGTACTAGCTGGTGGATTAGCGAACAGCATCTCGAACTTTACAGGTGCATTCATTGGAGAAACAGCAGAACTTTATCGCAGGATACATCAAATAAAGAGAGACATTGGAAAAAATGATGAAAAAAGTTTGAAGATAATTGATTTTCTCAGAGCAGAGGTACTTGAAGAGGAAAGGGATATTCATCATCGTGGAATCGTTGATGGAGTAGGTACATTCATCGGATCACTTTTTGTAATCTCTCCTGTGCTTTTCATTTCGAACATAAACAATTTATTACTTGCCTCGTTGATGATCTCATTCCTACTCCTTTCAACACTTGGTGGCGTTATTGCTTATCTATCGAAGGAAGATGTTCTGTCACTCAGTGCCAAAATGTGCATCATTGGCCTCATCACATTGATACTCTGTTCTCTAATCTCTAAAATTGCTTAGATAAATTTATCAATTTGAAGATGATTATTTTAATTATGCAAGCAAAGCAGATATTCTCTTTGAGCTCGATTGTAATAGTAATTTTTTTAGTTGGTTGCATTGGTCAAACAACACAGATGTGCACAAATCCAGATATTTGCAGTGATGATAATCGCTGCTGTTCTGGTTACATATGTTGTGATGGTGCATGTGTTAGAGCTGAGACCTGCGCTTGCACAGGAAACATTATTTTGAGCGAACAATTTTTGAAGAATTACACAGGTACAAATATCTCATCAGGTACAAATGTACAATTCACCATATGCGGACTTAATAAATACTGTGAAAATGAGACAGTCTACATTAAAGAATCAAATTGCGATGCTCCAGATTATTTAACTTCATTTAAACCAGTTTATAAAAGCTCTTGTAATAATTTCGGTGGTTCGCCTTCTTTTTTCCTTACATATGGTTCGCACACGATTTGTGCATGTATTGACATAAACAAAGATAATAAGTTTGATGGCGGGGAGAGGTCATGCAGAAGTTTCTTGATTTGTCATTCAAATCTTTCAGAGACATGCTACTCGGATGCAATGTGCTGTGAGGGTAGATGTATGAATGGCAAATGTTGCTTAACAGAAAATCAAGTGTGTAGGAATAACGAAGAATGTTGTACGAACTTTTGTTCAAATGGCACATGTAAGGAAATACCAGTAACAACATGCGCTGGTCAGACAAAATTAGATTTACCATCCATTGTTTCTCCCCAAAGCCCGATTTCTGCAAAAATTTATGGTCTAAACTCACTCTGTGCTGGGCATAAAGTGTATCTTAAAAAACAAAATTGTACTGGCGAGATAATCATAAGTACTACACTAGATAGCAACGGAAGTCGTTCATTCCAATTTTCCGCGCCTAGCATGCTCGGTACCCACACATATGCTGCTTGTGTTGATATTACAGGGAATGAAACATTTGATAAGCCAGAAGAGTACACAACGAAACAGGTTAGGGTATGTTATGGACTTGGGCAAAGATGTGAGAATGATAATGAATGTTGCTGTAATATATGTGATTATGTTTGCGGGGCATGCGATGGCGATGTTAACCTATCTTTGAGTGCATACAATGTAACACCCAACGCAACGATCCTTGCAACGATTTCTGGTTTAAGCAACAGATGCTTGAACAGGACAATTGAACTTAGACAATCAAGTTGTGTGGGTGAATTAATAAAATCATGCAATGTTGAAATGTCTTTCTGTGAGGGTGATAGATGCACTTATGGTTGCCAATTCTCATTTAATGCACCAGCACAAAACGGAACGTATAGATACTTTGCCTTTTTAGATCTCGATCTAGACGGTTTCATATGCATAAGTGAAAAAGAGTACGGGTATGCGATTGTCAATGTTATCTAGAACTTAATCTTTTTTGCAATGTTTTTATTTCTTCGTAAGCTTTGCGTGGCGATGAAAAATTTTTGACTAATCTTTCAAATGGACACTCTTGATCGCCACTTAAAATTCTTGGTACAAGATTTTCATATTCAAAATAAATACTCCTACTACTTAGCCACTTTTTTGCCTCTTTACTCATAATGGTCGCGAATACTGCATCAACTTTTGTATAGCTGCAAAGCATCGCTACCGCCTTTCCGACGATTTTATCCGCCACCGAAGCACCATTCATCTTTTCCCCCAGATCGTCAATCGCTACGAGAAAGCCGCGTATTCCACTCAACCTTGATTTAAATATTATTTGATGATTTTTTACAATTATTAAATTAAATCCCCTCTTCTTTAGTTCTTCTCTCGCAATTCTAACATCATCCATCATTTTTCTTCTCTTAGCGAATTTATTTCTGCTCTGAGTTCAATGATCTGCTTTTCATAATCTCGCATTATTTCATTGAATGTTTTCTCCTCCATCTTTCCCTTGAAAAATTCTTTTTGTACCTCATCTTTTTTTCTTTTTATTTGCTCAATTTTTTGCTCCAATTCCCTTATCACTTCTTCTCTATCCGCCTTCGTTTTCTTAATTCTCTGAGTAATTCTTTTTAAATCTTCACTGAAACTTTTAATATTGATTTGTTTTATTTTTTCACCTGATTTGTACAGAAATTTATTTAATAGTACAATTAGAAGTATGAAGAAAATCACTTGTAACATTATCGTAATCACATTCGATTTTCTCTTTAAATCAATCTGTACATGGAAAGGCACATTTTTTTCCAGATTCTTTGCAAAATCGATCACAATTTCATTTTCAATCTTTAACCTGTACACAGCTGGATCAATTCGTTCTAATTCATAATCTTTAGGCAGAAAAATCCTGATTGAAAGATTTGAGACGTCTTCAGTATTCAAGAAAACAAACTCAATTGAATTTACCCCATCCTTTTGTTTTACTATACCCATAAAATTTGCTTTTATGTTGTAGTTAATCTTTTCGCCTTGTTGTATTGGTTTTGGGAAAAACACAATTATTTTTGAATCATCAACTTCATATCTCATCCTTTCGGATATAAATCCAAGCTTGGTTACTTCCACGTTGCTGAATGTTAAGTTGTAAAATGTGATTTCTTGCCTGTCAACTGTTCTCTGCGCAATGAACTCAACTAACAAATCAGCCTGCATATTACCATCTGATATATGTCGCAGTTCTAGAGCAATCCTACTGTCAGCATGAGCAAGATTTACCAAAAGTAGTGCAAATGAAATGAGTACATAATACCTAATTTTCATAATTATTAGATAATTTTCTAGAAATAAAAGATTTGTTTTTTGATATTTAAATAAAAAATAAAAATTTCAGATCGCCCGTCATTAATCACAGATCATTGCTCATGAGCTTCATCATCAAAATTTTTATATGTTTAACATTTATTTAAGTCTTTGTATGGTAATTTGCGAACTTTGCGGTAAAGAAGTGGAAAAGACATTAGATGTCAGCATCGAAGGTTCTGTACTTAGGCTATGCGAGTCATGCTCGAAGTTTGGTAAGGTCATCAAAGAAAATAAAATTGTACCAAAAAAAGTTGAAAAAGAGGAGGAAGAGAAAGAAATAACAATTGTTGAAAACTATGCTGAAATTTTCAGAGAACTGAGAGAAAAGCTTGGATTAACGCAAGAAGAATTCGCTCGCAAGCTCAATGTGAAAGAAAGTGAAATAAAGAAAATTGAAAGTTCAAAGCTCGAACCTGACATCAATCTAGCACTAAAAATTGAAAAAATGTTTGGAGTTAAATTAATCGAGGAAGGATTTAATGTTTTATACAATAAAAGAGAGGAGAAGATAGGCAACTTGACAATCGGGGACGTTATTAAACTTAAGAAAAAGAAGAATTTTCGTTAAGTTTAAATTTAAAGTTATTTTAAATAAATCCAATGAAGTCTCAAGTGGCCATTGAATACATGATATTAATTTCTTTAATTCTACTACTCTTAGTACCTATCTGGATCTATCTTATGCTTTCAAGGATACAGCTTCAAGATGATCTTTCAATTTCATACGCCAAAGATGCGGTCAATCGAATAAAAGATGCAGCCGATTTGGTTTACATCCAAGGAAGTCCGGCTCGAGTGAAAGTGAATATTTATATTCCAGAAAATGTGCACAGCATAAATTTTACTGATAGGACGATCATCATCAAATTAAGGACAAGTGCTGGTCTCGTTGACATTCATGCAGAAACATTAGCTAACATTACAGGACAGCTGCCTGTTCAAAGCGGATACTACGAAGTAATTGTTAAATCCGAAGTGGGTTATGTGAATGTCACGATCTAAGTCTCAAATAATCGCGGAAACGCTTTTTGTATATGCAATCTTATTTGCATTTTCAATGATCATGATAATCTACATATTCGATCAAAATACACAAATGTTGGAAGAAAGAAAAAGGGCAGAAGCAAATAGAATTTCTTCAGATATTGTGGATGCAATAAATACAGCTGTGATTGAGGGTGATGGCTTCTCAATTACCTTCACAACACCACCAGACATATTGGGGACGAACTACACGCTAAACATCGATGATGGGGCATTATTGGTTGAATGGAGCAATCATACGTTAAGTAAAACAATTCTCACCAAGAATGTGTATGGTACATTAAAAAAAGGCACAAATACTGTGAGAAATGAAAATGGGCAGATTTTTATTGAATAAAAAAGCACAAGTATTATCTGCTGATTTAGTGGTAAGCATTTTCATATTCACAATTATCATCTCTTTGTTTTTTATTTTTTGGAGAAATGTATATAACAACCTGACAATGCAGGAAAAGTTTTTAGAATTACAATATTCGGCAATAAGAATCTCAAATATGCTCGTGAAGACAACCGGTTATCCAAGCAATTGGAATTCAACCAATGTTGTTCAGATTGGGCTTGCATCAGAGGCAAATGTACTCTCAATTGAAAAGTTAAGAGTTTTCTTGGATATTAATTACGCTGAAATCAAGAGAATAATGAAAATAAGTGAGGATTTTAGGGTAAGAGTGAAATACAGAAATGGTAGTACGATTTTGGATAATCTTGGCTTGCCATTAGAAAAGGGATTGGAACCATCTCCAAGCGCCAAGATAATCGTTCCCATAGAAAGACCATGTCTATTAAAATTAGAAAATGTAACTGTAATTTGTATCTTTGAGTTTAAGTTGTGGTCAACATGAAAAAAGGTTTTGTAATTCCACTTGATATGACAATCGCGATTATCATATTACTATTTACCTCAACCATATTCACATTCTTTCAGTATGGGCTTGAGACACCGGGAATAATCTATGAGCTTTCATATCAAAGGGCTGAAGATACGCTCACGATCTTGCAAAAAACAAAGATTGCTTATGTAACAGATGATCCCGTCGTAACACAATACATCAATCAAGGGATGATCACAGAAGAAGACATGAATAAAACGATATTGGACTTGATTGGTACATTTTGGTCCGAGGGAAAGGTTGATTTGGCCGTCAATTTATCAAAGAGTATTTTTGATTCACTATTACCACCAGAAGTTGGTTACGAAATTGTAATAGGGAACGACACTATTTATAGTCGACCAGGTGTATTGGGTAGTATTTTCAGAGTGAGGACAGTTGTCTCTGGTTTCAAAACCGGAGAAGCACCACTAGGTTGCATCGCAAGCGCCTACATAGAAAAAATTAAAGGAAAACGAACCGCATCTTACTATTACTTTGGTGGTTTTACTGGTCAGGGAAATTTAACCTTTTATATTTATGATATTCCAAGCGATGCAATCATAGAAAGCATCTATCTAGAACTCAGCACCGTGGCAAATGCCACTTTATACATAAATGGAAATTTTTGTCAATCATTAAATAAGAAATATCCAAATTACACCGTTGAAAATTGGACAATATTTGATCAAAATTGCATCAATAACATCAGCAAGGGAGTGGCAAACCTATTCACCATTAACTTCTCTTCCCCAGTTACGAGTGCATACATTGGTGGCGGTTACATAAAGATCACGTATGATACTGCACAGATGAATGTTCCTCTGGGCAATGTGATGCAATACAACTTCACAGGAATTTCTGGTGTTATCAACCTGTATGATTCATTTTATATTCCAGGAAATTTAACATCGATGGAGATGCATTTGGAATTTTTAAGTAACTATTCAACTTTTTTCAATATTGGTAACAAAACAATTTTTGAGAATAATGGAAGTAATACTACACAAATCATTGATTTCAATGATTCGTATCTATCACAAATTTTGAATTACAGTGAGATAAGCTTGGAAACAATTCCATTGCGCTTCGGTATGAAGGCATTTAACATCACGATTCAACAGAATGCTGATGTCATTTTGATCACAGATTTATCTGGAAGTATGGATTGGAGATTAGATAGCGAAAATACAGGAATAGCCAGAAATTGTACTGATCCTTTATTGAATAGTTCAAATACAAAAAGAATAAGCTTAGCAAAATGTTTGGACAAGGAATTCGTTGATATCATATTAAATACTTCTGGAAATAGGGTTGGATTGGTTGGATTTTATAGTGACAATTCACCACCATACAAAGGAAGAACAATCATTCACGATTTATCCGATAATAAGACAAGCTTATACAATGCAATCGACAGCTATTTTATCCAGGGTGGAACATGTATCTGCTGTGGTATAAACAGGGCTTATAACATTTTGAGTGCGCAGAGCAATGCATCAAGGAAAAAATTCATCGTTGTAATGTCAGATGGAATACCAACACACCAATGTGGCTCAAGTGGTACAGATGAGTGTCAAGGGATTAGAGATGGTTCTCCGGCAAATGAGGGTTTGTGGTTAGGTTGGGGGGCCGGATGTTATGGTGGAGGAGACGATTGTAATACGACCGATTGCTTGTGTGCGATGCAAAATGCGAATTGGTCTTCATGCAGGTCATACAATAATTTGAATGCGACCGTATATTCAATTGGATTCGGACCTGTTGCAAGCTGTTGGAGTGCAAATTGGACATTGAGATCAATTGCTGATTGTGGACATGGCAGTTACTATGCAAGCAGCGATGCAGATGAACTCAAACAAATTTACAGAAGTATCGCAGAATCGATCTTGAATGCATCTTACACCACACAATTGATAGAGGTAACAAATGTAACAAACACAATATTATATCCATCTTCTTACATTAAATTTAATTACACACCCATTGTACCGCAATATGGTTACTCTGAAATATCTATAAAAGGTGATACAAAACCTTTCAGCGGTTGCAATGGAAGTTTTTTTGTTCCAGGTCAATTACAAATTGATGACGTTCAAGTTACATCTTACTCATTTGATTATTGGACGGATAAAATATTTGTGAATAATAGCATTACAAATGGTAGTTTGATCAATGTCTTTAATCTTTCAAAGTTTGGTAGTGATTATAAAAAACTTGGTGATCCATATGCGATCAAATTTCCAGCTTACTTCATTGGATCAAACGAGACTAATTACATTAACATTCTGCTTGCCCTGAGTCCGACAAATCAAAGCACAAATTGTTCAGCTGGTGATAGGGTCATTTACACTGGTAGAATTAGAACACCAATTATCTACTCAAATGTCCTACCATTTTGCAAAGGAAGCAATGTGAGCGTTTGCTTTGATAAAGATCACGATGGCTATGCAGATGGTTGTTCATACATTGCAATCGGTAAAAATCTTCCGAATTTCAATGCCACACCAAAAACCGTGGAGGATTTGAATCCAAATGAAAACGCAGTAGATCAAGTTTTCCTACAACTTTTAGATGCATTAAACTTTGTTACAATACCAGCGAACACTGGTAGATCAGGAAATTTCACGAATCCGATTGACATAGAACTCGTTTCGGAACTGAATTTTGATACTGTTGATACAGCAAACGTACCATCTCTTTGGCAACCCGTATCAATTGAGGTGAGAATTTCATGAAAAGAGGCATAAGTTTCAGCATCATCACATTCTTGTTTCTGATACCAATACTCACGTTCATAATCACATACTCAGAATCAATGCAATCAATCAGGAGGGAAAGCATAAAAAAGATTCTATCTGATCAAAATATCTTCTTTTCTAAAACTTTGCTTAATGACCTAGAGAAAATGATATGGATAACGGGGAAACGAGCGATAATTTCAGCAATACAAAGAGTGATTAAGTATGGTACACCACTGAACGATTCCATTTCCGTTATAAAAGAGCTGATGCAAAACGGTACGATTTTTGGTGTAAATGAAACCCTAATGCAAAACAACACAATCGGTTACTGGATAAACTTAATCCAATTGGAACAAAATGTATCTGCTTTCAATTTTTCAATCGCTTATTCAAATTTAGAGGTTGATTGGGAATCATTTAATTGCATTTTTAATGTTTCATTCTCAATTAATGTTTCTGACATTTCAAATACAACCAGGTCCACGAGGATTGGAAATATCTCAATTCTTGTTTCAATCGAAAAGATGGAAGATCCGATTTATCCACTATACACGAATGGATTGTTTAGAAAAAGTATAAAAATTTGTAATTCAACACTTCCCGAGGTTCGTAGTTTGGCTTTTGGTACAATCGCGAGTAAAAATGTCACAGGTATATCAGTCATTGGCCTCTCATCAAATTTAACTTACATTCAATCAATTCAAAACAAATCAGATAAAATACTCGTCACAGATAACCTGACGATCATAGGTTCTGCCTTAATAAATGCATTTAAAGGAGTCGTTGCGGATCATAGCGATTTACCAGCAGGTATTACAGTACCATATATCATAAACACAACAAATGCAACAACATCCATACCAGACGCACGTTTAATATATTTGGACGAAATCACGAAGAAAGTTTGGGACATTGAAAAATTTGAAGATACAATAAATACTGGTTGTTACCATATTTCATTGAATGGTTCAAACATTTTTGGTAGGTTAGAGGGAAAATTGAATTCTACGGGGAATAAATCAGGCATTGAAAGTTTCGTTGATGTTAGAAAATTAATTTCAATGGATATACCAGTGAAAGAAAACCAAACACTTATTGATTATCTCTATTTTAGTAACAACTCTCATCCAGGATGTAAAGTAAGGGGCATCAATGAAACGTGGTTTAGAATTGATCCCTGGAATGCTGAAAGATACGGAGTAGGAGAGATTTTAGATTGTAGTTAGCTTGGACATCTTGGACATGAGATACAATTGTATGAGTTATTAATAAAAACATTTCCGGTGAGAGATGGATCAGCGTTGATGCAATATACGCCAATCACATTTTGTTCAATAATATTATTAGAAATTTGTATATTTGATTCTGTTATGATGCCAATGTGGTTTCTATAAATTCTACTATTACTTATAATTGTGTTGCTTCTCGGAATAAATAAACCCTGTCCCCACAATTCTGTGGAATTAAAACCACATCCACTCAGTTCTGAGTTATTGATTTGTAATGTTGCACCAGGTCGAACCTCAAAAAAGAAATTTGCATCTTCAAAATCACCATTTGTAATCTTTGAATTTAAGACATAAAGTGCACCCATATCTCCAACTTGAATGCCGTATTCACCATCATAACTCGAATTTATACGCAAGGTCACATTGTGAAGGAATAATGCCGTAGAGAAAGGTAGGAGTGGATAGGTGATTTCACCACCAGTTCGAATCGTCAAATTTCCATTCAAATTTATAATTGTGTCACCGCAATATGTTGACTTATTAACAATCCATTCGCCAAATGTTGGGAACTCACACGGGGCTAGGTAAATGTACCCATCAGATGGTGTGGCTTCTGAAGATGGAACCGTAAATTCAAATACAAATGAACCACCAGAAGGAAGTATAGCAATTAATTTTATCGTGTGGTTTTTTTCTGCTTCAAGCGGAGGCACAAATGTGATCGTTATTGATTCATTCGGCTTTAAATTGACCTCAATCTCATCTACCAATCTATCATCAACAAAAACCTTTATTTTTTCTATCTCCTCGGTTCCGGTGTTCTCTATTATCGTTTGATTTCCCTTGACTTCCTTGAAGCTGATTTCTACTTCTTTTTTGGGTTCTTGAGTATGAGTAGATCCAGTCTTTGTTATTTGATAGTAAATCATCGCAATTAAAACAATTGCCACCAAGAGAATAGGAATCAATTTTTTTAGGAGATCACTTTTTTTATGAACCTCTTTTTCCTTCTTCACGACTGTTTGCTTGTCCTTAACTTCTCTCTTTTTCATTGAATAATTAAAAAAGAATCCAAACTTAAAAAACTATCGTGTTTTTCGCTCGAGATTGGGATATTCGGCAAATTCTAAAATTTCATTACATTTTTTACAGAGATGCATATCTTCCCTTTCTTCAACGTTGAGCTTGCTACCGCACAATTCACATTTCGCTTCCATTATATGATATTGTATTACTAAGTATTATTTAAATTTTATGAATTACCCCACAGTGAAAATACAACAAAAAATAAAAGATATTATACAATATTTAATTCAATGGAAAAATATTTTGTTGCATTCAAGTATGGATTACCCAATATATTTGCGCATTTATTGGCAATGCAACAAATAAAGGAATTCTATTCTCTTTTGCCGAATTATGAAGGTAAAGATATAGAGCTGGACATTATTAAAAGACATGAGACAAGGCCACCAGCTTGGTTGAGGAACCAGGCGTTTGTGATATGGAGCGGCAATCAAGGTTATTTCAGTATCTTTAGTAAAAAAGCGATGAAGACAGCCATCGCATACACGATTGCTTTCTATGCTGCAGATCTAAAGGATGAATTGTGTGATAAGTATTTAATCCCAATACTTTGTTCAAAAAAATTTCAGAGTTACAATGAAAATAAAATTTTGAATTTGATTTTGAACACGAACATTCAAAAATTGAATAATTCAGTTAAGAAAGAAGCGCTCGTGCTTGAAAATGCGTCTGATAACTTATTACAACTTACTTCTTTAAAATTTATTGAGCTTGGGAGGGAAGCGTATTTACTGTATAAAAAAGGGATGATGCGCGCATTTAAAGGACAAGCAATGGATGTTTGGATTTCTACTAAACTAAAAACAAATAAGTTAAATGAAATAAAGAGGAAGTTTCATACCAAGGATTATTTAAAAAAAATAGTAAGCGTCGCCGAAGAGAAACTTGGTTGTATTGGGGAATACGCAGCCAAAATCACATATCGATTGAGCAACGGTAGTGACAAAAAAATTGAAAATGCACTCTGTACTTGGTACAAGAATGCAACCACTCTTTTACAAATCACATATGATGATATGAGGGAGATATTGGATAACTTAAGAGAACGAGAAACGAATCCGTTTATACTTGCGATGATATGTAATGATTACAAGCATCTGAGTAAGGAGAACTTAAAAATTTTTCTTGAACACAATCCAGAGCTAATTAATAATATGATTTCACCATTAATTGAAGGCATAAAAGAAAGTCTAAAAAAGTTGGAAGATTTTAATTTCCACGACCACCTCCTAGCCACAAATATGATCATGAAAATTGTAGACAAGGAGATTGATAGTTTCGAGAAGAAAATTGGTGTAAAAGTAATAAGACCAAAATTAACCGATGTAAGAAGCAATATCTCGTTCTAATTCTGCTTTCTTTTTCTTGCTTTTTTTATATACAACGGGTGGAATGAAAAATTCGTCATCTATCTCTGGTTCGATCGTATGTTCGATATCAAATTCTGGTTTCATGAGATAAACTAAAAATTCTTAACTTAAAAATTTTTTGTAAAGAATTAATCCTTTAATAGAAATTTTTCAACTAAATCTCTTGCCTTTTCCCTCTTTCTTTGATGTTCAGAGATAAATTTTTCAATTTTTTCAGCAAGTATTTTTTTACACTCCCCACAGATTATTTCTCCTTTTCTACATTTTTCGTTTAATTCAAATATTTTTTGATCGTCTTCTTCAAATAAGAAGTAGTAATATTGATAAATTGAACATATATCTGGATTTCCACCATATTTCCGTTGCAGCTCTGCCGTTTCTCTCCCACCGGTAAACGCATTCATTACTTTTTTTCTTACAATGTCTGGTGCATCGGTAGTGAAAATACAGGTTGATGGTTCGCTTGAACTCATCTTACCTTCCTTACCCAAGCCAGGCATTATTTTGCACTGTATGGATGCAGGCTTGTAAAAGCCCAATTTTGGTAAAATATCTCGTGCAATCCTGAAATGAGGATCTTGATCGATGCCATGAGGAATTAAGCAGGGTATGTTCCTCTTTTCCTTGACTGATTCTAAAAAAGCCGGAACAGCTTGCATGCTTGTAAAAAATATTGATCCCACATTCGTTTCATTCGTAAATCCAAAGACGGCCTTTACCGTTGAAAAGGTAAGTTTCTTGGCAACTTTTATTGCTTCCCTATACATTGTTTTTGCATAAGCAAGATCGGAGATTATCCTTGTTTTCCTTGGATCGAATCCAAGTGCAATTATATCAAGCATATTCTCGTAAGTAAATTTCTCAACTTCTTCCAATTTGAGATTCTCTTTAAAAAGAAATTTTTCATCATCCGTCAATTGAATTAGATACTTCACATCAAATGCATCTTGTAATTGTTTTGCAAAGATAAAGGAAATTAAGTGACCAATGTGTGTATTTCCAGATGGACCTCTACCATTATACAAATAAAATTTATTTCCCTTCTCATATTCATCTAGGATAAATCCAAGGTCTCGATGCGCAAAGAATATTTTTCTTGTAATAAACTTGTTCCTACCTAAATACCTTTCAAGTCTTTTGATGAGTCGATCATCTATCAAATTTAAACCAAATTCCTTTACTAATTTCTCATAATCTATCCTTCCCTTAACTTCCCAAGGCGTCACAACAAATTCTTTGACCATTATTCATCCAAATCAATTTAATTTTATAAGATTATTGGGTAAAATTACGGATTAAACTTTTTATTGAGGGCTTTACTAAAATTATTTATGAATCCTTTGTATACAAAAATTTTAACGATATTACTAATATTTATGGGAGAATCGATTGCAATTTATTCTGAAATGATCGCGGCAAAAACTAATTTCTCGAGCCCACAAACTTTTTTACACATTTTTCTTAAGATGTTCGTTATTATTATCATAGCAGGCGGATTCTTGATTGCCGGTTACATGCTTGGTTTTAGTGCTTTCAATGACATCTGGATTGTCAGTGTCGCATCTATCACTTCAATCCTAATAATGGAACCAATACTTGCTTACACAATTTTTCGACAGATACCAACAAAAGGGGCAATTATAGGTTTAGTATTTGGTTTTTTAGGTTTCGTTTCTGCATTGTTCCTAAGATAGAAACAGAGGATGGGGGCATCATCGCCATGCTCAGTATCGTCCAGATTGCACCTCTGCTTGTATTTAATTATTAAATGATTGCTTATAAACAAGGAGATAAAATTTCCAGTTTTCCACTATTCTTCTTCAGAAATCGCAATTGGTTCTTCTCCACCATGCCAACTTGTTCTTGGTCTTACTTGGATTGGATATATCCTTTCTTGAGTGTCATCAAGCGCGATCGCAGCACCCTTCAATCTTGGTAATTCTGAAATATATCTTTCAAGTGCGTATGGCAAATAACTCTGCATGATGTTGTTTAGTGCATTTATGTCTTCCTTTGATGTTACTCGGTGGGAAATTACCAGATCACACTGAGAAATCACATCCCCGCTTAATTTACCTGGCTGTTGCGATGCTAACACAAGTGAAACTCCAGGTTGCCTACCTTCCCTGATCACTTGTACGAGTGCATCAGTGGCTAATGTCTTTCCTTTTGCTGGAATAAATTCATGAGCCTCGTCTAGAAAAATCCAAACAAGAGGTACTTCTTTTTTTGCTTGCTCCTTGTATCTCTTTCCAAAAGCTGTGAATCCACCCTCTATCTCACTCAATTCCTCAATCTTTCTAGCGATTGTTCTGTGTTCTAATATTTTTTTTGTTATAATTCCTATTACGAGTGCTCTCAGGTTAAATCCACCCATTACCTGAGTATAATAAGAAATATCAAGTACTGTGATCTTACCCCTTTCCAACAAATTATCCACTTTCGTCCCTTCCTTTTCAAAGAGACCCCATTCCTTGATCATGTCTAATTTATTTATCAATGCTAGTTTTGTTTGGTTATCAGCCTTTTCATCAGCTTCGACTGCTTGTATCACTTCATCAATACCAAATGCACCTTGTTTTTTCATCTTAGTTATTACTCGTTCAACCAATATGCCAATTGGGTCCGTTGACTCAACACCCATCAGAACACACCAATCTGATGGATTGAGCTCTGAAGTAGCAATCGAAAAAGGTCTGTCCACAGGCACATTTTGTGCCCTAAGTTTCTCAAAGAAACCATATGGTACATACACGATACATCTATCCGAGTAGTCCTTTGCTTCGAGCCCCCATTGCTCAAGTAATTTAAAATCTCTTCTATTTGGAAACTTTAATGTCCAATATATTCCCATCGTATCAAGAATAAGAGATGCAATGTTCTCTGATACTTCTGGAGGTAGGTTTGTCATTCCCTCTGCAATTACACCCATCGTGTAGCTCTTACCTTCACCTCTTTTTCCAGCAATTAATATCACATGTGGCCTGGATACATCAAGAAGCACCGGGTTAGCCAAGCTCTTTACCTTTTCCATTGTTACATAATGTTTTGCCAAGAAAATAGTGCCTTTCGTGCCGTATTTATCCAAGTCTTTTTGTCTTCTACCCAAGATTATTTCATACATAATTAAATTATAGAATTGTACATATTAAAATTTATTTATATAAGATGTATTAATCATTTATGCCAGGTTGGCTGAGCGGTTAAAGCGCTAGCCTCGAAAGCTAGTGGAGCTTTGCTCCTCGCAGGTTCGAATCCTGCACCTGGCGGTACTAAAAATTAAAAGAAATCAGATGACTAATCTAAAACAATTTTTAATAATAGATCTTCTACGGCTGCTTTGAATTTTTTTAAATCTCCTTCTAAAAATGCTTTATCTATGTTTTCAAAGGTACTTTCGTAGTATCTGCTAAGTATATTATCTGGATTTGTTGGGTCATAGTAATATTTGTTCCTTTGCATTTTTTTAATAACGAGATATACTTTATCCATGTTTTTCTTTGTGATTTTAACTGGATGTATCTCGCCCAATCCTAATTTCGAGCCCCACCATTCTTTTCCAGTTATTGCGTGATAAACACTCCATTTCCCGAGCGTATCTTTCTCCAATGCTTCGTCAAGTAGTGTTTCTAACTTACTTTTTTTGACCATTATCATCACCTTTTATAATGAATGTCCATTTATTTATAAATTTTACTACTTATAAATAACAACTATTTTTATTATAAACCTATTGTTCTTAACTAATTAGAGAAAATGGAGAAAAATTCACTAATCACTGTTATTTCTGAAGAATGTTTGAAACATGAGAACCCATACGAACCAAGTAGTCGATTAATACCGATTTATGAATCGAGAAATAGATTTGAATACAAAGAAGCAAAAGAATACGAAGAACAAATACTAAACTTAGTACATTCAAAAAAATACATTCAAGGAATCAAGGACATGAGAATTGATTCGAGTTCTGATACACCCATTAACCTTCACACATATAACAGTGCGTTATGGGCAGCAAGAGGAGCAGTAACAGCAGCCGAACTCTTGGATGAGTACAAACATTCATTTGCATTGATAAGACCACCCGGACACCATGCCAGCTTTTCTGGTAGCGTCATTTACCAAATCCCATGGGGATTTTGTTACTTCAATAATATTGCAATTGCAACAAAATATCTAATCAAAAACAAGAAGGCAGATAGAATTGCAATTTTAGACATGGACTTTCATTATGGTGAAGGAACTCAAAGTATTTTTAAGGATAATGACAACGTAAGATGCTTCTCAATACATGGAAGAACACACTTTCCTCCAGTCAAAGCATTTTCAGCCGGAAATTTAAAGAGCTTCACCATCCCAATTGAGAGCACAATTTACATAAAAACACTCAAAAAAGTTTTAGAAGAGATTTTAGAATTCAAACCAGACAGGATTGGAATTTCAATCGGTCTTGATACACATAAGAGAGATATGTTCGCTGGTAGTATTGGCGAAGGTCTAGAAACGAAAGATTATTATAATATTTTTAATCTGATTGACAAATTAGACATAGGATGTTACTGGATATTGGAAGGCGGTTACAATGCCCAAGTGATTAAGGAGGTATTCCTTAATATTTTAAGTGAATGAAAATGAAAAAAGAAGTACAAACAGTCACATCTCTTTTAAAGTATAAGAATAAAATTTTATTATTAAAAAGATCACAAAGAGTTGGTTTCTATGCAGGTAAGTGGGCAGGAGTGAGTGGTTTCTTAGAAGAGGGTGAGATTCCTGAGGAAAGAGCTAAGATAGAAATTTTTGAAGAGACTGGATTAAAAGGAAAAATTTTGAAAAAAGGAAAAGTGATTAAAGTATTTGATAAAGAACTAAATGCTAACGTAGTAATACATCTCTTTTTATTTGAAGTTAAGAAACAAAAAGTAAAGCTAAATTGGGAGCATGATGATTATGTTTGGATTAAACCAGAAGAGATAAATAAATATGATACAGTTCCAATTTTGAATAGAATATTTAAGATATTATTAAAAAATTAATTTTTGTAATTTTTAAGGAATTCAGCAATTTTCTTAATTCCCTCATTTATCCTTTCTTCATTTTCAGATACGAATGTCAATCTAAAATAACCTTCGTCCTTTCTCATCCCAAATGCGCTTCCTTGCACAATTGCGACTTTTTTAGTATCCAAAAGCTCACTTACAAATTTAGCATCATCTTTGATTCCTGGGATTCTTACAAAATAGTAAAATGCTCCATCTGGTTTTACGAAATCAGCTTCCGGTAAATGTTCCTCTAGACTTTTACCCATTGCCTCCATCCTCTTTTTATAAGTTTCAACTACGTACTTCGTGTATGCTTCTCTTTTCGCCCTGTTCTCTTCCTTTAAAAATTCTATGATCAATTTTTGTGAAACAACATTTGGACAAATGATATCGTATTGATTTGCCTTTATCATTGCATCAATGATATCTTTATTTGCATAGTTATAACCAATCCTCCATTGTGGAGCTGAAGCAGTCTTAGAAAAACTTCTTATACCAACCAAATTATCCATGAATTCATTGAATGGTTCAAATTTACCATTGTATGTAATTAAGTAATAAGCTTCATCGCTCAAGATTGCCATCCCATTTTCCTTTGCAATCTCACCAATTGCACGAACTTCTTTTTTGTTGAGTATTCTTCCTGTTGGATTGTCTGGAGAAATCACGATAATTGCTTTTGTTTTTCCTTTATTCACTTTTTCATTAAGCTCATCGATGTCAATCCTGAAATTGTTTTCAATACCTGTTCTTATTTCAACCATCTTTGCATTGTTCAATTGAATAAGTCCCGGATAGGCAACGTAAGTTGGTAAGATTGTAATTACTTCATCACCTGGATTTATTAATGATTTGAATGCAACACTGATCCCATTGGATGCAGCATTTGTGATTAATATGTTTTCCAATGTTAGTTCGAATCCCTCTTCTTTCATACATTCCGCAATTCTTTGTCTGAGTTTTTTAAAACCAGCAGTAGCACAGTAACCCTTGGAATTTTTGAGTATCTCACCTGCTTTTTCAAGTAGAAAATCTGGTGGATCTAGACTTGGCTCACCACCACCAAGACCTATGAGCTCTGGATCCTCTTTCAATATCTCAAGTTTTGTAGCGATTTCCCTTATAGGGGAAGCTTTAAGCGAAGAAATAGAGGAAGAAATCGTTGGTTTCATAATCAAACATATTTGAACTCATTTTATAAATCTTTCTATCACTGTTTAGTAACTATTTTCTTTTAATTTTATTGAGTATCTTTTTAATGAATCTTTTATAGATGACGTCTCTTTCTAATGTTTCCCAAAAATCAAAAAAGAAGAGATAATTTAGAAAAATTAATACAACATATGTAATCACATCATATGTAATCCTTTCCCAATAATTACCCAATGTGATCAATAACCCGATTTCATCAATTATTATACCGAGACCGATGCCATATAGCACTGCGCAAAGTCTTGTGAAGTGTTTTCCGTGATAATGGAGCGTTAAACCACCCGATAAAATGATTATAAAAATACCAAGGAAAAAGTGATGAATGTGATAACCTCTCCATATTAAGTTAATGTTTGGAAACAACAATACAAATGTTCTTGCAGCTGCAAAACTTATGAAAAGTGAGACAAAAACGATGAAAGGTATCTCCTTTCTCCTTTTATCCAATTCCTCTTTTATAATTGAGAGTACCCACTGCATATTAATATTAAGAAATAATCAGTTTAATTATTTTTTTAATTAGAATATATGTGTTTAAACATGAAACGTTATATTTAAAAAGATTTAAATCTTATTAATAGCGATATTTTATAGGTAAGCAAAATGCCAGAGGAAAAGAAGATAATCAGAATTGCAGGCACTGACTTAGATGGGAATTTAAAGATAGAGCGAGCGCTTTGGAAGATTAAGGGCATAGGTAATATGTTCGCGAGAGCAATAAGAACTGCTGGAGGATGGCCTCCAGATAAAAAACTTGGAGAGCTGGATGATAATGAAATAGAGAAATTAAAAGAGATGATAAGAGATCCGGCTAAATTTGGGATAAAACCATGGCTGCTAAACAGGAGAAGGGACATCGAGACAGGTAAAGACATGCATCTCGTTTCCTCGGAACTTGAATTTGCCCAAAAAAGTGATATAGAATTCTTAAAGAAAATAAAAGCGAGAAGGGGAATAAGACATATGTTGGGATTGAAGGTTAGAGGACAGAGAACAAGAAATACAGGGAGAAAAGGTCCTGCTGTTGGTGTTTCAAGAAAAAAGGTACAGCCTGCTAAAGCTTCTAAAAAAGAGTGAGTTAAATGGGTGATCCAAGGACAAGATTAAAAAAGAAGTATGAAAAACCAAAACAAAGATGGCAGAAATTAAGGATTGATAAAGAAGCTGATTTGATTAAAAAGTATGGTTTCGTGAATAAGCGAGAAATATGGAAAATGCAGTCTATATTAAGGAAATGGAGACAGCAGGCAAGAAAATTGATTGCCTCAAAAGGTGATCAGGCTAGAATAGAGAAAGAGCAATTGATATCAAAACTTTCAAAACTAGGTTTGGTAAAAAAGGACGCAAAGCTTGATGATGTACTTGGTTTGGAAATAAATAACTTATGTGATAGAAGATTGCAAACGATTGTCTTTAATAAAGGACTTGCAAATTCAATAAAACAAGCTAGACAATTCATTGTTCATGGTCACATATCAATCAAAGATAAAAAAATCAAGTCACCAAATTATCTAGTTCCGATCGATGAGGAAGGATTAGTCATGTTTTCCAAGGGGTCAAAGATAGCCCAAGAACAGCTGAAGAAAAGTGGTGAAAAAGTTGGAGCCTAATAAAGAAGAGGAGAAGAAGACCGATGAGAAAATAATTGAAAGTGAAAATAAATCAAATGAAGAAAAAATAGAGGTAAAGGAGAAAGAAGAGACTAAAAAAGAAGAGAAAAAAGCTGAGAGAAAAAAAGAAAAAATTAGGTGGGGTGTTGCCCACATATATGCAAGTTACAATAATACAATAATTCATATCACCGACATTACTGGTTCTGAAACATTTGCATTTGCAACAGGAGGTCAAATGGTAAAGGCGGATCGGTTAGGTTCATCTCCAGCTGCGGCAATGATGGCTGCTAAGAAAGCCGCTGAAATCGCAATGGAGAAAGGTATAAATGCAATCCATATAAAAGTTCGAGCACCTGGAGGCCATGAAGGTCCAAAGAATCCTGGTCCAGGTACACAAGCAGCGATTAGAGCACTCGCAAGATGTGGATTGAAAATAGGATTCATCGAGGATGTTACACCAATTCCACATGACGGATGTAGAAAATCTGGAGGTAAAAGGGGAAGAAGAATGTGATCAAAAATGAAAATAAAAATATTGGAAGAGAATAATGAAAGATTGAAGTTTATTATCGATGGACTCAATATCGAGCTTTTAAATTCATTAAGAAGGATATGTATGTCGGAAGTTCCTGTGATGGCAATAAAAGAGGTTGAATTTAGAAAAAATTCGAGTGCTTTGTATGACGAAATAATTGCACATCGGCTTGGTTTGATTCCATTGAAAACAGATCTAAAAAGTTATAATTTTGTTAGTGAATGTTCGTGTAAAGGGAAGACATGTGCAAAGTGTTCAGTTAAACTTTCATTAAAAGAGGTTGGTCCAAAAACAGTTTATGCCAGTGATATGAAATCAACTGATCCTGAAATAAAACCAGTTTTTCCAAAGATGCCAATTGTTAAACTTTTGGAAGGACAGGAACTTGAATTCACAGCAATCGCAATTCTTGGAAGGGGAATTGAACACGCTAAGTTTTCACCTTGTCTTGCCACATATCGCTACTATCCTAAAATTGAAATAGATTCGAAGGCTTGCAATCAGTGTAAAAAATGTGTTGATGCTTGTCCCAAGGGCATTCTAAGCATTTCTGGCAAAGAAATTGTAATAAACGAAAAAACACTATTGGATTGTGACCTTTGTAGAGCTTGTGAAGATGCTTGCAAACCTAAGGCAATTAAGCTGATAGATAATCCAAACAAAGTAATATTCGAAATTGAAAGCTGGGGTCAATTAAAGCCAAAAGAGATATTTATAAATGCGATAAGGATAATGGAAGAGAAACTCAAAGAATTTTCAAGCGCTATTAAAGAAAAGGCTTAATTGCGGGGGTAGCGAAGCTAGGTCCAACGCGCAGGACTTAAGTTTAATTACTTAAGTGATGAGGTCACAATGATATGAAATCCTGTGGCTTAGTGCCCGCGTGGGTTCAAATCCCACCCCCCGCATATGTCATGAATTCTGTTTTTCAAAATAATCGAAAATTTATTTAATCTAGATTAGTGAAGTAATAATTCGAGTGAGTGATATGCCAACTTTTAGAGAAGTAATGAGTGAAATCAAGAAAATTGACACGGACGATGATTGGGACGGGATAGGATCAGCAGCGCAGATAGTCCGTCATTTTAATGGAATAGAAGTAAGCATCAACCATGAAAAAGGTGTTCCTTCTGATTCTCACACATTGATATTGGACAAGGATACAGTGGGTGATGGTTGGGTGATAGATCACCATCCAACAAACAAGTCAAGGAATATTTTAATCCTTTGTAAAGAAGGAAATAAACCCACTGCTACGCTCGTTTACGAAGCACTTCCTAAAAAAGATAAAACAGATCTTTTTATTGCTGCTACTGCTGAAATTACAGATAGCTTACATAATATATGCTTAGAAAAAATAAAGAAAGAAAATAAAGATTTGTTCAAAGCGTCTAATTATAAGAACCAATATATGAGAGAGGAGGAAATATTTTCCATTGCCTCAGTTTTGGCTTTTTTAAGTAAGCGATATCCATATAAAACATTAGAAATTTCAAAAAATCTTAATCCAAATAAAATAGACAGTGTTGATTCGTTGATTAATTTATTGAATAATCAAGAGAAAAGTGATGTTAAAAGGTTTTTAAGTTACATGGAGAATTTTAATCCAAGATTTGATTTGATAAGCATAGGAAATTATGAGGTTAAAGTTGCAGATGAAAAATGGTTTGAATTCCCAATGTCATCGCTTGAGAGGATGTTGACTGAGAACCCCGGTAATTATGTTTTTTTGAAAGGTGATAGAGTCAGTATAAGATCCAATGATATTAACTTTATTAATGAAGTTCTTCGAAGATTTCAACCAATAACAGAAAGTTATGGCGGTAGGGTAAACCAGTTTGGAATAAAGTTGAAAAAGACATTAAACTACGACTCATTCTTAAAGATATTGAATAAATAAAATTATCTGGAAAATTTTAATACTAATATTGCTTAATTATTAATTAGAACTCAGATGAATAATGAAGAATTCCAAAAGCAAAAAATCGCTTATTTTTCAATGGAGATAGCACTAAAAAATGATATTTTTACATACGCTGGTGGTTTGGGGGTTTTAGCCGGAGATACGATTAGATCAAGCGCTGATTTGAACATACCTCTAGTCGCGGTTTCTTTGATAAGCAAGAAAGGATATTTCAAGCAAGAAATAACAGAAGACGGTAGACAAATTGAATATCCGCAAGAATGGGATCCATCAAAATATATGAAACTCTTACCTGAAACAATTGAGGTAAAAATAAAAAATGAAAAAGTTAAGGTTAAAGCTTGGCTTTACGAATGGCGCAGTTTGATTGGTGGTGTTGTTCCAGTACTTTTCCTTGATACGGATGTGGACGGAAATTCTGAAGAAAATCGCGCGATAACACATTACCTTTATGGAGGTGATGAGAAGTATAGATTAAAACAAGAAATCGTGCTTGGTATTGGTGGAGTTAGAATGTTGGAAGCGCTTGGATTTAGGATCAAGAAATACCACATGAACGAGGGTCACTGTGCACTTTTAGCTCTTGAATTGTTATATAAGAATGGAACAGATGTGGATAAAGTAAGGGAATCTTGTATTTTTACTACACATACACCTGTGGAAGCTGCACATGATAAATTTTCATACGAACTCATCAGCGAATTGTTAGGGGAAGCCGATTTAAGTCTATTAAAGAAATATGGAGGACAGGATAAATTCAACATGACGCTTTTTGCTTTAAATATGAGCAATTATGTTAATGGTGTGGCTCAGAAACATCGAGAAGTGGTTGGTGGAATGTTTCCAGGTTACACTGTACATGCAATTACAAATGGTGTACATTCTTACACATGGACTTGTGATAGTTTCAAAAGAATATTTAATAAGTATTTACCTGGATGGGCAAATGAACCAGATTTTTTAGTGAGAGTGGATGTGATACCAGAAGAGGAAATCTGGCATGCACATCAAGAGGCAAAGAAAAATTTGATTGATTATGTGAACAATGTTACTAACATTAATATGGATTACAATACTTTCACAATGGGTTTTGCTAGGAGAGCAACAGGATATAAAAGAGCAACATTTCTTTTTTCAGATCCAGAAAGATTAAAAAAAATAAATCGTAGGTATAAAATGCAATTAATATTTGCTGGAAAAGCACATCCAAAGGATGATTCAGGTAAGAGAATAATCGCTGAAATATTCGATCATATAAAAAAATTGAAGGATGAAATTAAAATTGTTTATCTACCGAATTATGACCTTGACTTGGCACTCAAATTTGTTTCTGGCGTTGATGTTTGGTTGAATACACCATTGAGACCGTTGGAAGCGTCAGGTACTAGCGGGATGAAAGCAGCACACAATGGTGTAATAAACTTCAGTGTTTTAGATGGTTGGTGGGTAGAAGGCTGCATTGAAAATGTTACTGGTTGGGCTATTGGTCCCCATCCAAATGAAAACCTTTCTTCTTGGGATACTTACATAAGAGAAAAGGATGATTTGTACAATAAATTGGAGTATGTGATCCTTCCAATGTTTTACAATCAAAGAGATGCATGGATTCAAATGATGAAAAATTCGATTGGTAAAATTGCATATTACTTCAACAGTCACCGAATGATGCGTAGATATGTGACAGAAGCGTACCTCTAAATTTATTTTCTCTTCTTAATCTCGATCAGTTGCTTTTCAAATCTCTTCATTATTTCTCTCTTTCTTCTTTCTCTTTCATTTATCACTTCTTTTTTTCCTATCATATAACCAATCACTAGTAAGAATATACCAATGAAGATAAAAGGAATAAATGAAATCGCAAAGAAAATAGCTACCTGGAAAGTATTTATCATTGGGTAACGTGTCATAAGAAACATTATTAAAAATAAGATGATTACTATGGGCATAAATATGATGAAAACTCCTATTCCTTTGAGAATGTCAGAAATTGCCTCAATAGATATCTCATCCAGCATAAGTAAATAATAATTTATAAAAATTTAAATCTGCCTGGGGTGGGATTTGAACCCACGATTGCAGCGTATCTTAGCAAAGCTCATGAGCGCTGCGTTCTAGCCAGACTAAACTACCCAGGCATTAAAGTTTGTATCCAATCTTTCTTAAAAAAACCTTCCTATCTTTTATCTCTTCCTCTCCTTCAATACCCTTGCTCTTCATACCATCCACAACACCAAGAATTCCCCTTCCTTGCTCTGTCTCAGCGATTATAATTTGTAATGGGTTCGCAGTTGCAGCAATTATATTACAAACCTCAGGTACTTCTTTTATTCTATTTAATACGTTTATTGGGTATCCATTTTTTAAGAAAATGATGAAACAATGTCCACATCCGATCTCCAGCGCTTTTTCTGCAGCTAATTTTCTAAGTTGTTCATCATTGCCACTATGTCTTACAAGGCAAGGACCGCTTGATTCACAGAAACCGATACCAAATTTTATGATGGGAGATGAATTCACGATTGCTTCATGTAAATCCTCAACTGTTTTAATAAAATGACTCTGTCCAAGTATCAAATTACATCCTTCAGGTACTTCTATCTTAACAATTTTGATTTCCATAATCTCACGAGAGGAGAATAGTAATTAATAATTTTAATTTCTTTCTATTCCAATATGCAAATTTTATTATCAAAATTTTTTATCACTATAAAATAGTAAAATTTATAAGTAACATCATTCACAATTAACTTTATGAAAATACCAGCTGATATAGAAAGGATACTGGACAAGACAGTTAAGTGTTTACCAAACACATACTATTGTAAGGATATGAAATTTTCAAAGGACGATCTAGCAAGAAGAACATGTAAAGAAGTAAGATGTGATGCTGTGGCTTTAATGCCAACTTACAACACATATACGAGAGGTAAACCTGGGTATTGGCATGACAATGTTGGAAATGTCTTAGAAGATCTTCTTAGCATAAAGGAGCACTTCCTAAAAGATTCACTGAAAAAAATAATCGTCGTAAATGATGGTAGTACTGATAAAACAAATGAAGTTCTGGAAGAATTAGTTAGGAGAGAATCAAAGACAATAGATGTAATAAACATACCTGAGAACCTAGGATTCAATTATGCGGTACTTGCTGGTTATGAGAAAGCGCTTAAAAATAATCCTAAAATTATTGTTAAGATGGATTCTGATGGTGAAACCCCACCAATTTTCATCACAGAATTGTTAGATAAGATGGTTAAACTTGATGCTGACCACATTCACTACGGTACACCATTTTCTAGTGAGATGTCAACTGGGTTTTTTGGTTTTAGAGCAACGAGATCAAACATCATTAAGGATTTACTCCCATTCTTCAAATCGCTCTTTATCTATCCTGGCTCAGAGGTGGCTGGAAGAAGCATAGATGAAGTGCTGACAAGTGTGTTGACTAATCCATTCTCACCGTATAGGATCGTGAATAAAGAAATAAAAGTGTATAGAATATTTGAAGAAGACGGCGAAACAATTCGATTAGCTTGAAATCATAAATTTCTTAACCAATTTAATTTTGTCAAAACTGCTGGTTTTAGAACTGGGTATTTTTTAATTATTTCATTTGTAATGTAGCTGATATCCCAAATCATTTTATTTTCATCGTCTGGCGATGGAAACTGAAGTAATCCTTCAATTTCCATTTGAAATAATTCATTTTGTTCATGCGTACAGCGATCTATTAGCACACAGTATGAATTTTTAGTAATTTCATTCTCTACCAAAAAATATTTTCTTTTTCTGTAAATTGTTTTTAAGGGTAATTGCAATATAGATGCAGTGAAGGAATCCTTTTCTTCACTTCGCTTAACAATGCAATTCAATCCGAAAGGATCATTCAAAATTTCTACATTACTTTTGCGAGTGATTCTCTTTGATTTACCTTTTGTACTTATCCTTAAAAATTCATTTTGATTTAATAAATAATGATCCAATTCGCCTGTTTCCAAAACATATGGAAATTTGTTTAAAACTGAAAAACCATTTATACCCCCGCTTTCAAAATCCTTCTTAATTTGGTGGAAAACAAATTGGTCTGCTCCGTCTAAAATTAATTTTGCTTCGATCTCAATGTTAGCATTCGGAACATAATATTTATGCTTATCTCGCAAATGTTTACTTAAGAAATTGTAAGCCATATCTTTCTTGGAAATTACTGGTTCGGCTTCAAAATTGATTAATGTTTCCCGAATTCTCTGAACATTTTTAGAATTGGTTTTATCCGGATGTATTTTAATTTCTACTCGAGCGTAATCTTCGTTCCCGATCTTAATCCCATTAAATTCTTTGTCAAAAAAGAAATAATCGATCTGATCATCAATCGTGATCCTGAATTCATTTTCTTTAGATACATAATGCGCTCTTCTATAGCTATCTGCTACGTAGGGCTGAAGTTTAAGTTGGATTGGCATTCCATTTATCCTTAAAACTTCATCTAAAATCTTTTTAAGACTAAGGTTTTTCCTTTCTTTTTCTTTTAGTCTTAACGCGCTACTCGCCTGGTCTTTTTTGATTTCAAATATCCATTCATCATCTAAATTGAGCTTCCCATCGAATGGAGAGCTTGAATATCTTCTAGCCTTAACTGAAATTTCGAATGGAACTTCATGTTCGTTATTATTAAAATATAATGTATGATTATAATTTGTTGGAAAAACTTGAGGGGAAACGATTGACTCAATTTCTTTTAAAAATTTGTTAGAGTTAGATGCTTCAATTAAGTATCTTTCTTCTGTCCTCTTTATTAAATCCATAACAAGATTTAAATATTACTGACTTATATACTATTCAGTGATAAAAAATGTTAGAAAAGGAAACGGAAAAAAGAAAGATATTACAACATTTTATGCCTCACACAAAGATTGCTATGGCAATAAGATTATCAGCATACAAAGCAAAAGATGAAGGTAAGCCATACCATGGCACAACAATAGCTGAACTAGAAAACATATTAGAAAAGCTCAAGGAATCAAATTTCGATTTTGGTATTTCTTCTGATAAACTTCCAGAAATTTTGAAATCTGCAGAGGAAAGTGGACGAATTTTTCCAACACTCAAATTTGATGCTGAGAATCGTGCTATTAGAGCCTATGTTGTGGATCCGGTGGTCTCACATCTTTACGATGAAATGTTAGAAGAAGTTGGTTTATTAGAAACAAAAATTAAGGTCAAAATTTAAATAATTCTTTTTAAGACATATCTCGTTTTTAAAACTTTGTTGAATGGACCGGAGGGGAATTGAACCCCTAGTCTCTCGCACGCCAAGCGAGCGCTTTACCATTAAGCTACCGGCCCATACCTAAAATTAAACTCCAAATAATTTAAAGATTTTGTTTATAGAAATCTTTTATAGCCTAAACTTTTGGACTGTAATGTCTTTTGTCCAGTAATAAGTTAGTACAAAGAACCAAATTGAGATGGTAATTATAGCTATGATTTTCTCTTTCAATCTCCTTATTCGAGATTTTGCCATCCTACATCACTAAATTTATTTTAATAGTTATGAAGGACAATAATTATTAAGTAATATCTAAATTTAAAGGTTTTGGATTCGTTTTATCCTACAGTAATACAATTTATATTTTTAAACAAAATTCTATCAAGATTGTCTTCTTTAAGACCAATTTCAAGGTTTAGAACCTCACCGACTTTTTTATACTCTTCTGGTATTGCCAGCGTAAAGTTTAATTCTACGAGTTGGTTTGTCTTAAGTAAGTTAATTTTTTTCTCACCATGGGCAAGCAATCTATCTTCTTTGTACACGTTAATAAAAATAACTGTATCAACGATATCATAAATTCCATCATTCATAATACTAAGTTTAAAATTATCCTCGGTTGAGTTTGAACACATAAAACCAGTAAGTGCTATTGAATATTTTTCTCTTAAAATTCCTCTCGATGTTGTGTTACTACATTTGTCTTGTAGGCATAGACCCATACAATAGATATCTGTACCATTCTCTTTGATGTCGGAGTACTGTACACCAATACATTCACAGATGGTGTCTATAGAACCTGCAACTCTACTCAAATTTCCGCATGGCTTTGGAAACAAGAAGACAGCTATTCCCCAAACTATTAGAGAAGCAGCTAGCATATGTATTATCAGGTCAAGTTTCATTCAATAAAAAATAACAGTCATAAGTTAAATTTTTTCTGCATATCCAGATTAAAATAAACACTAAATTTTTAAATGTAAAATTTTTTACCAATTATATGGAAGAAGTTCTTAGGACGGATCAAGGAAAAATAGTAATATTCCTTCTAATCATAGGTGCTGTATTTTTCATTGCACTTACATTCTCACTACAACAAGGAATCGAAACATGTAACAATTGTTACATCATGGGTTTTGGCAATTACTCAGATGTAATACTTATATTGTTGGCGATGGCTTTCCTAATGTTCGTTTTGATCAGGTTCTATACACAGTTTTCTCCATTAAAATAAATTCAAAATATATTTAAAATCACTATTATATAGTAAATAAATGTTTCCAATAACAATAGAAAATTTAGTGGATAATATAAGAAACAAAGATTGTCCAAATTGGATAAAAAAAGAGAATGCGCTCTGTCTTTGCCAGGTTGTTTATGATGGAATGCTTGAACAAATGTTAGATCAACCATCTCTGCTTAATAAAACGTTTAAAGTAGCTTCAGAAGTATGTGCTAAATTTTACATTCCTGGTTACAATGCTAATGTTAATGAAAGAGACCTAGACTACATTAAAAAAACTACTAGGAAATTCAAGATCGACATTAAATTTCGACCTCTGAATGGGAGCGAAGATTGTGTCAAGGACTTCATCCGAAGTGTTGTAAAGTATTATAAAGAGCATGAGAGACCAGATGTAATTATTTCGATTGCAAGTGGTGGATTTGAACCAGCGTTGGTTCTTTCCAAGGTGTTAAATACACCACATACGACATTAAGGTTCTCACATCACTATAGAAATGATGAAAATGTGAAATTGTTACCATTCCAAGAAATGGAACTTAAAGAAAAAATTCCAAATAGTAATGTTTTGTTAATTGATGATTGGATAGAAAGCGGTAGAACAATCAATAAAGTAACTGATTTTTTAAATGAAAGTTATGCACCAAGAACGATTACTGTTGGCATTGTACTCAATAGTTACAATACAATATTTAATCCCGTTATGAAATTCCCTTTTAAAATAGTTAGGTACGAAGCAAATTTTCAAGACAAATTTTGCAGAATCTAAATTGTTTTTCTGGGCTTGAAGTACTCATGAAACACTCCTCAAATTCTTCTCCTTCATGGTCAAAGAGTCCTATTTGATGACCAAATTCATGAGTCAGTATTTTTACCAAATCATCCGTTGAGAGTGAAAATTCTGATATCACGCTTCGATTACCAAGCGTATGTCCTGAAAGAAGATCAATTTTACAGATTATTTTTCCATCGTATATCGTAATTTGCTTCCTATATATTGGTTCATTTAGTGCTAGAATCCATGGTTGGGTGTAATTCCAGCCAAGTCTCAGCACCTTATTCAGAGGAACCGCCAGGATTTCTCTATCCTCATAATTGATAACATCTTCCATTCTTTTAATACGCTCCAGTTCACCCCTAACATTCCAATCCATTTTTTGTCTTCTTATTTTTTCAGGAAAAAATAAAAGTGCATTCTTGTAGATTTCATGAAGAGAAATATCAGGATTTTCTCTAAAGTCGATGAGTGTAACCACACTCATAAGTAGAAAGGTAACAAATGTTAAATAAATATTTTACTTTTAAGTAGTGTCTAATAAAGAAACCTCGATTCGCTGTTTTCCTTTTCCAGGTTTTTTGCCTTTATCTACCCTGATTTGACCTATCTCACTTGTGTTTTTAACATGCGTCCCCAGGCAGTGCATCTTTGGAAATATCTCTATCTTCCAATACCAAATATCAGGATTGTCTGGTTCTCGTGCTCTCTCAATTTCATAATTCTTTGCGATTATTTGATTCGCCTTTTCTTCGACTGCCTTCAATTTCTCCGTATCGATCTCTTCTATCAAGTAATCATTCCTATCTTTTTTATCATCAACAATTCCAGGAGATGCAACTTTGCAATCAGGACCAAATATAGCTTGCATTACATAATAAACAATATGTGCTGCTGAATGTAATCGCATTATCTTGTATCTCCTTTCCCAATCGATTTTTCCATGAACAATGTCACCAACTTTGAAATTGGGCTCCCTTTCAAGTATGTGTATGACTTTGTCACCTTCTTTTATTGTGTTGACTACCTTTATCCCATTTATTTCACCAGTATCACCCACTTGACCTCCACCCTGCGGATAAAAACAAGTCTGGTCAAGAACAACTTGGTTTCCATTGATTTCAATTACCTTTGCATCAAATTCCTTCATATATACATCTTCGTAAAATAATTTTCTAGTCATAAGTTCAATTCAAAAATATTTAAGTTTATAAACTTTTTATATATAACAGTGAGGTGGTGAAATGCCCCAAGCAAAAAAAGTTTTAAACCAAGCTGCTTCAGCGATGGGTACAATAACCTTGTTAATAGTGACTGCCGTGATCCTAATCGTTATGGGACTAGTATTCTTTCTAGTAAATTTATGGATCATAAAATTTGCAGCGGTAGACATCCTTAAATTACAAGTTTCTGGCGAATGGATTGTTTTTTCAGCAGCAGTTCTGAGTGCAGCATCAATGATTGGCTCAAAGAGCAGATAAATAATCATTATTTTTTTGTATTTACTATAAAGTAAAAATATTTAAGTAAGGGAAGATGTAATATCATTAAAAATGAATAATTATAAAACCATGCCATTAAGAAAATGGTTTGAAGATAGGATTCGTTCTTCAACGAGTGTTGCTCAAGAATCACTAAAACAACAAATGAAAAAGCTTGAAGAAATTGGTTGGGACCTCGATAAACCTATTTTTGATAACATGCGTGAAACACTCAAAAAATTAGATAAAGATCAGAGAGAAGCATACATTGTAAGCATTGCTTACTTGTGGACAAGTCCCGAATTCATTTCCAATAGCTTGTATGAGATTAAATATGAAGAATTAGAGAAATTTAAAGCAAACATTTTGGATGAAGCTGCTGAAGCAAAACAGTTTTTCAAAGACCTTGCAAGAGAATGCGATGTTGAAATTCCGGAGGATGCACTTGAGAAGATAGTTGAAATAAATAAACAGAATTCTTTGAGAATTGTGGATGAGCATATAAAAGGAAGAAAACCAGCATCATATGGTTTTATTGTTTAATAAAAATTAACAGTTGTGCCTCTAAGAAATAACTCAATGAAAGTTAGTGTGATCATAGCTGAAACAAGAATAATAGCCTTCCATTCTTTTAGTTTGTACAATACGATTGGAGCAATGTACAACTGTATAACGAGAGACCAGAAACCAACGAATAGGGAGAAATAGGGAATAAAACCGCCCAACAAACATGGAGCAACGCCGTAGCAGACTGATTTCCAAGCATTCAAAAATGAGCCCTGCCCACCGGCAAGCTTGATAATTGCATGTAAAAAGAGAGTAGTACAAATAAGAATTAGAATTGCAAATATTGTGATCAAAAATGGTTCAATGAAATATGCGATTGGACCATACCTTGGAACAAAATAATTTCTAATCGCTCTATAACCCATTATTTGCGCCTGATATGCAGATGAAAAATCCGTGCTTTCTATTCCAAGATAATTTATGATTGAGGTCAAAATTGCAATCATAATTGTTATTTTTAGAAAGAATATAAATGGCTCTTTCCAACCTTCTTTCTCTGTCTTTTCAAAAAAAGTTCTTGGTTCTTCAAGTATCTCAAAAAATTTTTTTATCATTAAATCACCAATTACATACATTTTATATAATATTAAATTAGATATAAAAGGGATTCGTTTGAATAAAAGTTTAAAAATACTTAAATATAGTTTCTATCTATGTCCCTAAAAGATTTTTTTGAAAGCGAAAGAGTTTTAGGACAAGTAATTAGATTTGGTATCAGAAAAAGATTGAAAGATGAGAATGTTGCCGAGCATAGCTTTCATACCGCGTTATATGCGATGATCTTGGCGGATATAGAACAGAAAAAGTTTGGTAATAAGGTAAACATGGAAAAGGTATTTAGGGGTGCACTTTTACATGATTTGGAAGAATGCATGACTGGTGATATCCTGTTCCATTTCAAACACAGCGATGAAAAATTGACTTCAGAAATAAAAAGAATTGGCACAAAGTTCTATGAAAAATTGATAAAGAATCTTCCGGCTAGCATGCAAAAAGATTATATGGAAGCGTGGTTGCACTGCAAAGACCCCAATACAATTGAGGGAAGAATTGTCTGGGCAGCTGACCGATTGGAAGCACTTTTTTATGCATTGGATGAATTAAGACTTGGTAACAAGTCTTTTAGACTGGTTCTGATTGAAATAATGAATGATATAAAAAAAATAAAATTGAGAAGTTTAGATTTTGTTCTGAATGAAATAAAAAATGAGCTAAAAACTTGGAAAGTAAAGCCAAAATGAAAATAAGAATGATTGACATAACAAACATCAATCATGGTTTTAATAAATTTAGAAGGGCAATTAGAATTAGTGAAAATGTTTCAATTGATTACATAACAAAGAGACACGTTGCTTTTACTGTTTTTGATGATATAAAGAAAACAATTCATAGTGTCTTGTACAAGAGTGAGGAGAAACCACCATATGATTGGAGTTGTGATTGCAAGTGGTTCTCTACGAGAGGAGTAAGTACTGGTGTATACTGCGCACATATAATTGCTGTTAACATAAAACTCTCACAAGACAAACAAATGTTACGTTATATAGAGAAAATATAATTTTTCAAAATTTATATTTGCGAAATGCTTAAAAGTATGGGGAGAGAAAATAATTTGTGCCCTGGTAGCTCAGCTGGTAGAGCGACTGCCTTGTAAGCAGTAGGTCGGGGGTTCGAGACCCTCCCAGGGCTTTTTTAAATTTTGATGTCGTAAGTTCTATCTTATATCAAGAAATAAGGTTTTCTTCTCAAATTTGCTTCTTTGAATATGTTTGTTAACTCATCATCACTTGCGCCGTTTCGTATGGGAGTTAATATATCAACCAAGTTATCATTTTTCATCAAACAAGGTTTTAATTTACCATCGCTTGTTACTCGCAATCTTGTACAATATTTGCAGAATTCTGTATTTTCAGTTGGTCCCACGATTTCAATGGTTACATTTGGTAAATGATAAACCGAACGATTTTGCATATATTTTCTGTTCTCCACTTTTATTGCTTTGTGTTTCAGTTTGTTCTCGTAATCTTCTAGTGACTTATGGTAATTTTCATAATATTTTTTATTTATATTCATTTGTTCGAGTTCAATTAACTGCAAAAAACCAGTTGTTTTGCTCGCAAAATTGATCATTTCGTCTACTTCCGTATCATTTATCCCTCGAAGTACGAGCATGTTAAGTTTAACTGGGTGAAGCCCAGCAGAAACAGCACTTTTTATTCCTTCAATTACATCTTCCAATTTACCTCCTGTCAATTTGTTGTAAACACTTTCATCAAGTGTGGGTAAATTTATGTTAACTCGCCTCAGGCCAGCATTTTTAAGTTCTTCAGCTAAATCAGCAAGCATCACTCCATTCGTTGTTATTGAGATATCTTCCAATGTTTCAATCTTGGCGATTTCTCTGACGATCTTTACGATGTCTTTCCTAATCAGAGGCTCCCCACCCGTAAGCTTTATGCCGCGAATACCAAGAGATGAACCCACCCTTGCAATACGAACAATCTCGTCAATACTCATTTCGGATAATTTATCTCCAACACTATCTTCACCTTCCCTATGACAATAAGAACACCTTAAGTTGCAACGCTGTGTGAGTGAAATACGCAGATTTAATAATGGTCTGCCATACAAATCAATCAACATCATTCTAATTTAAAGTAAGCACAATAATTTTAAATTCATTGGTTTCATATTGACTACTATGAAAAAGACCCAAGCAGTAAAGAAAATAGATGAAGAGGAGATAAAATCTGGACTTGAGAACTTGGTCACAATTGAACCTTTTCCAAAAGATTATTCTGGTGACTGGTCAACTTTATGGGATAATAAATGCCCAAGATGTAATGTTCCGGTTCAAATGAGATATTTGGGTTATGGTGTATTCGAAGATTCATTGATTGGAAAATGCTCATATTGTGGAAAAGAAATTGTATTCGCACATGATTCACCCAGGAGCGGACAGGAGGAAGAAGTCAGAATTTGGTACGATGGAAGGCTGATTAGACGATTCAGAAACTAGGCTGTTCCCATTCTTCCCACTTTTCGTAACTTTTTCTAAGAATGTGGAAAGATGGCAGTAAAAGTGTAAGACTGATGAACAATATAGATGGGTCCAGCATTGATAGGAATATCATAACTAACAGAATCGGGGAGATTGAGATCACATAAATCAAAAATATTTTTGCATTGTACAAAAGAACATTTGGATAAAGACCTGTAAGATAAATTGTAATTGAAAGTGTATAAAATGAAATGGAAATGAGTGTAAGAAGTGCTGGAGCAAAGTAATTAAGCTCATTTCTCCAAATTGCTAATAGGAAAAGAATAAAAATAGATACGAGATTGATCATTGCATAGCTGTGAATTTTACTTTTCATCACGGTTGAAACCTTAACTGGAAGGAACGAATAAGAGGTAAACAAATCAAATTCTGTAAGCCAGTTGTAAACGGATGAAGAGATCACACCAAGAAGTATAGAGAAAATAATCAAATAGTTTACCGGAACAAATTTTAGAAAGAAATAAAGCATTACCCAGATGATAGCAATCGGAAAGAGAAATGAGAATATTATCTTGCCCACTCCACCTTCACTCCTGTCCAAATCTAAGAAATCCTTTGCGATGAAGACTGAATAGTTGCTAAACTTGAATCTATTCGACAAATCTTCAAGCCTGTCCTTGAATCTTCTCTTCTTTTCAGTGTATTCAACTTTCATAAACAAAATAGAGAGTCCTGATAGAACAAAAATAATCAGAAGGGAAAGAAAAACTTGGAATACGGAGCGATTGTAAAAGAAGACTAAAGGAGGTAACAAAGCAAGTATATCAATTTTTAAGTAAATAGTAAAGAATGTGTTAAGTGTAATTAATGATAGGATAATTGCAATGAGCAATTTTAATGAGTGTACATAAACCGTTGAGAGAAAAAAAGAAATTGATAAACCAATTAAAAATGAGAGTGTTAGTGTGATCAGAAATAACAGTGCATAACTGATATCTACTGAGATGATTTGTGATGCAATTGCAAAACCAAATACAAATGGTAATATCCAAAGTAAAAAGTAATACACAATATCCTTTACATAAAAGTTTAGAAGTATTCTTTTATCAGAAATTGGCAGATTTCTAGAAGAATATGCGATCAGACTCGCATGTCCAAATCTCCTGTTCATTGCCTCCCTACCAAGAAGTCCAAAAGAACCGACACTGAGACCAAGTAAAACGAAGGAATAGTGTGCAATTAAAATGACTTGTTTCAAGGGCAGAATTTCAATAAATATTGGTATGACTAGTGATCCTGCAAATGAAAAAAATAACAAAACGATTGGAAAGAGGGCAAACATAAAATTTCCAAAAATACTTGAATGTATCCTCCACTCTTCTTTCATCATATTCCAAAATATTTCAAACATTTTAGCTCTCTTTTACCAATTTTATGAAAAATTGTTCAAGGTGCTGTCTTCTCTTCTTGAGCTCCTTTATTGGACCTTTGTAAATGATTTTGCCCTTATCTATGATTCCTATCGTCGTGCATATCTCTTCAGCTATCTCAAGTACGTGTGTTGAGAAAAATATTGTTCCACCCTTCTTTACAAATTCCATCAAGTAATCCTTAACTTTCCTTTGAATTATTGGGTCTAAATTTATCAATGGTTCATCGATGAAAGCAAGTGTAGGTTCATGAATGAATGCTTGTGCGAACATTAATTTTTGTCTTGTTCCTCTTGACAAATCCTTGCACAAAACATCCCTTTGATCCTCAAATTCCAAGAACTTGAACCACTCTTCACACTTTTTCCTTATGTTATCTAATTTTCTTATTTTTGCTACAAAATATAGATACTCTTCTGCTGTGAGAAAGCTTGGTGGATTCTCCTGTTCGGGTATTATCCCAACAAGCTCCCTTATTTTTATTGGATCCTTAAGTATGCTGATCCCAAGTACCTTGGCGTCTCCTTTTGTTGGTCTAATTTGTCCAGTTAACAACTTAACAGTTGTCGTTTTACCAGATCCGTTTGGACCAAGGAGTCCGAACAACTCACCTCTCCTTATTTTTAAAGAATCAATGTTGACTGCGGTTAAATCGCCAAATTTTTTGACAAGATTTCTTACTTCTATGATGTTTTCCATACTATATTATTGGGTTTCTAATCTTAAATAGATAATGACTCCAGATAAAAAATTTTTGAATTAACAATGAGAAAATTATATAAGTAAATTCAATTTAGTTAGAAATTTATGAGCCTATGGAAGGATATACCAGTAGGAGATAAGCCACCAAAGATAGTAAATGCAATAATTGAAGTTATAAGTGGTTCAAGGGACAAATACGAGTATAATAGGGAATGGGATGCATTTGTGTTAGATCGAATCTTATTTTCCTCTGTTGTCTTCCCAATCGAATATGGTTTCATTCCACAAACATGGTATCACGACAATGACACGTTGGACATAATGGTCTTGAGTTACGAACCACTAGAAGTCGGGTGTGTGATAAAAGTAAGAGTAATTGGTGCATTACTAATGGAAGATGAATCTGGAGAAGATTCAAAAATCCTTGCGGTACCAGTAAATGATCCAAGATTTGATGGAATTAATGACATTAAAGATGTCCATCCACACAAACTAAAAGAAATACAGGAATTCATTGAAAGTTATAAAAGACTTGAACCAAATAAATGGGTGAAGTTTAAGGGATGGGAGAATGCGAAGGAAGCAGAGAGGATCGTCCAAGATGCGATAGATCTCTATAAGAAGAAATTCAAGAAATAGTTCATCTCAATTCTTTTTCCAATTTACTTTCACAATCAAAACAATATTCTGTTTCCCTATTTGTTGTGACTTCCTTCTTACAACTTTTACATATAATTTTGTGTAAGAGCGAATCTTTCTTTTCCGACCTAACATATGATGTTTCTCTAGGTGGGAATATAATCGCATCGTTTGGACATAGATTTTCACAAGAAGAACAACCGTAGATACAATTCAATGGATTTGCAACATAAGCTTTATTGTCCCTTATTTCTAGAACATTGTGTGGACAAAAGTTTACACATCTATAAGTACCCCCACAACCATCACACTTATCAAGATATATGATTGGAAACCATGCTTGTTTACTCATTTTTTGTGAATTGATTAAAGCATTATTCATTTTAAAATTTTAATATCTCCAAGTATCAACGTAAATGTAAGGTAAGGATAAAATTTCTTTTGGAACTTTGGCGTAAAAATTCGCTAAAAGCGCATTTTTATAATCCGGTGGTTCAATCTGTAAAAATTTCCGACCCTCCTCCCAGAAATAATCATCAAGGTAATAAGGATCGATTCCTGAAACCTTAGAAACAATCTCAAAGCATCTTTTACATCTAAGTCTTAGTTCCAATTCCTCATCAAGATCTAAGAATTCCCTTCTCCTCACTTTATCAATTAACTCGTCTGACAAGATTGAAATCATTCCTGATTTTATTGCCACATTTTGCAGATGGTAGTCAATGGGTGGCGTCTTGTTTTCAGGATCTTCAAATTTCCATAAACCTCTCCTCTCCATCACTTTTGCCAAGAGATTTGCTTTTTTGAATAGTGGTTTATCAGCATAACCTATGAACACTTCAAACCTTTGTAACAGTCCTCCTTTGTTTAAAGATGGTTCATCTATTTCATTTTCCAGAAGCTTATGTCCACTTTCTTCATAAATTTCATTTACACTTCTTTTTCTGTTGTTTAAAAGTTGACTTCCAAAAAATCTAGTTAAATATAACCTGTGCTTTCCTTTATCATAGATTGGGATTTTTCCTGTATCATCTGCCAACCATTGAATATAATCTTCATCCTTAAGATTCGCGAGGTTATTCGGAGAAAAGAAATCAGGATTTTTATTTAACATCTCAATTGATTTTTGCCAGAGATAAGATGCTCCTTTCACCAATTGACCATTTATCAGCCCATAATCCAATGAAATTGAACCGTCCCTATTCTTCTCCCAAAAATGGTGATCTATGTTTATCACAGCACCATAGAAATTTGAGACTAAATCGATTCCTAAACCAAGGGACGGATTTTCCTTTGGATCATTGAATTGGTAGTAGAAATCTCTCTTGACTTGAGTAAGGTACTCACCAATCTGTCTGCAAACTTTTTCATTCACGAAAAACAAATCTGGCATTTTCATTACTTAAAAATAGTGATTTATATTCTTTGTGATGAGAAATGTTTTATTCAGAATGTATAGTCCTGTGTGTTTCACATTTATTATTTATACATTTGCACTCAGTTGGCAAGCAATCAACTAACGGAACACAACTTTTTTGAAGCATATCATAATAAATTTTCATATACCTTGTTGCGTTTACGTTAATATTTACACAAATACCACAGCGCACATCAATAAGTATGCAATCTTCATCCATTTGGCAATTAAAATCCAATTTCTTGAATTCAATCGATTCTTGCTCCATCAACTCATCACATCCTTCTTGACCAACCAAAGATAAATTTTGAGTAAATTCTTCTGTTTCGTTTCCTATGTTTTTGGTGGTTGTACCTATAGCCTGGATGTAGTAGGCACTGACTACAACAATTAAAAATAATATTCCGATCATCAAATAAATTTTCTCCATAACATTAACTGGGAGTTGTAAAATATAAAATCTTTTCCTCAAATATATCGAATTACCGATAAAAATCTTGCAATTTCTTCATTTGACCAAACACAGGTGTTAGTATGTAACCATTTTGCATGTTTCCTAAAACTTCACATTTCTCCGGATAATACCAGACATAATAAGCAATGTAAGCGCAGAATATCGCATCCAGTAAATCTTCGTATTCCTTCAGTGCATTGCCCTTCAATTTCTCGACATTTTTTTCTAGCACCTCACTCGGTAAGAACATCCTTGGGTTTGCTTTCTCTAAACTTTTCAAGCAATTCTGGTACTTCCTGAATTCTCTGTATCTGAACTTGTAATCTCTCTTTGGCTTTGCTTTGTATTGAATGATTTTTTTAAGGTTAAATATAACAACCATCGAAGGATGTGGATAAACCTCAAAAAATTTTCTCGTCCTTTCAAATTTTTTTATACGTGGATCATGTCTGAACCCATATTTTTCCAATAACCTTGAAATTTCCTCCCCTCTAACCTTACCATCCCACTGGCTCAATCTCTTCCTATTTGTAGGATGCGCTCCAGCATCGTATTCTCTAAATAATAAACCAACAAGCTTCTCAGCGATTCTTCTACCTTCTTTATTTGGAACGATCAATGGTGCATCAATTGCAATCAAAGCATTTTCCTTTCCAACTTTTTCATTGATATAACCAACAATTTCCATATCAGTACTCAAATTTGTCTTAAAATCGATGAGCTCAGCCTTCTCTTCATCTCCTTTCGATATTGCAACTGCGGTTCCGTTCTTCGGTGACCACGCTAGATCAACACCGACGAAGAGCATAATTAGTTATAGGTTCCATTGCTTAAATAAATTTGTAGAACACTATCTCCTTGGAGGTATGCTGATTGGTCTTATATGCTTGATTTCTCTTCTTCTTGCCTCATCGTAAGATTCAATGATTTCCCTCGTTTCTCTTGGTGATCTATATGTGAATTCGGCATATTCTTCCAAAAAGTTACGAGAGCCACTTCTCAATTCCTGGAGAAAAATTTCTGTAATCCAATTTTCACCAATCTTTAAATTTTCACCGTCAGTGAGCAAACCATCCAATGTCCTGTTGTCGACTATTTCACCCAAGAAATCTGCAGTTACATTCACATTTCTGAAAAATTTTTCATACCTCCCATCAATCCTTCCAATCAATTTAGCAAGATTTTCTGGTTCTGCCCACTTTGGCAAGTCTGATTCACCATTAACAAATTCAATATTGTGATATCCATTAAGATTCCAAAAATCTGACATCCTGATGTTCGTTGTAAAAAATCTTTTAACTTGTGCAAGTGCACCATCTACCCACGAATACATTAATGGTTCAATTTTATCTATTCTCTTTTGAATTTCCCTTGGTATTTTGAGAACGAGAGCATGTGGTGTGTGTGGTAAACCATTTTCCAACATTAGATTCTCATTCACGACTTCCTCGTTTAGTGCGTCATCCAAACTAACTGCACCCAAAGGGGTTCCATTCATGTATTCTATTCTTGTTATGTGCGCATCAGTAATTAAAAAGCGTCCTTTATTCATAATTCCAATCATTTCTAGATTGCCGGTACCCTTGCAGTTGAGGATATTGAAGTAATATTTAACCCCATGATATTCAGTCTCAAAAGTTGGTATGATAATATCGGAAGTTCTGCCACCATTGTACATCATTAACAATTCTTCATTTTGTTTAACTGTGTGTGGGTCAAGGTAAATACTCGGTATCCAAAGGCTGAAAAGGAGTTTTTGTAGTGATTTGTTTGCTTTACTTAAAATCCAATCATTTTTCCAAACGATGTCTTGCTCATCCTCTATTGGCAAAAGCGTGATCCTAATGAATTCGTTTGGTATGCGAACGATTGTATTGTCAACTATCTTGTAAAGTGGTTTTGATTTGCGATCTTTTGATTTCGAAGGATATCTAGGTAACATATTACTACTTAATAGTGAATAATTTAAAAACATTTCTGTTTCTTCTTATGTTTTGAATCAAGCGCGAGAAGCACGTTCTTGAAACTTTTTCTTGGTGTTGGTTTAATCCTGTCTTTATTTATCAGAATGATTGGTTTGTTTGCCATGAATGCCATACCAAGGTCAAATCTACTACCTTCACTTTCATCATCCCAATAAACATGAACCTCATCAGCCTCCATAACCGCTTTTTTATTTGCTGAACAGATCCTTATTCCAATTGGATCGTCCTGCTTTGTATCTCTAGGTGGATAATAAACCTTGTGACCATTGGACTCTAGTTTGGAAACATATTCTTCCAGCTCTTTAATCTCACATTCCTTGGCTCCCCTTACTGGACATATAATAAATATTTTTTTTCTTTTAACTGGCATACAATTGATGAAATAAATCTAAAGTTTTATATCTTTTGGATTTTTATAATAAATTGATCAAAATTGAAAATTTCAATTATAACAATTTTAACATTGATATTGGAAATTGTGTTTTTGATCCTTTGGGTTGCATTGCTTACTGAAAGCACATTAATATCAATTTCGAAAGAAGACATTTTTTTCTTCGGAACGATACTATTGGTTCTATTAATTATAATAGACTTTATTGAAGTACTCTTATCTTATTTTGAAATAAAAAGGAAAGTTTAAAGATGAACTATAGAAAACACTCAAGCATTGCAGGAAGGAATGAAAGCATCCTTTTGATCATTGATGTTCAAGATAAGCTTTATGATAAGATTGTTGAAAAAGAGAAGCTACTTTCAAACATAAAAAAACTTGTTAGTGTTGCAAAAATACTTGGCATCCCAATCATAGTTACTGAGCAAGAAAGGCTTGGGGATACAATTGAACTGTTAAAGAAAGTTTTAGGAAATGATTATTCTTCGATAAAAAAAATCAGTTTTAGTTGTATGGATAATGAAGAGTTTAGAAAAAAGATTAAGGAGCTTTGTAAGAAACGATTTTACAATACATTCATTGTCGTCGGGATAGAAGCACATATATGTGTTGAGCAAACAGCGCTTGATTTATTGGCGAATGATTATAAAGTTCACGTGGTTAAAGATGCAATCTCCTCAAGAAGGAAAGAAGATGTTGAAACGGCGATAAGTAAGATGGAAAAGAACGGTATTATTGTTACGAGTACTGAGATGGTCATATATGAGCTATTGGGAAGCGCTGGGAACGAAGATTTCAAGAAAGTTTTAAAAATAATCAAATCATGAAGGTCGAGAGACTATGATAGAGGTCTGGGATAAAATGATAAAAACAGAGAAAAATTGGAATAGAAGGTATTACAAATGGAATTTTAGATCTTTATTGTTACCGTATATTTCAAGGAGTAAAAGGCACTTAGATTTCGGATGTGGATTTGGATTTTTAACTTATATCCTTGCAAAGGAGTATCCAAGGACAATGTTTTATGGGATTGACATAGATAAGGAGCGAATAAAAATTGGTAGAAAAAGATATTCAAGAGTAAATCTAAAACTTCGATGTTCTAATAAAATAATTGGTAAATTTGATTCTATGTCTATGTGCTTTGTCATCCACCATCTTGGAAATATGACCAAACAATACTTGAAAGAACTATACAAACACCTAAATCCAAATGGGAAGATCATTGTATTCGATTTCAGAAAAGTCTCAAAATCAAGATATAAGAAATGGTATGATAAAAAGGTCAAGGAAGGAGAATACGAGGACAGCTTCGAAAAATCATATCAAACCCACAATAGATGGACGATAAAAGAATTTTCGTCGTTGATGGAAAAAATAGGCTTCAAGACTATATTAACTAAACCCATCGGGGATTTAAGATTTCTCTATGTTGGAGAAAAGTGATGTTTATTTTGATTATCCAATAGTAAAAAGCAAAAAGTAAATTTATTAAATATGGAAGACATGAGAAATTAACGGTGAAGTTTTATGGTAATAGAGGATGTTGAAGCGCTATTAAGGGAAAAGCGCGTTTTCGAACCTTCTGTATCATTCAAAGAGCAAGCGAACATAAAGAATGAGGATGTTTATAAGAAAGCAAGCGAAGATCTTGAATCATTTTGGGCTGAGAACGCTGAGAAACTTCATTGGTATAAAAAATGGGACAAGGTACTTGAATGGAATCTACCATATGCAAAATGGTTCTTGAATGGTAAAATAAATGCCTGTTACAATTGTGTTGATAGGCACATAAAGGAGAAAGGGAACAAGGCAGCAATCATATGGGAAGGTGAGCTCGGTGAGACCAGGGTTCTAACTTATATTGATCTATATCGAGAAGTGAACAAATTTGCCAATGTTCTAAGATCAATCGGAGTAACAAGAAATGATGTGGTCACTATTTACATGCCAATGATTCCTGAGCTCGTAATAGCAATGCTTGCTTGCGCAAGAATTGGTGTACCTCATAGTGTTGTTTTCTCAGGTTTTAGTGCCAGCGCATTGCAGGTCAGAATAAACGATGCTGGCTCAAAATTTCTCATCACCGTTGATGGCTATTATCGAAGAGGAAATGTTGTAAATGCAAAAGATACAGTTGATGAAGCGTTGAAAAATACAAATGTAGAGAAAGTAATCGTTTACAAAAGAGTTGGAAACCAAATCAATCTCGTTGAGAACAGGGATTTATGGTGGCATGAACTAATGAAAGATGTTCCACTCTACTGTGAGCCTGTACAAGCAGACAGTGAGGATCTTCTTTTTATTATGTATACCAGTGGAACAACTGGAAAGCCAAAAGGTGTAATGCACACAACTGGTGGGTATATGGTCGGGGTAAATACAACGACAAGATACATATTTGACATAAAAGATAATGATATTTTCTGGTGTACGGCAGATATAGGGTGGATAACAGGACATAGTTACATTGTTTACGGCCCTCTTTCTAATTGCGCAACGATACTCATGTACGAGGGAGCCCCTGATTATCCATCATTTGATCGATTTTGGGAAATTATAGAAAAATATAAGGTCACCATCTTCTACACAGCCCCAACTGCAATAAGGACATTCATGAAATGGGGTGATGAATGGGTAAAAAAGCATGATTTGAGTAGTTTGCGTTTATTAGGTACAGTGGGGGAACCAATAAATCCAGATGTTTGGGTGTGGTATTATAACACAATCGGAAATGGAAAGTGTCCGATTGTTGATACTTGGTGGCAAACAGAAACTGGAATGGTGTTGATCACACCCTTGCCAGGAATAACAAAGTTAAAGCCCGGTTCTGCAACATTTCCATTTCCTGGTATAGTTGCAGACGTCTATGATGATAATGGAAATCCAATGCCACCAAACGAAAAGGGAAATTTAGTAATAAAAACACCTTGGCCTTCAATGCTGAGAGGATTGTATAAAGACCCAGAAAGATATGTTGAAACTTATTGGAGTAGATACAAAGATGCTTATTTGACTGGTGATGGTGCTGCAAAAGATGAAGATGGCTACTTCTGGCTCATGGGAAGGATGGATGATGTGTTGAAGGTTTCTGGACACAGGATTGGAACAATGGAAGTTGAAAGTGCGATCGTATCACATGAAAAAGTAGCAGAAGCAGCTGTTGTTGGAATGCCACATGAAATTAAAGGTGAGTCAATATTTGCATATGTGATATTAAAAGAAGGCATACAACCATCAAAAGAACTTGAAGACGATATAAAAGAACATGTTAAAAAAACGATGGGACCAATTGCAAGGCCTGATAACATTGTTTTTGTGAGTGACTTACCAAAAACGAGAAGTGGAAAAATAATGAGAAGAATACTCAGGAGTCTGTTAACTGGTGGTGAATTAGGTGATGTAACGACATTAAGAGATCCAAGTATCGTTGATGAATTGAAAGAAAAAGTTAAAGAAAAACTTGGAAAAACATAAATAAATAAAAGAAAAAACGTTTTAATTGCTTCTTTTAGAACTTGTATCTAAAATTTTCTTCTTTTTGCATAACACTCTCTACAATATACAGGCCTTCCTTCTTGTGGTTTGAAAGGAACTTCGCATTCCTTACCACAATCAGCACATATGGCCTTGTACATTTTCCTTTCGCCAAAAGCCATTTTTATCCTCCTACCAAACATACAAAAGAACTAGCTTGACTAGTCTTTTATATGTTCTTTTAATCTTACTGATTGCTCTCTTTATAAACATTTCTAATCGTGTTCCATCACTTCCACTAATGCTTCACCTAATATTGACACTTTAAAAGCAGTGATTTGGAAGAAACGTAAGGCTGTGAAATACGGTCAAGGATGGCAATTATAGGAATAAAAATTAACCCTTTCAAGATCCGAAATAGATTATCTCCTAATTTTTGATAGTTCACTAGCTGCCTTCAATATTAGATATATAATGAGTGCTGCTGCGATTATGTATTGAATCAACTTTACTATAGAAGTAATCATTGTTGTATACTGTGTTATATCAACGTATTCTGCGCCATTCATTTTTGTGAATTATTTTTTATTAGAATAAAAAGTTTGTGAATCAGTTTTTAGCTCTTTCAACATCTTCCTTGGATATAAGAACCTTGTTTATGTACGTTGAATTTGGTGGAATGCATAAAGATGGATAAATCCTCGTGCTTATTATCCTACAACCTTCACCTATCTTTACATCATTTCCAATCACACTCACTTTATCTATTTCTGTTGGTTTTTTATCGCTTGATTCAATTACGACATTTCTACCGATTATACTCTCCTTTATTTTTGAAGAATCTCCAACTGAAGATGAGTCCATAATTGCAGCGTTTTCTACCTGAACATTCCTACCAATTATACAATAATTGTCTATGTTTGAGTCAGTTATTTTTGTACCATCACCTATCCTACAGTGTCTGCCTATTAGGGCTGATCCATTTATTATTAGTCTTCCTTCCTTGCACTCTTTGATGATTTTTTCTCTCAATTTAACTGATTCCCTACTAAAGCCTTGAACCCAAACATTTCTTCCTGGAAAAATTCTTTCTTCTTTTATTCTCATATCAAGCGCACCATTCAAAATTTCGCGCATTGCTTTAAGATACCCTTCCGGCGTTCCTACATCATACCATCTTTTCTTCATTTCATATCCATATACTGGAAAATTATGGTCTACGATGTGTGGAATAAAATCTAGGCCAAAGTCCAGTCTATTACGTGCTTTCTTGATTTCTTTAACTTCTTTACTTTCTAACACGTCCTTTATGTCTGGGGAAATCAAGTAAATACCTGTATTGGCCCATCTACTTGGCGCTTCTTCTGTCCTTGGTTTCTCAACAAATTTTCTAATTCTTCTATTTGAATCCATATCTGCTATTCCATATTCCTCTGTTCTATCCACTTTTGTTAATACTATTGTCATGAATGCATCCTTCTTCTCATGCTCATTTATTAAATCAACTAAATCAATATCAAAAACATTGTCCCCTTGGACGCAAAGTATTGGTGCATTAATATTATAATAGTTCAAATTTAATCTTAGGGAATCAGCGCTTCCAACATCATTCAAATTTGGTTGGTATTTTATGTGTATCCTTGGACTAATTTGATATTTTGCTGAGAACCCAACCCCTTCACCAAATTGATCAAACAAATTCCTGTAATTTGTTCCTCCCTTGACTCCAAAAATGAAATTTTTTATTCCTTGCTCTGCTAATGTAGCTAGTGAAAACTCAATGATTGGTCTGTTCAATAGTCTTACGCAGGCCTTTGATACATCTTGTGTTAGCGGTTTTAGTCTCTTCGCTTCTCCGCCGACCGGAAAAAATGCAACAATTTCTTCTAGATTCATTCTCATCCCCAGATTAAAAATGAGTTAATTTTGTCACTACTATAAAAATACATCAATTTATTAACTTTTCGAATTTATATCTCTTGTATTTCGGCCTTATCAATTGCATCCTTCATTAATTTCTTTATCTTTATTCTCCTCTCAAATTCTTTTACGATTTCAATTCTTGCCTGCGCTGTTGGATGTTTTGGCGTGAACAACGTACAACAATCTTCCTGCGGTTGTACTGAGATTTCGTATGTTCCAATCTTTTTAGCGATTTTTATTATTTCTAATTTGTCCATACCAATCAAGGGCCTCAGTATTGGTATTTGCGTCACTTCTTCTATCACAGCGATGTTATCTAGTGTTTGGGATGATACTTGGGCTAGACTTTCCCCAGTGATCAATGCCTTCGCACCCTCTTTTCTTGCTATTTCTTCGCAAATCCTTAGCATAAACCTACGATAGAAAATTATCCTATATTTCGTGGGTATCATCGCTTTTATTGTAAGTTGAATATTGGCAAATGGGATTAAATATAGTTTTATTTTATCTTGATATTCGCGAAGCACTTGGAGCAATTTCTTCGTTTTTTCAATGCTCTTCTTTGATACTAGTGGAAAACTGTGAAAATGTACAAATATCACATTACACCCTCTTTTCATCGCGAGCAATGAGGCGATGGGTGAATCAATGCCTCCAGAAATTAAGGAAATGACTTTTCCAGAAACGCCAACGGGTAAACCACCTAGTCCTTTTATCTTTTTGAAATAAATATAAGTGTCATTTTCTCTCACTTCGACAAAAATTCTTTTATCTGGATTCGCCAAATCTACTTTTCTTTTTATCACGCTACCAATCTCGCGTGCCAATTCCTGGCTTGAGTAATTGTGTTTACCAACTCTCTTCACTTCAACTGCAAATTTTTCATCCTTTCCCACTATTTTGTTGTAATTCTGTTTAAAAAATTCAAGTATCTCTCTCTTTTCCGAAGTTTCCAAGTGTAGGCATGGTGAAAATGAAACGATGCCAAAGACTTTTTTTAAGATTTTGCAAACTTTTGCAATTTTCTTTGTTTTAATAAAAATTCTTCCTCTTTTTTGATAGATGCTAAAATCAATCCCTGTCTTGATAATTCTTGATTTTATGTTTTCGATTAATCTTCTTTCAAAAAGTTGCATAACTGGCTCTGATTTGAGAAATATTTCCCCGTATCTTACGAGTATCTCATTATATTCCATTTTCATTGAATTAAATACTCATCTAACTTTTTGAATGCTTCTTCTAAATTTTTATATGTTATTAAAATTATGTTTTTATTTCCTTCAATCATCGCGGATAACTTTTTGCGCTTTCGCGTATTGAACAAACAAATTATTTTCTTCTCCATTTCTTCGGCCTTTGCAATTTCATAGCCTACACCTAAACTTGGAAAGGTAACTTCTGCGACTACGATATCCGCTTCTCTCAACCACTTTATGTCCCTTTCATAGATTCTTTTACTTTCCAATTTCTCTCCTTTGCATGAAAGTCTATTACAAATGTGTTCAGTCAAAACTACTCCAAATTTTTTGAGATGTTCAATTATTTTGGCGTATGTCTTTCTTCCTCTTCTTCCACCCCTAATCGAACCAGCAAAATATATTTTCATAAATGCAGGGGCTGGGATTCGAACCCAGGAAGGCACTAAGCCACTAGGTCCTAAGCCTAGCTCTTTAGACCGCTCAGACACCCCTGCAATTTAACAAATAATTGTTTTGTTTAATAAATTTTCCCCAAATCTGCTGCCTAATATATAAGTATGGGGTTAAGTGGAAGATGTAAGTGTGGAAGCTCAAACTTTCAATACGACTTAAAAAGAGCAGAAAAATTTTGCACCAATTGTGGTTTAATAATAGAAGATAATTTATTTTCAGAATTTGAGATAAAGAATAATGGGAGTATGAAAAGTAGAGAGATCAAGCCAAGATTTCCGAATGTTTTGAGAACACCGAGAGAAAGAGTAATGAAAAACGCAAGAGATGAGCTCTGGTATCTTTGTGATGTTCTCCAAATAAAAAGTCAACAAATTAAAAATGAAATTTTGAAGCTTTATATGAAGCTCTATGAAATTGATTTTACTGAACGAGTGAGCAGGGAATGTATAATTGGTGCATTGATTTATCTTATTTGTTGCAGGGAGAAGCACAATTATCTCACACTATTTGACATCAGCAAGTTTACAAATCGCTCGCCAGAAGAAATCTGGGAAATGGTCAATATGATATGTGATGAGCTTGAAATTAAATTTATTCCTCCTGATCCCGAGAATGGAATAATAAAATTTGGGATAGAACTTTTTATGGAACCGTATGAAATTACATTAGCAATGCAAATTATGGAAGAAGCTAGATTAAATGGAATAATAGAAGAGTATGCAGATGTGCTTGATGTGATAACAAGCCTTTATTTATCATCTCTCATATGCGCTAAGATAAAGAATAAGAACGTCATAAAAATTGATGACATCCTGAAACAATTCTGTTGGATTGATAAAAATGACCTTATAAAAAATATTACAGTCTGGAAAAGGTATATTAGTCCAGAAAAAATTATGAAGTGGAAATTAATCAAAGAAATAAAAAATTATAGATTTAAAAACTGAAATTGCTTTGCATTTTTCCACATATAAATATTGTTAAACAAACAATAAACTTCCTTCACACTCCTTTTTATTTCATTTATTTTTTTTAATAGGGATTCCAAATCTTTTCTTGTGTACTTGTAGCTGTACATTCGCTTTCCAGGTGGGGAACCATGTAAGCGAAAGTAAGCGATCTTCTTCTTACTGAAAAAGGTTGGTTGTCTAGCAAAGGGGTCGCATACGTCTATCAAATCAAATACCTTGCATACCTCCTCGATGCCTTTATCGCTCCAACCTCTCAATTCAATCGCAATTGAGATTTCATCTCTCTTAATTGAAGAGAAAAATTTTTTCATATTTTTTTTATTCTCCTCATTTTCTTTGAAAGAAGACGGTAATTGTATCAAACAAATTTTCGATTTCAATGTCTTACAAACTTGTAATGTTTCATTCCAGAAACTCAGAACTTCACTTGTTGGCCTCAAAAATCCAACTTTGTCTGACAATCGTTTTATTTCATTTTCATTAAGACCACTTCTTTTCCAAGTAGGACTATTTGTTGGATGCGAGATTCCTTGAAAGCATTTAATTGTAAATTCAAAATCAGTCGGAACAATATTTCTCCATTTCTCAACTGTTTTTATCAGTGGTAACTTGTAGAATGTTGATTGTACCTCAACAAGTTTAAATTGTTTTGCATATTTCTCAATTGCTTTTGGAAATCCACAACAACCAATTTTTATCATAAGTTACACACAGAAAATTAAATTTTTATAATTTATTATTAAACTTTCATTCATCAATATTCCTCTCGATCCAGAGTAACCTAGCAACTGCCATTGTAGCATAGCCAAATATCGCAATTAAGAATGCATCTTCGAATCTGCCAATACCATAAAGGAGATACCTGCCGACTAAGAAAAGGTATGAAAGAAAAACTAATGCTGGTAACGGAATTATGTTTATCCGTTTCCAAACACAAGGTTTTTGTTCATTCATTAGCATATGCAAATCTCTCCTACTCTTCAGTTCTCCAAGTTCACTTGCAATTTTATAATCTTTACAAAGTTGAAATATTACACCAGGAATTCCCTCTGATTTCGTTGCAATCAAATTTATTACTTGAGCTCTTGTTTCGTTGCCTAGTAATCGCATCGCCATTTGTTTACTTTCATGCCATTTCAATGGTACCAATTCTATTTTCTCCCTAAAATTTAATCTCACATCTTTCTCAGAAGTTGCGATGAGAATTACGATTGATAAAATTTTATTTAAGATTTTTCTTGTTTCAGTTGTAATTTCATCAAAATCATCGATCAGAAAGATTAATTTTTCCCTCCTCTTCCTCAATTCACTTAATATTTTTTCCATTTGCTCTCTCCTACTTCTCTTGTGCTCAATTCTCAAAAAATTTGAAATGTCACTCAGTAGCTCCCTCGGAGTAATTGGTGTTTGGATAAGTAATGTTCGATGAAAATATTTTTTTCTTATTTCTTTTAGTAATCTCGTCTTTCCGATACCTTTAATCCCGTAGATTAAGCAATGGTGCTCGTGTCTAATGTATCTCTCAATTTTCTCCATCTCAAAATTTCTTCCAATCAGTTCCATTTTCCATCAAATCAAAAAATAAATCATCCAAGATGAAATTGCAATCAAATAATCAAGGGAACTCCCAGTTATCACAGGACCGTCAAATATCACGAATCTGTAATTTAATGGCCAAAGTAACTTTGTTCCAGTATATGTGAGCATATCCAGGAAGACATGTGAAAACAGCGCTATGATAACATAAATCACATAGTCAGGAAAGAGAATGAAGAATAGCAACGAACTTATTCCGAGGAACAGAAAGGAATGGGTAATGCTCCTATGCCCAAAATGTTCCTCTAACTCGTAACTTATTGGTCTAAAAATGAATCCAATTTCGGAATTATTTATATCGATGTCTGGAAAAATACTAAAGAAAATCAATATAATTGTACTCGCCAAAGAAGGACTAAGTTTGAGAAATTTTGTTAAAAGCATTGCGATTCCAATGTGTGTAATGCTTATCATACTATTACTTAGGCCGCAGATTTATGAGTAAAAATTTTAAAATTTTTGAAATATAGATAATATCAAATCGCGTTAGGATTCAGTGGTGATCTCAAATGTTGTCTCCAAAAAAAACAAAAAAAGATGTTTACAAGATAGTAATTGAAAGGGAAATGATGTGGGCACCCGGTCATTTTGCACCAATGAAAGTCACACATTTCTACATTCCAAGCGATAAAATCGTGATTACAAAGTTGGAAAATTATTTTATTGAAAGAGACAAACAAATATTGGCAGAGTTGGATAGAGAACTTAATAAACCAAGCAATTCAACAAAAATTGAAAAAATAGAGATTGAGCAAAGCAGTTTAGAAAATATAATAAATGAGTTTTCTATGTTGCAAGCAGCTGAAAGGGAATTAGAAGAAAAAAGGAAAAGGTTTAACAACTTCTGCGGTGTTGTATTCGGCGAATTAGAAACAAAGTACAGATTGACTGAAGAAGGAAAGAATGTATTTACCTGTATCCTTCGCAATGAATCTTTGCCATAACATCCCTGAAGCACTGGAAAAAATTTAAAGTAAGCCAATAACATAAATTAATTATGCTGAAGAAAAAAATGAAGATTTTGAGAGAGTATTTAAGACCTGACTCAAAAAAAATAATTTTAGCATCAATTTTGACGGTATTAATACCTTGTTTATATAACTACATAATAAACTTTTCTCAATTGCAAAATTTTCCATATTTTCCAATAAGACCAATAAACGCGATCATCATATGGTTGTTTTTTTATTTTATTGCACATAAAGAAAAATTAAGGTGGAGTAAAATAGTGCAGATCTTCATTTTTACCATAATCGCTATTTTTTGGATGGCCATCTTCAAAAATGCAAACTCTTTTCATATGGAAAACTTTGTACTGTTTTTCCTACTGGCTGCACCTTTTGTTTTTTCAACAATTATTACTTACCTCGTTCTAAAGGAGCGTAAAAAGATTGGATTCCAAAGAATTGGTATAGCCGCTGGCGGAGTATTAAGTCTATTCTTTTCAAGTCTACTTTGGATTGTTAGTATTCTGTTCTATAATTTTTTTATTGACAAAGCATGGCTCATCATTTCATTACCATTGGTGTTCTTCCTAATTGCATTATTCTTTGGTTCTGTTTATGGTTGGCTTTACAAAAAATATTTATACAAAAGGAGAGAAATAAAGAGTATATCACGCGCCATGCTTAACATCCTTCTCTGGCTTGTGCTTTTGCTAATTCCTTGGATTTTTGATTACTTAATAAAAGTTTATCATTTAGAAAAGAAATTATCTAGGGAAGTTGGATGAAGGTATTATTCCTTGCGAAGAACATTGAATATGAAGGTCCAATCGGGATTATGTATCTGTCAGCAATTTTAAAGCAACATGGACATGAAACAAAATTAATTGAAACAGAAAGTGGTAATTTGTGTGAGCAAATCGAACACTTTTCCCCTGACCTAATTGCCTATAGCGTAACAACCGGTTTGCATAAGTATTATTTAAAATTGAATAGGAAGATAAAAAGTAAATTCAAAATCACATCAGTATTTGGTGGTCCTCACCCAACATATTTTCCTGAAATGATAAAGGAGGAAGGGGTCGATGTGATTTGCATTGGAGAGGGTGAACTTGCATTCGCAGAACTTGCAGACAAGATGGAAAAAGGCGAAGATATCACAAGAATTAAGAACTTGTGGGTCAAAAAGAACAATAAAATTTTCAAGAATAGTGTGAGACCCTTAATTGCCGATCTAGATGCGATTCCATTCGCAGATAGAGAACTTTTGTATGAATTCAATCCAAAATTTAAGAGTTATCCAATCACATTTTTTCTTGCAAGCAGAGGTTGCCCTTATGCTTGTCCTTATTGTTTCAATCCAACACTCGCAAAGCTATACAAAAACAAAGGTTGGAAGATCAGAAGGAGAAGTGTTGATAATTTAATTGAAGAAATTGAATTAGTTAGAAGGAAGCAGGCACTTCAGTTTATCCAATTTGTGGATAGTATTTTCATCACAGATGAAAAATGGCTTGAAGAATTCACTGAAAAATACTCGAAAAAAATTGGAATTCCTTTTTATTGTCATGTAAGAGCAAATTTAGTGAATTGGAAAGTCGTGAAATTATTAAAAAAAGCCAATTGTGCAAGTGTTGGAATGGGTATTGAGTGCGGAGATGATAAAATCAGGAACAAAGTACTCAGGAGAAATATGAGTAAGAAACAGATAATAGATGCGTGTAAATTAATTAAAAAAGCTGGAATAAGGATATCATCACAAAACATGTTCGGTCTACCTGGTGGCTCCATCGAATCTGACATTGAAACAATAAAATTAAACATTCAATGTGGGGTCGACTATCCGGTAATTATGCTTTGGCAACCATATCCAAGAACAGAGCTTGCAGAGTATGCGATTCAGAATGGATATTTTGATGGTGATTATGAAAGGATAGATTTCAGCTACTACTCTAATTCTGTAATCAAATTCAAAAAGGGTGAAAAGGAAAAAATTGAAAATTTACAAAAATTGGGTGCAATTGCAGTTGAGGCACCATTCCTATTACCAGTTATTTTGAAACTAATAAAATTACCAAAAAATACATTTTTTGACTCTATCTTCAGGGCATGGTACAGTTATTGCTGTGAAACAAGAATTACCCCCCATCAACTTTCATTTGAAGAGATGATACAAAAAATAAGACCATTGTTTGGGTTGCATCACATAAAAGGAGGTAAATTGGATGTCTAAGGATGGATTTAAAATTTTGCAAGAGTTAAGGAAGAAAATCGTGCTCGTTCTAGTTATTTTATTCGCGCTGTTAATCGCACTTTGGCTTTACTTGAGCAGATATGCCAATAAAGCGACGATGCACACACCATACGAGTAGTTAAGTATATAAATACTACTTTTTTGTAGTAGTAGATGAAAATGTCAGAAAATGAGAACCCATACATTGAAACAATAAAAAACATGCTTCCTTATTTAGAAGTACTCAAAATCGAAGAGGATGAAGACTCAAAGAGGGTAGTGTATAGCGAAAAATTGGAAAATCGTGGTGTCGCATTAGAATTGAAAAAGGAAGATGACACTGTTAATACTGTGTTATTTTACATCGCCAGTGTTGACAAAAAAGGAAATTTTTTCTCCATACCAAAACCAGTAATATCAAAAACATTGCCTGGAAAATTGTTAGACATGGATCCAAATTCACTACTAAGATTATTATTAGAAGAATGGTTTTAACTTTTTCTTAAATAAAAAAATGAACCACAAAACAAAAGATTTAAATAAAATAAAAACCGAAAAATATAAATATAAGCAAAGCTAAAAGAGGTAGTGATGTTGTGCTTAAAGTTGCTATTTAGAGGTAAGAATGCTCCGATTTCTGATGAGGAATTTAAAATTAAAATTTTGAAAAACTAGTTGAGAAAATGTGGGCCCGTAGCTCAGTCTGGAAGAGCATCTGTTGGAGGCAGAGAAAAATGTTTAATACATGTATTATTCCAATTACACTTAAGATAAATTTCTTCTCTTCTCCATTCTTCAATCATTCTCTCATTCCTTCTCCAATTTCATTCTCAATTTCTCTGCCTTCAGATGTTGCTTTTAACCAGGTGGTCGCGGGTTCAAATCCCGTCGGGCCCACTAGGTGAGAAAATGGAAAAAAAGAAATTAGATTTATTTGCGCACATATGGGTGCCTAAGCACCGGATAATGAGTGAAGAAGAAAAAGAAGAATTACTTAAAAAGTACAACATCACATTACAACAGCTCCCAAGAATTCTTGTGAATGATCCGATCTGTAAGGAGTTAAAGGCAAAGGTTGGAGATGTAATAGAAATCGAAAGAGATTCACCAACTGCTGGAAAAGCAATGTACTATCGTGTTGTTGTGCTTGAATAGGTGAAATGATGGATAAAGAAAAGATAATTTTGGATGCATATTTCAAGGATAGAAGCATTATCATTCACAACATCGAATCATTTAACAAGTTCATTGACAAGGGAATGCAAAGAGTTGTTGATGAAATTGGTGGGATCTCTTCTGATATTCTTCCAGAAGATATTCAAAGCTTGAAGATAAAGTTTGGTAAAATCACAGTAGAAAAACCACACACACAAGAAGCAGAAGGCATCGCTGAAGAAATAACACCGATGCAAGCAAGATTGAGAAACATCACATATGAATCACCAATAATTTTGGAAATGGTGATGGAGAAAGATGGTGTAGAGATAGAGAGAAACAACATACGCATTGGTAGTATACCTATTATGTTAAAATCAAAATATTGTGTGTTGAACGGAAAAACGGAGGAAGAGTTGATTGAATACGGTGAAGATCCAAATGACCCTGGTGGTTACTTTATCATAAATGGTACTGAAAGGATTATTGTCATTATTGAAGACCTAGCACCGAATAAAGTCTTTACTGAGACAGATAAGACGGGCCCATTCCCAACAATTGCAAAAATATTCTCAGAAGACACACAATATAGAATTCCTCATGTGCTTGAGAGATCTAAGGACGGGATTATATACGTAAGTTTTGCAAGAGCAAATAAAGTACCATTTGCGATTTTGATGAAAGCGCTCGGGATCACAAATGAGAAAGCAATTGTGAGCGCAGTTTCTGATGATGAAAAACTTTTCAGTGACTTGTATATCAATCTTTATGAAACAAGTGAAATAAAGAGTGAGGAAGATGCGCTTGATTTCATTGGAAGAAAACTTGGTGTTACATACTCAAAACCAAAAAGAGTTGAAAGAGCATGTGAAGTAATAGATAAATTCCTTTTCCCTCACATAGGTCATTCAGAATATGATCGACTTCCAAAGGCTTATTTCCTTGCAAAAACAATTAAGAAATTATTGCTTGTCTCCCAGGGAGTATTTCCAGAAGATGACAAGGATCATTATTCAAATAAAAGATTAAGGCTCTGTGGAGACATGCTAGAAACATTGTTCAGGTTCTCCTTCAGAATGCTCGTCGGAGACATGAAATATAATTTAGAGAGATTATTAAAAAGAGGAAGACTTCCAACACTCCAAGCAATAACTAGAGCGCAATTATTAACATCAAGAATAAGAAGTGCATTGGCAACTGGAGAATGGATTGGTGAAAGACATGGTATAAGTCAGCACATTGACCGATTGAATCATTTTGCCACGCTTTCACATCTAAGAAGAGTTGTTTCCTTACTCACCGCAAGTAGAGAAAATTTCGAAGCAAGAGATTTGCACCCAACGCAATGGGGAAGACTTTGTTCTCATGAAAGTCCAGAAGGTCCTGGCATTGGATTAAGAAAAAATCTTGCAATCACATGTGAGATTTCGACCGAATGTAGCATAAGCGATGAAGAATTGATTCAGCAGTTAAAAAATTTTGGTTTGAATGAGATTGGTGGGAAAAAATGAGTGATGTTTTTTTAAATGGTAAGTTTGTTGGAGAAGTAAAAGAACCAGAAAAGTTTGTTCAGAAAATAAGAGAAAACAGGAGAAACGGTGTCTTACCAAATGAAATAAATGTTTCTTACCATGAAGAGCGAGATGAAGTTTACATAAGCACCGAAAAGGGGAGAGCAAGGAGACCGCTTATTGTTGTTGAAAATGGAAAGCCAAAATTAACAAAGGAGCACCTTGAAAAATTACAAAAAGGAGAGATCAGATGGTCTGACTTGGTTAAGGAAGGCGTGATTGAATATTTGGATGCAGATGAGGAGGAAAATTGTTATATTGCAATTAACGAAAATGAATTGACAAAGGAACATACTCATCTTGAAATTTCACCGCTTGTAATCCTTGGTTCTCAAGCAGCGATGATACCCTACGCTGAGCACAATCTAAGTGTAAGGATCCTCATTGGTGCTAAAGTAATAAAGCAAAGTTTGGGTATATATGCTGCAAATTTCTTACTTAGAATGGATACTGATTCCTCAATTTTACACTACCCGCAACGTCCGATTGTTAAGACAAAAATCTATGACACAATAAATTATGATTCGCATCCAGCAGCTCAGAATATTGTTGTAGCAATCATGTCTTTTGAAGGATATAACATGGAAGATGCGATTATTATGAATAAAGCAAGTATAGAAAGGGGTCTTTACAGATCGACATACTATAGACCATACAAAACAGAAGAACTAAGATACTCTGGTGGTCAAGTAGACAAGATAAAAATCCCTGAAAAGGATATCAAAGGCTATAGAACAGAAGAGGCATATCGTTATTTGGAAGAAGATGGTATTATATATCCCGAGGCAGAAGTGAAGGCTGGGGATGTATTGATTGGAAAAACATCACCACCAAGATTTTTAACCAGTTTAGAGGAATTCAAAGTAGGTCTGGAATCAAGAAGAGAGACATCCGTGCCTGTGAGACACGGTGAAAAAGGCATCGTTGAAAGTGTTATATTGACGGAAAGCGAAGAAGGAAATAGATTTGTAAAGGTAAAAGTGAGAGATTTAAGAGTACCTGAACTTGGTGATAAGTTTGCAAATAGACACGGACAAAAAGGGGTTGTTGGCTTGATCGTACCTCAGGAGGACATGCCTTTTTCTGCTTCTGGTGTGATTCCCGATATCATTTTCTCACCACATTCAATTCCATCAAGGATGACTGTGGGACACTTGATTGAATTAATTGGTGGAAAAGTTGGAGCACTGGGTGGAAAGTACATTGATGGTACTGCGTGGAGTGGGCAAGATGAATTCGAATTGAGAAAGCAGCTCAAGCAACTTGGATTTAGGGAAGATGGAAGTGAAACACTTTATGACGGTGCAACTGGCAAGAAATACAAAGCGAGGATATTCATTGGAGAAATGTATTATTCCAAACTTAGACACATGGTTGCAAATAAGATACATGCAAGATCAAGAGGTCCTGTCCAACTTTTAACGAGACAGCCAACTGAAGGCAGAAGTAAGGAGGGAGGTCTCAGGTTAGGAGAAATGGAAAAAGATTGTTTTGTTGCGCATGGTGCAAGTTTACTCCTAAAAGAAAGATTTGATTCTGATAAGACGGTTGTACCAATCTGTAAGAAATGTGGCTTAGTCGCAATCTACAATAAGTACCGAGACAAAGGAAGATGTCCTGTTTGTGGTGAAGATGCTCCAATTGTTTTCATCGAAATGAGTTATGCATTCAAATTGCTGTTAGATGAACTGAAAAGCTTGTGTATTTATCCAAAATTGATTGTGAGGTTTAAATAGGTGTGTCAAATGGCACAAGTAATAAAGGAAAAGATTGATGCGATTGAATTTAGGATTCTTTCACCAGCAATAATTAGAAAGATGGGTGTTGTGAAGATAATTACTCCAGATCTTTACGATGCGGATGGTTACCCAATTGAAGGAGGTTTGATGGATTTAAGAATGGGTGTTGTTGATCCTGGTTTGAGGTGTAGGACCTGTGGTGGGAGGGTAAAGGAATGTCCAGGGCATTTTGGTTACATTGAATTGGCAAGACCAGTTATACACATTAAATATATTCCATGGATTTATGATTTCTTGAGGTGCACTTGTAGTGATTGTGGTAAAATTTTGCTCGAAGAGAAAGAAATTGAGAAATGGAAAAAGAGACTCGATAAAATAAAGAAAACAAAAGGAGAACTTGCAAAGTGGAATGTAATTAAACTAATTTCTCAGAAAGCAAAAAATGCAAAGGTTTGCCCGCACTGTGATGCTAAGAAAAAGAAGATAAGATATGAAAAACCGCTAACTTTCATCGAAGGTGAAACTAAACTTACACCAATTGATATAAGGGAAAGACTTGAAAAAATTCCAGATGAGCATTCTGAGCTGCTTGGTTTGGATCCACAAGCAGGAAGACCTGAATGGATGGTCCTAACATTGCTTCCTGTTCCACCTGTAACTGTTAGACCAAGCATTACATTGGAAAGCGGACAAAGAAGTGAAGATGACTTGACACACAAACTTGGTGACATTATAAGAACAAATCAAAGGTTGTTCGAGAATTTAAATGCTGGGGCACCAGAGATAATCATTGAGGACCTTTGGGATTTGTTGCAGTATCACATCACAACATTTTTTACAAACAATGTTTCACAGATACCTCCAGCAAGGCATAGATCAGGTAGACCATTAAAAACGCTAGCTCAAAGAATAAGGAGTAAGGAAGGTAGATTCAGGAGGAATTTGGCAGGTAAAAGGGTGAATTTCTCTGCAAGAACTGTAATATCCCCCGACGCAAGGATAAAAATAGATGAAGTTGGCATTCCAATTGATATTGCAAAGGAACTTACAATACCAGAGAGAGTAAATGAATGGAACATAGACTGGTTAAAAGAATTCATAAAGAGAGGACCAAATGAGCATCCGGGTGCGAATTATGTAATTACGCCTGAAGGGAAAAGAAAAAGGATTACAGACGAAACAAAAAAACAAATAATAGATGAATTGACTTATGGTTACATCGTCGAAAGACACTTGATGGATAATGACATCGTGATATTTAATAGGCAGCCATCACTACATAAAATGTCAATGATGGCGCATCGAGCAAAGATATTACCATATAGAACATTTAGGATAAATTTGTGCACTACTGTTCCTTATGGTGCTGATTTTGATGGAGACGAAATGAATCTACATGTTCCACAAACAGAGGAAGCAAGAGCAGAAGCTGAGATATTGATGGAGGTACAAAATCAAATTGTGACACCAAGATATGGATTACCTTTGATCGGCTGCAAACAAGATCATATCACAGGTTGCTTCTTACTTACAAAAAAAGATACAGTTTTAAGTAGAGAAGACGTTTTCACGCTTCTCTCACAAGTTGGAATAGAAAAGGAAATTGAGAAAGATTCACTCAGTGGCAAAGAAATATTCAGTCTATTATTACCAGATGATTTTAATTATGTTGGAAAAACACGAACTTGCTTGAAATGTGCTAAATGTAAGGAAGAGAAATGCCCCCACGACAATTATGTAAAAGTCGTAAATGGTAAATTGATTTCTGGTGTCATTGATTCCAATTCCATTGGTGCAGAAGATGGGGAAATGCTTCAAAAAATAATTCAGGAATATGGAAATTCATTTGCTAGTGACTTCATATATAAATGCTCTCTCTTAGGTATAAGTTATTTAAAAATCATCGGTTTTTCAATTTTACCAACAGATACTGACTTACCACCAAGAGCATTTGAGAAAATAAAATTCATTCTGAATAAATCAGAAGAAAAAGTGCGAGAACTAATTAAAAAATACGAGGCGAAAAAACTTCAAGCATATCCTGGAAGAACAGTCGAAGAAACGCTTGAGTTTAAGATAATAGAAATTCTAAATAAAGGTAGAAATATTACAGGTAAAATCGTTGAAAGACATGCAAGTAAGGATAATTCCACGATCATCATGGCGACATCTGGAGCTAAGGGAAGCTTATTAAATCTTGCCTTAATCTCGGCGTGTGTTGGACAACAGGCATTAAGGGGAAGTCGAATAAATAAAGGATACACGAGAAGAACATTGCCTCATTTTAAGAAAAATGATATAACACCAAGGTGCAGGGGATTCGTGAGACATGGTTATAAAGGTGGACTTGACCCATTTGAATTTTTCTTCCACGCAATCACAGGGAGAGATTCCGTGATGGATACAAGCATGAGAACACCAAAATCAGGGTACATGCAAAGGAGATTGATAAATGCACTTCAAGATTTGAAGATTTGTTATGATGGCACGGTCAGGGATGCATACGACAAAATAATTCAATTCCAGTTCGGTGAGGATGGAATTGATGTCACAAAGACAGATTATGGTCAAATCAATGTAGATAGTATTTTAAATGATGTTTTGAGTAGGGAGATTAAAAAATGAACTTGAAGATAATTTCAGAACTGGATAGAATAAGTGAAGAAAAAAAATTGACCAAAGAGCAAAAGGAAAAAGTAATCGAAGAATTAAGGAAGAGAATTGAAGAAGCAAAATTACAACCAGGAGAAGCAATAGGTGTAATATCTGCACAATCCATCGGAGAACCAGGTACACAGATGACAATGAAGACAAAGCACTTTGCTGGAGTCACCGAGATGAATGTCACACTCGGTTTACCAAGATTGATTGAAATATTCGATGCCAGAAGGACGCCATCTACACCAACGATGACGATATACCTGAATCAAAAATATGCTAATAATGAAAGTATTGTTAGGAAGATTGCATCGAGAATATTGGAGATAAAATTGGAAGATATCGTTAATGAAGTGAGTATTGATTTGGTGAATTTAAGAATTGAAGTTGAAATAAACACAAAGAAAGTGAAGATGTATGGTGTAAAGAAAGATGAAGTTCTGGAATCGTTGAAAAAAGTATTAAAGAAACATAATGTATCAATAAGAGAGAAAAAAATAATCATCAAACCATCAAAGAAGGTGGACGTAAGGGAATTATACCGTTTGAGATCCAAGATAAGGGAGATACACATTAGGGGGATACCTGGAATCTCACAAGTTCTTCCAGTCCAAAAAGGTAATGAATGGATAATAAAAACTGCTGGTTCAAACTTAAAGGAAGTAATAAAAATGGAAGAAGTTGATTATACGAGAACAATAACAAATGATATACATGAAGTACAGCGTGTTTTGGGTATAGAAGCAGCAAGAAATGCGATAATAAATGAAGCACTAAGTACGTTGAAAGAACAGGGGCTTGATGTTGATATAAGACACATCATGTTAATCGCTGATACCATGACAAATACAGGTGTAATAAAGGGAATCAGTAGGTATGGTATCACTGGAGAAAAACTTAGTGTTTTAGCCAGAGCAAGCTTCGAAGTTCCATTAAAACACCTGTTTGATGCTTCTTGTCATCTTGAGATAGATGACTTAAGAAGCGTCGTTGAAAATGTGATGATAAATCAACCCGTGCCGATTGGCACTGGAATATTAAAATTGGTGGTCAAGCCAGAGAAGTGATTTTATGCCAATAAGTGATGAGATAAAAAAGGCGCTTGAAAGCAAAGAATTGATCATTGGTAAAGAGAAATCGATGGAAGCACTGAAAAAAGGAATTGTAAAAAAAATTATATTTGCAAATAATTGCATGCAAAATGTAAAAGACGAAATAATTGATCTTGCAAGAATAAATAACTGTGAATTTGAGGAGTTCAATGGTACAAATATGGAGCTAGGAATACTTTGCAAAAAACCATTTTCAATCAGTGTAATCGCAATAATCAAAGGTGAAAAGAGTGAAGATAAAGCTTGATACAGAGTGCATTCGATACATGTCTCTTTTTGAAACACTTACTGGTGCTACGGTGAAAGATTGTATCATAAACACAGATTCTTTGATTTTTGTTGTTAAGGAAGGAGATGCTGGTTTAGCTATTGGCAAGAATGGACAAAACATAAAGAATTTGGAAAAGATGATAAACAAAAGGGTTGAAGTGATAGAATTCTCCCCCGATCCACTTGTGTTCACATCAAACATTTTCAGGCCAATCGAAGTAAAAAACATCTATTTATCTGAAAAAAGTGACGGGAAAAAGATTATATATCTGAGCACTGTTAAAAATAAGACACTCACAAAAATAAAATTAAAAAAAGCTAAGAGTTTAGTCCAAAAATATTTTGGAATTTCAGATATTGTGTTAACGTGATTAAATTGGGAGACAAGCCAAGAGGTCTCGTTGCTGCCAGAAGATTGAGAATGATTAGAGATAAGTATAAATTAAATAAAAAGAGATCTAAGAGCTATTTTTATGGTATTTGGAAAAAATTTGATCCACTTGAAGGTGCACCGCAAGCAAGAGGGATTGTGCTTGAGAAATGTCAAGTGGAACCGAGAAAACCAAACTCAGGATTCAGGAAGTGCTGTAAAGTTCAATTGATAAAAAATGGTAAAGTGGTGACTGCATTCATGCCTGGCATGGGGGCATTGAAAATAATTGATGAACACAATGAAGTGGTGATTGAGAGGGTGGGGGGAGCGCAAAAAGGTGCAAGAGGTGATTTGCCTGGTGTCAAATTTAGGGTTGTGAAAGTGAATGGTGTTGCGCTCTCTGAAATTTTAGCTGGAAGGAAAGAAAAACCGATGAGGTAAAATGGAAATAAAAATTTTTAACAAGTGGAGTGTTTCTGGAATCAAGGTGAATGATCCTGGTCTCGCAGCTTACATAAATTTGAAAGAGGTGCTCATACCAAAATCGCATGGAAGATATGAAAAGAAAAGATTTTGGAAATCTAAGGAAAATATTGTTGAAAGATTTATAAACAAAATCACAATTTCTGGACATAAGGGAAAAAAACACTGGAGAACCTCTGGTAGGAATGTTGGTAAATATTATTTAGGTTATAAAATTGCAAAAAGTGTTTTTGAAAACATTGAGAAAAAAACAGGAAAAAATCCAATTGAGGTATTAGTAAGGGCGATTGAAAATTCTGCACCAAGAGAAGAAATTACGGTGATAGAATATGCTGGTATAAGAGCGCCAAAGGCAGTTGATTGTGCTCCCCAGAGGAGAGTTGATCTAGCCTTGAGAGCACTTGTCCAAGGTGCATTTCAAAAGGCATCAACCTCTAGGATTAAAATTGTGGACGCATTAACAGAAGAACTGATTCTAGCAAGTAACAATGATTCAAAGAGTTTTGCAATTTCAAAGAAAATAGAAACCGAGCGCCAAGCAGCTGCTTCGAGGTAGTCCTAACATAATTTTTCAAGATCTCTTTGCTCAAAATTAAGGGCAGTTTCAGCGACTTTCTCGCAAGTGGAAGTTTCTCCTCAAATCCGGTGTTTAGTACGTTTTCATGAAAAAACTTCAAAGCAAAATGAGCGGATCTCATTGTTGGTTTGCTTTTGGTTGTGTAGGATAGCAGAAACTCTCTTGGTGTTTTGCCTGAAGACAGAAAGTCTTTCGCCATGGAAATATATGACTTGCCTATTTGATAGGAATATCTTCTAAGTTTTACTTCCTCAATTAGCTTGCCAATCAGTTTATATTTCTCTTCTGGAGAATAAATTTTACTATCATTTGCCATATGGTTTTATTATTGAAATGAATCATATAAAATCTCGCTTAATAGTTGTTAGATGTAATTCAGAATTCGAACTATTGATTCTGCTTAATTTCTTCTGCCAATTTTTTCAATTCATTCATATCTGCTTTTTCACCTGTTTGCGTGCTAATGTAACCTTCATATTTTTCAAAAAAAACTTTTTCTTTAGCCCACATTTCTTTAAATTTCTCTGTTACTCCATGAAGGGGGTATAATTTGATGTGGGCATGGTTTATTCCCATTCCCTCCATGACCATTGCTACTCGTGTTACATTCAATCCTTTTTCAAGAATTTTTGCAACTTTTTTTGACGCAGACATTAATTTTTTATATACTTCTTCGGGCATGTCAAAAACATAAGAGTCATAATGTTTCTTTGTTAAAACAAGCGTCATACCTTTAGTATTTGGCATTATGTCTAAAATTGCCAAAAAATCCTTGTCTTCCCAAATTTTTGCAGAATCAATTTGTCCATTCACAATTTTACAAAATATGCAATCCACCATATTGATGATATGATTAAAATTGTATCAATTTAAATAACTTGTGCCGAATTCTGAACTCAAAATTTCTGAAAGAAATTTTGCCACGCCGTGCGGGCTTTCACTTTGTTCAGGACGCCTAAAGTTACTGGAGTAAATATTGAAGTTGAGAATTGGAAATTTATGATACAAAAAGCGACAAAATTCCGAGCTGTTGATTCTGCATAAATATCGGTGATAAAATGAAGATTTTTAATGTTTAAGGCATCAACATTAAGTTAACAGAACCGAAAATAGAAAAATATATAAAGAATAGAGATTTTTAAAGTTTGGTAGAAAAATTTAAAGAGAGAATGATTAAGGGTAAGTGGGAATATGGTTGAAAAGGAAAGTATGATCGATAAGGTAATGCGATTAGTTAAGTTTAGAGATCAGATTAGAGATATTGGCACGATTGCGCATGTTGATCATGGTAAGACAACGACTTGTGATAGTTTATTGGCTGGTGCAGGTATGCTCTCTTGGGAAGTTGCTGGAAAGAAATTGGCTTTGGACTATGTCGCTGTTGAGCAAGAAAGACAAATGACTGTAAAAAGTGCTGATGCGAGCATGGTGCATGAATACGAAGGAAAAGAATACTTAATAAATCTTGTTGATACACCTGGACACGTGGATTTTGGTGGCCATGTAACGAGGGCTGTTAGAATTATGGATGGTGGCCTACTTGTTGTTGATGCGGTTGAAGGTGTGATGCCACAGACAGAAACAGTTTTGAGACAAGCACTTAGAGAAGGTGTAAAACCTGTTCTTTATTTTAATAAAGTAGATCGACTAATAAAGGAACTCAGACTTCCACCTGAGCAGATACAACAACGCTTAGTAAAAACAATAGATGAGGTCAATAATTTAATATTCCAACTAGCACCAAAGGAATTTAAGGAAAAATGGCAAATTAGAGTACAAGAGGGTAATGTTGCCTTTGGCTGTTCATTACACAAGTGGGCGCTTTCATATCCTTATATGCAAAAAACAGGAATAACTTTCAGGGATGTGGTTGAGGCGTATAATGCTGGACCAGAAGCGGTCGAAGAACTCGCAAAGAAAGCACCACTCCATAAGATTCTGCTCGATATGATCATCAAACATCTTGTCTCACCTGTTGAAGCACAGAAGTACAGGATACCTATCATTTGGAGAGGTGATTTGAATACTGATGTTGGAAAGGCACTATTAAATTGCGATCCAAATGGCCCATTGGTTTTTTGTGTATCAAAAGTAATTGTGGATCCACAAGCAGGTGAAATTGCTGTTGGTAGGATTTTTTCCGGAACGATAAAAAGAGGGGAAGATGTTTATTTAAACAGAGCACAAAGCACACAAAAAGTACAACAAATATTGATTTGGAAGGGACATCAAAGATTTCCTGTTGATGAGGTTCCTGCTGGTAACATTATTGGTGTGATTGGGTTAAAAGGTGCGATGTCTGGGGAAACAGTTTCAAGAGAACCTATTACACCATTCGAAAGTATACGCCACATATTCGAGCCTGTTGTCACAAAGGCAGTTGAGGCAAAGAATCCAAAGGATTTACCAAAATTAATACAAGTATTAAATGATCTAGCAATAGAAGATCCAACACTAAAAGTTGAGATAAATGAGGAAACTGGTGAAAACTTAGTTTCAGGTTTGGGTGAGCTCCATCTCGAAATTGTTGAATACTTCATCACAAGAGAAAGGGGCATCGAAATCGTGAGCTCACAGCCAATCGTTGTTTATCGTGAAACCGTCAAGGATTTAAGTCCTGTGATTGAAGGAAAATCTCCAAATCGACACAACAAATTTTACATCACTGTAGAGCCACTGGAAAAAAGTGTCTATGAGGCGCTCGTTAATAATGAGGTACCTGAAGGAAAAATAAAGAAGAAAGATGATGTAATCATACAAAAACTCGTTGATGCTGGTATGGACAGAGAAGAGGCAAGAAGAGTCAAGGACATATACAATCATAATATATTCGTAGATGCTACGAGGGGAATCGTACACATCGGGGAAATAATGGAAATGGCACTGAATGCCTTTGAAGAAATAATGAAGAATGGTCCAATTGCAAAGGAACCTGTGATTGGTGTGAAGGTAAAACTCGTGGATTGTGTGCTTCATGAAGACGCAATTCACCGTGGTCCTGCGCAAGTAATACCTGCGGTTAGACAAGCAATCAAAGATGCATTTTTACAAGCAAATCCATTGCTATTTGAACCAGTCCAAACAATAAGAATCGATGTTCCAGCAAAATATATTGGTAACATTTCAAGATTGATTCAATCGCGCAGAGGTCAGCTCATAGACATGCAACAAGAAGGTGATCACGCAATAATAAAGGCAAAATTACCTGTTGCGAACATGTTTGGATTCACGAATGAAGTTAGAAGTGAAACTGAAGGTAGGGGAGCTTGGTTTTTGATAGATAGTAAATTTGAAAGATTGCCAATGGAAATGCAAGAAGAAGTAATAAAGAAGATTAAAGAAAGAAAGGGAATCGAATAAAGGAAAAATTTAAATTTTAAGTTTTATGCTGATAAAATGAAAGGGGTGTGAAATAATGGCTACAAAGAAGCCTCACTTAAATTTAGTATTTATTGGACATGTAGACCACGGTAAATCAACTTGCATCGGTAGACTATTCTATGAGACAGGAGTAATATCACCACAGGAGCTTGAAAAGGTAAAGAAAGAAATTGCTGAGTTAGGTAAACCCACTTTTGAGTGGGCATTCCTCATGGATGTTAGCAAGGAAGAGAGAACAAAAGGAATGACAATCGACTTAATGCACAAGAGGTTTGAAACAGACAAGTACTATTTCACAGTTATTGATGCGCCAGGACACAGGGACTTCGTAAAGAACATGATTACAGGAGCAAGCCAAGCAGATGCAGCAGTACTTGTAGTTGATGTGAAAGATGGAGTGATGCAACAAACGAGGGAGCACGCATATCTAGCAAAAGTACTTGGGATAAAACAATTGTTAATTGCGCTAAACAAAATGGACATCATAAACTACGATGAAAAGCGATACAATGAAGTTAAGGCGGACGTGGAGAAGTTACTTAAAGGCGTAGGATTCAACATGGAAAAGGTGAGATTCGTACCAATCAGTGCTTTGAAGGGTGAAAATTTAGTAAAGCCAAGCGAAAATATGCCTTGGTATAAAGGACCAACATTAATTCAGGCATTAGATTACTTTGAAGTTCCAGAGAAACCAGTAAATCTGCCATTAAGATTACCGATACAAGATGTGTATTCAATTACTGGAGTAGGTACCGTGCCTGTTGGTAGGGTAGAAACTGGTGTTCTAAAAGTCAATGACAGAGTAATAATTGAGCCAGCTCACATAGAAGCAGAGGTAAAGAGCATAGAAATGCACCATGAACAGATACCAGAGGCATTACCTGGTGATAATGTTGGATTTAACTTGAGAGGCGTCACGAAGGAGCAAATCAAAAGAGGAGATGTCATTGGTCATCCAGATAAACCTCCAACTGTTGCAAAGGAATTTACTGCTCAAATTATCGTAATAAACCATCCAACTGTAATTACAGTAGGATACACACCTGTATTCCACTGCCACACAGCTCAAGTTGCATGCAAATTCAAGAAATTATTGAAGCAGTTAGATCCAAAAACTGGTGCGACAATAAAAGAAAATCCAGATTTCTTAAAAACAGGTGATGCAGCAATCGTAGTAATTGAACCAACAAAGCCACTTGTAATCGAGAAGAAAGATGAAATACCACAAATGGCAACGTTTGCAATAAGAGACATGGGAATGACGATTGGTGCAGGAATCTGCATTGACGTGGTCAAAAGGTGATTTATTTTTTATTTATTTTGAAACAAAAAGTTTTAATAAGAGTTTATTTTAGGAATTTGAGATGGCAAAAGCAAGAATAAAGTTAAGCTCAGTCGATCCAAAAAAACTGGACGAGATTTGCAATCAAATCAAAGAGATTGCAAATAAAACTGGTGTAGACATCAAAGGACCTATTCCTTTACCTACTAAAAGATTGAAGATTTTTACCAGGAAATCTCCATGTGGATCTGGAAGAGAAACATATGAAAAGTGGGAAATGAGAATTCACAAAAGGGTCATAGACTTGGGGATGGATGAAAGAGCAGTAAGATTGATCATGAGGATACCAATCCCTAAGGACGTAAACATAGAAATGCAAGTGATAGAATAATCTGCACTCCTTCTAGTATGCAAAGCAGACAAATCAAAGTGACTTATGGAACAGAAAGATTTAAATATAAAAATTTATTACTTAAAAGTAGTAAAATGAGCCTTGCACCTGAAATCTTACCACATGCAAAGAAGCACGGAGTAAAATTAGAGCACATTGTTGATACCGTAACTTCTCCAGATTTTGTTGATAAAGAAAGAGTACATGAAGACTACAAAAACAATAGGATTATTTTCATAAAGAAAATACCAGACTACCCTGATAATCGACCACATGAAACTTTTGTTGTAATCGAGCATCAAGCAGGAAGACCTGTGATTGTATCTGCGCGCTATCAGAGGATTGGTAGGTGCAATTATTTACAAAACTACAATTCAGAATTATAGATCCTTAATATTACGTCTTTCGTGTGCGGTTCAACGAAATTTAATTCATCCAACTTTGAGATTTCAACCCACTCTGGTTTTGTTTCATCGCCTTCTGATAATTCACCACTCACAATCCTACATAAATACAAAATCAATCCAAAATACTCCTTCTTGCCAGATTTCCTATTTATTTCTGCAAACCAAACCTTATTGATCAATCTTATTGGTTGAACATAAAAACCAGTTTCCTCTTTCACTTCTCTTATCAATGTGTCCCTTATTTCTTCCCCATCGTTTACCCTACCCGCTGGAAATCCATACGTACCTGTAATGTGTGCTGCACCCTCTTTATGCTTAACTAGAAGTACTTTATCTCCATCGAATATAACAGCACCAACGGTTAATGTACCTTCCATCATGCAATTAAGATGAGTGATTATATAAAAATTTTTCTTTTGATATTCTGTCAATGCGTGTATGACGTTATGTTGAATTGGGAAAGTAAACTTTGATAGATTTTAATCCGTTCCGCGAACCATTCTTTTGGGTCCCCATATTATCAAGATGAACACCACTCCGACTACATTTAATATAAGTGAATAAAGTCCACCCTAAGTTGTTGAAACAGTTGGGAAAATAAAGTGTGATAAATTACCCATAGTATGGAAAAGCAAAACCGCCAATATGCTTTTATTCGTATTGTTATATATCCATGTAAAAAATATAGAGAGGAAGACCGTACCAAGTATAAATCCCAAGATGGGCACATTGCGATACATTTCCTGATTTTTCATAAAGAATAATGGAATGTGCCATAACCCCCATATGATCCCAAGTAATACACTAGAAACAAGTGCATTGTAACGTGCTTGCAATCTGTCAAGAGCATATCCTCTCCAACCAAATTCTTCTGCCACTGGACCGCCAAGGAATAGGATGTAAAGGAATGCTGGTATTATAACCCACGGTTGAGATAAAAATGTAATTTCAGGTGCTGGCTCGCCAGTAAGAATAGCTAATAAAAGAGAAAGTCCTACAATCATCGGCATTAGGAAAAATATGGGAACAAGCCAGATTTTCTTAAAATTAAAATCCAGGCCTCTTTTTAAGAGCGTTATTACTCCATCCTTTCCTTCATTCAAGTAAGTGAGAAGAAAGGCAGCAACAAATGGGCCAAAGGGGGCCACGAATAAATGAATGTCCCATAGAATTTCCAGTAACCAGAAAATCCATGACCAACCAAAGGCAATCAAAAAGAATGACATTAAATCTCGTTTTTCTAAATTAACTAGCTCCATGGTCAATCCTGCTTTCAATGGTTCCATAATAGACATAGTCCAATTTAATATTTTTCTGTTGTAGTTGGTTAATGTTTGTTTGTGACTTTATTTAATTTTCTGAAGCCAAGAAAGTCATATTGATTTTTTTCTCTTTCTTTGTTTTAAAAGGAATGATGCTATTAAACCAATCACTAAAATTAAAACTATCCCAACGGCTATGTAAAAACTTGAAGTTACTTCCTCACAATCTGGGTCCTCTGCTTTTCTACAATCGGGATCGCATATGTTATCTTTCATTTTATCACAATACCCATCGAGAGATCCAGATGGACAATCTTTTGGACATGAACTAAAATTCTCTGGAACACCGCAGGTTCCATCTCCACAGATTGTTTCTTCAAAATGCAGTCCCATAAGTCTAGTGACCTCTACTTCCTCTCCATCATCAAGGACACATACCGCACATTCTTGACTTAACAATCTCACACACTTGTCCCAATCGCTTATTGTTTTAATTTGATATCCTTGTTTCGAACAATAACTGGACTCTTGAGCAACCTCTCCTCTCAAGAATTGCCATGCATCTACTTCTTGGCCGTTTTGAAGTTTACAAATACCTAACTCACCTTCTGGAGTACTTTCTACTACATATTCATAACCAAGTGCGCTGCAATAAACTTCTGCTGGATTCTTAAGTGCGAAGACTAAATTAGGAAGAGCGATTGCTAAAAGAGCAACTAAAAATACCATCACACTTATTTTTGTTTTCATTTTAACTCCTCACCACACTCTCTACATAAGCCACATATTCCCATATACTACATTCATAACCTTGGATTGGTGCTTCACCATAACCTCCATTTCCCCAACTTACTCCCCAGCTATTCTTAAATATCCAGTTACCAACATTCCAGCCGACGAGAACAATACAATGCCCACAGTCACATGCTATTATAGGCCCATGACAAATTATTGCTCTTTTAACTTCATCTACTTGAAGAGCACCATTCACGAAGTATGTAATTTCATGAAAATCCAATATCTTCCAACGTTGCGGTCTTGAACACAGGTTGCTACAATCACCTGGATTGGCACATCCCCCTTCATGAGTACATGCAAGGGTACAACTTCCATTACTCCAACAACATCTTTGTGACTGATATGGAAAACAAGTCTCATCTACTATCCCTATGTTATTTTTCATATAATTAAGAATATGGAATGGATTACCACCATTACAACTGCCTATTATTCCACAATCAGAAACCGCATATTGTTCTGACAAATCTGGATTTAAATTAGCATTATTTTGTCCTATTTTATATTTGGCTTCTATGGCTCCGATAGTGGCCATTGCCCAACAAGAGCCACAAGCAGCTTGATCCTTTACAGGAGTTAGCCAATTTTTACCTTTCCAGTTGCGCCAATCAAATCTTGATGGTAATATTGGAGTGTTACAAGCATCGCATCCGATTTCACAAGGACCACCACAATCTATGTCATATTCTCCACCGTTTCTCATCCCATCAAAGCAACTTGTCGTGTTGAAATAAAAAATATTTGTTCCACATTTAATTCGTGAACAGTGCTTTATTGCAAAGGCGTATTCTACACCAGGTGATAAGTTGGCAAATGCAGCGGAGTGGTACACATCAAAACTTGAATTTGTTATGTTTCTCCAGAATATGTAAGATCTGTTACTATATACTTTCTCTATCAAGTATACTGTTGTGTTTAAATTCTGAGTAGTGCGCCAAGATAAACTCAAGTTGGTGTGATATGGTTCCACATTCATATTTAAAATTTCTGGAAACGGTCTTTCTAATGTCGCGAGAGTATACCTTTCGCTCTCTTTGCAAAATCCACATGCCATACAACTTTTTATGTAAAAAGTATAATTTCTTCCGTCTTCCAATCCTGTAATTGTCGCTGTGTGGCGATGGGTGAAGGTTGAGTTGCTAGACTCACTCCAAGGAGGATGTTCAAAATGTGCATATGTTGTTGGAACGATGTATAATGTATAATTTGCATAAAGAAAAGATATTCCTCTCCATGTTGTTACCCAAGAAACATTTGCTGTTGAAGTGGTTACATTCACGGTTATCATGTCTTGCTCGAAATAGTTTGGAGTCGTTAGCACTTGAGATGGTGATACAACACAGTCGTCCGGACCGCAAGTTCTGGTGTAGTAATAGTAAGTTTTATTTGGTTCCAGCGCAAGTTCTGCAATATATTCTGTATAATTTGTTCGGACGATTTTTCTAGTGGATGTATTTAATTGTTGAGATGAACCAAATTCTCTGTAAAACATCGTTCCGTTTCCTTCAATGTTGGTTTTCCATCCAATTATTGTGATGATTTTACAAGTAATTTCGTTAAATTGATAAGAATAAACAATAGGTTGAATTATTATTTCTATTCTACTCACATTTAAACATTCTGTTCCCTCGACATTACAACCATATGAGCAGTTCTCTTGTAAGTAGCCACATGAGCCATCCTGAGAAACATAACCATTATAATATCTCACACTATTCTCGCAGTAATTTGGACAAATCACTAAATTACATAAGTGCCAGAAATACGGACCTTGTTTTTTTGAACCATTGGCCAAAAAAATTTCATAGGAAGGCCAAATTTTCCAGGAACCATTCTTATCTATCGTTATATTGCCCCCAAAATTAATGACATCCTTCATACTGAGGGTCTTGTTTGTAAATATGAAGCCGAAATCCTTGTTTTCATAATACCTGACGCGCACAGCAGCAAAAACACCTTTATCTGTAAAATTTATCGATTCATCACCTTGATTTTTTAAAGTGAATTCGACCCTGAGCTGATCTCCAACCTTGGGATTGGCCGGACCTATGACACTAAAATTGCTCAGCTGAAGTAAATCTTCGGACAAATCAGGTCCAACGTAAGAACAAAGCACATCTGCTTTAACACCAGTTAATAATATGGATAGAATTACAAGAAGAGTTAATCCAAATGTAAACGCCTTGTCTGTTACTATATTATCACTATATTTACATCTGTTTCTTTTTTATATAAATTTTTCCTAACATGTGCTTTAACGAGGCTCAGTACAAGATGAGTTTGAGTGAATGACTTCAAGAAGTGAAAAAGCAAATGTTTGGGAAATCGAAAAGAGATTTTGTAGGACAGTTGCAGTCATCCTATTACGTGTCGGTAAAATATCTGGTTCTGGGATAAAAATATTGTAGATGATTATGATAAGCAAAATTATAAGTAACTAATTACTTATCTAGAAAATGGAGATAGCGATACCATCAACATTCACAGCAGAAGAAAGGAATCTACTTATCAGAACACACAAAATTGGTTTAATTGCAAGGGCTGCATCCATCTTTGGCATAGATAAAATTTGGATATTTTATGACGAGGATCCATTATTCAACTCAATGTGGCTTGGAGAATTGCTGGAAGATGTATTGAAATACGCTGCACTCCCGCCACATCTCAAAAAATATTTTCCAATAAAAGAAAGGATGAAATATGTTGGAGTTTTACCACCATTACAGATTCCATCCCACCCAGCTAAAGATGAGAATCCTGAATTTATAATGGGAAGAGTAATCAAGAGAAATAGTAAGAGATCAGTCGTAGATATTGGAAAAACAAAAGTAATTGTGAACAGAAAAATGAAGGTTGGTGAATTCGTAAATTTAAGAGTCGATTGGAAAAATATGGTTGGTGAAGTAATTGAAAAAAATCAAATTCCATATTACTGGGGTTTTGATGTTTATTTTTACAAGAAAAAGCTTGGGTCTTTGATAGAAAAATTGAAACAAGAAAATTATTTTTTGATTGGTACATCAAGAAAGGGAGAAAAAATTTCTTCAGCAGAAGAGAAACTGAAAGAGATTCTAAAAGGAAAAAAGGTTATTGTCATATTTGGCTCTGCCTACCGTGGGATATTTGAACTTTTAAACGAGGATGAAATAAAAAAGTTGGACGTTATCATAAATACGGTTGAGTTCCAAAAAACAAAGACAATAAGAACAGAAGAAAGCATATTCATTACACTTGCCATCCTTAATTACCTGTCATCGATTTAGCCCTGATTCCATTGATTTCTGTTATTCCTTGATACTTTGAGCCGAGTTCTTGATGTCCGTATGGCCTGAGCACTTTTCCTTTCATTTTATGTACGAGCATGTCAGCTATTCCATCACCTTTTTTTATAATTTTTGGAATAGCTCCACCAATCAACGTCAAAGTGATTTTTCCTTTATAACCTGGATCGATAAATGGTGCAATGCAAGTTCTTTTCATTGAATGATAAGGCAAGATGATACCGGCATTTTCTGCTGAGGAAAAATCAACATCCTCATTCGATATTGCCAGAAAAAATTCGTTTCCAGGCGTAAAGTGGTGAAGTAAAATGTGATCATCTTTTAACTTTTCATATATTTCATTATCTAAGTGCCTCACATCAATCGTCCCACCATCCACTGGTTTTAAAAATCCATCCCCAACATGAATTTCAGAGATATGGGTTGGTGAACCTTCAATAAAAATACATTGCATTATTTTTTGATTTTTATAAAGTTTGATATCAAATACCCTCGATATTAAATTACCAAAAATCTTTCCTGAAAATGGAGTTTTTTCCTTGTACATTACTTCCTTACCCAATGGAATTAAATCAACTAAGAGCCTTGCTAAACTACTTTTCGAAGCAAGAAATATCTCATCAACTTTATCGCTTATACATAGCCTTTCAAGTGTTTCAAAGAAATATAGTTTTCCTTTTCTTAGCAAAATGCTATCATCGGATTCAAAAGGTAATTCTCGGTATTTTATTTCGATCTTTTCTTCAAGTTTATCAATTGCTTTTACGTATTCCGAGAATCCATTGTCATTGTTTTTAACCAAATTTTCCAAATTCGGATACTTAACACTTTCCAATTCAAAGATTTTTCCAAGTCTTAAGTCAATTGAGGCTGGTTGTAGTTCATTTGGTCTTGGCTCTATCTTAATAAGGCCGCTTTCCATGTATGCTCTTATCATCGAATCCGCAAGTATCATTTTGTATCTTAACAGTAACAAATATTAAAATTTTTTGAAGTGATTAAGTTTATAATTGAAAAGGATATCGTCTTGAATTTATTCAAATCCCACGGAATTTGCTAAAAAGAGGTGATAAAGGTGTACAATCAAATTAAAGGTTTGAGGAGACATTTAAATGCTGAACTAGCAACAAAAACAAAGCTTGCATTTGCTGAACATGCAACGACGAGTGGGATATGTAGTACATGTGCAAGAGAAGGAATGTGTGAAATAGGATACAAAGCAAGAACGGGTAGAACATTATTCCCTGAACCGTTTGGGACACATCAGTTCGGTGCTGAGAAGAGGATTCCAGGACTAGAAGAAATACAAATACTTCCTGAATTATTTGGTAAGGGGCAATTCTTTAATAATGTTAAAACAGAAGTAAAAATTGGGAGTTTTGAATGCTCATTGCCAATTGCTGTGGCAGCGATTGGATCAACAAAAGTAGCGAGTGATATTGCGGTTGAGATATCAAAGGGCGCAGCTTTAGCTGGAATTCCAAGAGTAATAGGTGAAAATGTATTAGCTACTTTTGGCAAAGAAGGACTTAAAAAAATGATCCAATCTTTCTTAGATAATTATAAAGATAAAGGTGCAATCATAGTGCAAGCAAATTTTCATGATCAAAAAATGAAAGTTCCTGAAATAGCTGTTGAGCTTGGTGCACACGCAGTCGAGTTAAAATTTGGACAAGGTGCAAAACAAAACCTTGGCGGTGAAATAAAATTTGAAAGAAAGGAAGATGTTGAAAAGTACAAAAAATATGGGTACTTGGTTGTAGAGAACCAGGATAACACGTATCAAAGACATTCCTTTCCAGGTGATATAACAGAAGAATCATTGAGAGAAACTTTAATCCGATACTCAGCGCTTGATGTACCAATCTGGATAAAGATATCTGTTGGTAGGGACATTGTAAAATTTATTGAACTGTGTAATGATATAAAGAGAAAAGAGAATATTCCATTGGAGTGCATCACTGTGGATGGACATGGTGGGGGTACAGGTATGAGCCCTTGGTTAATAATGGAAGAAACGAATATGCCATCAATCATCATTCTTCAGCACATCCAGAAAATTAAACCTAAATTCGATGTTTTAGTTGCGGGTGGATTCACAAATGGGGTTGATGTAGCAAAAGCAATGATGATGGGCGCAAGTGGCGTTGCAATGGGAAGAGCAATGATCATCGCCGCAAGTGTGGCAAAGGAAAATGGAATCTTAAATTTCACAAAGGCAATAAGAGAAGAGTTACAGATGATATCCACGGTACTAAGGTGTGACAATGTGAATAAAATCAAAAATAAAAGAGAAAATCTAATTGCATTAAGTAAAGACGCTGCTGAGTTATTTGGTCTAAGGACAACAATATAATATTTATAAGTATGCACAATTTATTTAAAACTGAAGTAAAATGCTCGATAAGGAAATAGAGAGGAGGAAGAAGGAGCAATTGGAAATTTGTGCAAGGGAAGATGTTGCTTATACAAAGAAAACAGGATTTGAGGATGTGATATTCTTTAATAACTCTACACCTGAAATCAATTTTGATGAAATTGACACTAGTTGTAAAATTTTTAACAAGAAACTTTCTGCTCCAATCATCATTTCAGCAATGACAGGAGGGTTTAATTATGCTAAAAAGATAAATGAGATATTGGCAGAAGCAGCTGATAAAAAGAACATTGGTATGGGTGTTGGAAGCCAAAGAATAATGATAAAGTATCCAGAAGTAACTGATACATTTAGCATTGTTAGAGAAAAAGCACCCAGAGCGCTCATCATTTCAAACATCGGTGCATCGCAAGTTGCTAGTGAATATAATATTAAAAATTTCTCAAAAATTATTGATGCAATAAAGGCGGATGCGCTTGCTGTTCACTTAAATTTTCCACAAGAAGTTGTATGTAATGAAGGTAAAATCGTTTCAAAAGGTTTGCTTCAAAATCTTTCAAAATTAACAAAGGAAATTGGGGTTCCAGTGATTGCAAAAGAATGCGGGGCCGGAATCTCAAAAGAGTCTGCATTGAAGTTAGATCGCGCTGGTGTCTCTGGATTTGATATCGGTGGGAGTGGTGGAACGAATTTTATCAAGGTTGAAGCGATAAGAGCAAAGAAAAGAAAAGATTTTTTGAGTGTAAAAACAGCCGATGTTTTCTCTGAATGGGGAATAGAAACTGTTGTTAGTCTATGTGAAGTCAAGAGTGTGATTAAGGATAAAATTGTAATTTGTAGTGGTGGTATAAGAAATGGTCTAGAAATAGCCAAGGCGATTTCATTAGGTGCTGATGCGGCTGGTCTTGCGCTACCATTTCTCAAAGCAGCTTATGGTGGGAATGTCAATAATGTGATCAATCTGATTGATGATCTTATCTATCAATTGAAGGTTGCGATGTTTCTCACTGGTTCAAAGAATCTCAGGGAACTAAGAAACAAGGCTATCATCACAGGTAGGACCAGGGAAATATTGAAAGTTAGAGGCGTGATTAAATGAGTTTTACTGATTCTAAGAGCACAATTGAAGATTTAAAAGAAATTGTAAAAAACTTTAGAGACAAAAGAAGATGGTTGAAGTATCATAACCCTAAAGATCTCGCGATATCGATCTCAATCGAAGCATCAGAGCTTCTGGAACTATTTCAATGGAGAAATAGTATAAGTGCTAGAGAGGCAAAAAGATATAAAAAGTTAATGGCGGGAATAAGGGATGAAATAGCAGATATATTAATTTATACATTAAGCTTTTCAGATATTCTTGACATCGATCTTAGCAAAGTAGTTCATGATAAAATCAAAAGAAATGAAAGAAGATTCCCAGCAAAAAAATGGAGAGAAAAATCAGATGAATATCTTGGGTACAGATAAGCTCTTTCTCTAGAAAGAAAAAGTTTAAAAATAGTTACTTTATAGTGATAAATATGAAAAACTTAGTTATTGCTGCGCCTCACGTAGGAACATACACAGGGTTACCAAGGGAGAAAATCATCATAGATTATAACAAAATGGCTTATGATGAATTTGACAAACAATTCACCCCATTACTAGAACCCAAGATAATGGAAGAAACAATTGAAATCCCCAGGGATTTTGACCTGAGGGATGAATCTTGTAAAATAATTCATTTTTTAAAAAGAACGATGATTGATGTAGAAATTGCAAGATGGCAAGATAAACCTGTCAATGCTTCCCTACTTAGCTTGATATATACAAGTGAAGATGGATATCCATACGGCGAAGCTGATTACATAAGAAATTTAAACAAAGAAATTGATATTGCAAAGGATCTAGAAAATTTTTACAAAAGATTCAATTGGAATGTCAGGTCTGAAATGTTACATAAAGACCTAAAAAATATAAGTGTAAAAAAACTTGATGAAATGCTTCTTCCAAAACTATTGGAAATATCAAAAGAATAGGTATAAAAAAATTTAAAAATAAGTTCTTATTATAAAAATCTGCCAGCGACCATAGGCTCACGGCAAGACCTGTTCCCATCTCGAACACAGAAGTGAATCGTGAGCACGATCTCAGTTTTACTCTCGAAAGAGGGGAAGCTGAGAACGTCGCTGGCACTTTTATCTTTTTATTTCACTTCTTCACCCAACAGTAACTATTATAAATTTAAAACACATAGATGCTACTATGGCAAAAAGAGAAGGTGAAGATTACACAAAGGATTTGGTGAGTTTGTACAACTCAATTCTCAGTGCAACAGAAGAGTTGGATAGATTTCCGAGAAGTTACGATGAGGCTGCAGATGTTGTAAAGAGACTACAGGAAACAAGTCAAAGAATTATCGAGTATGGTAAGGGAAAACCAAAACAAATACAACAAATAACAACCCAGTTAAGCAAAACACCGCTAGAACTTGCTAATCAAATATCAAGTATATATGGCTTGGGTGTAAAAGGAGAGATTGCAGTTGAGGAAGGTACAAAAATGCTCAAACAAAAGGAAAAAGTAGCAGAAAAATGGCCAGAGATGATAAAGTCGCTTAGAACTAGCTTATCAGAAAAAATAAAGCAGATACAAAAACAACAGTCAGATTAACAATAATTTAATAACTTAAGAGTGTATTTACCAATCATATGTATAAATCTATAATTAAGGATGTTTTGGACAGATTTGGTAATAGAATTTTATCAATCATTATCTTAAAAGAGGAAAGCGATAAGCTCCTCATCATATTCAATGATATTAACTATCCGAAGTTAAGAGAAGATATTACTAAGTTTTTGGAAGGTAAAAAGAAATTTAATTTGCTTGGTTTGTCAGAGTTGTGGGGACTCGCGATTGATGGTAGAACACAAGTAATTAACTCCATCATCAATTCTACAGTACTTTATGATATTGGACTAATCAAACTCTTATCTTATATTGAAAAATTTAGAAAGAATTTAATTTCAAAATTTGAAAAGTATGTGGTAAGTATTATTCTATTTGGTTCGTGGTCTAGGGGTACACAGAGAAAAGATAGTGATATAGACGTTGCTGTTATTATGGATGACACAGATTTGAAGGAAATGACTAGAGTTGAAGCAAAACAAAAATTGAGAGAGATCACATTTGAAATTTCAAAGGAAATTTCTGAAAGGATGATAGTGCAAGTCTACCTACTCACAGAATTTTGGGAAATGGTAAGAGATGCTAATCCGATTATATTTACTTTACTCAGAGATGGTGTACCTTTTTATGATAAGGGTCTTTTTGTCCCATGGAAAATATTGTTAAAAATGGGTAAAATAAAACCAACACCTGAAGCCATAGAAAGTTTTATTTCAAGTGGGAGATTACTCAGAAATTCGATTGACAGTAGTTTAAAAGAAATTGCAAGCGAAAAACTTTATTATATGATGCTAAATCCAGCCCAAGCTGCACTAATGTTCATTGGTATCTCACCTTCCACACCAAATGAAACACCGTTACTTCTGGAAAGATACTTTGTAAAGAAAAAATTACTTAAAAGAAAATATGTAAATTGGCTCAATAAAATAATTAAATTAAGGAAAGACATAGAACACAACAAAATAAAAGATATTTATCCAAGAGATTTAGAAAAATACTTTAGATGGGCAACAGAATTCTCGATTAAAATTGAGGAATTATTTGAGAAGATAAGAAAAGAAAAAATGAAGGATGAAGTTCTCGAAGTAGAAATGTTTTACAAAGAGAAATTGAGAGACATGCTTGAAAAAATTGGGATAAAAGTTAGTGGTAAAAGATTAAACTTGTCATTTATAAGAAATGCAGTGAAAAAAAACCTCCTGCCACGGGAATACTTAGAATTTACGAGTTACGTTTATGCATTGAAAGAGAACTATAGGAGAGGTAAGATAACTGATGATGAAATAAGAAAAGTGAAAACAGACATAAAGGATTTTGCAAGCAAAATAAGCACGATGTATGAACTAAAAAAATTTGGAAAGAGTGGTAAGTGTAGGTTAAAGTTTAAATATGGAGAGAAGATGGGTGAACTATGGATGCTAGGAGATAATGCCTACATAATAAAAGATCTAAAGAATCCAGAAGAAATAATAAAAGCAAAATTGACAAAAGATGGTAATCTAAGTAAGATTAAGAACAGTAGTTTAGAAGAGTTAAACGAAGAAAGAAAGAATTTCGATGCTTCTGGAGAAATAGAAATCAAAGAAAAAACGATTGAATGTTTAAAATCAATTTTAGGGTGTGACATTAAAATTGTCCTTTTAGAATGAGTTAATAAAATGAAATCTAAAAAAAGGTTAATTGAAAAAATCGCACTTGAAAGAATTAACATTTTATTAAGATTAGCAAGAGAAAATTTAAAGATAAATCCAAAAAGAAGCGCAAGGTATGTTTTATTAGCCAGGAAAATTGCGATGCGAGCGAATATACATATACCTAAAGAGTTAAAAAGGATGTTCTGTAAGAATTGTAATTCAATACTAATCCCGTCCTTAACATTAAGAGTAAGACTAAAAAGAGGTAAAAAAAGGTTAGTGTATACTTGTCTAAAATGTGGTAAAATAACAAGAAATCCATTTGGAAAAAGATTTAAATAATATCATATAAAATAATAGAACGGGAACATGACAAATGTTTTTGATGTTAAAGCAAATGAATTAATCGAAAAAGTAGCGGATGAACTAAAGAAAGTAGAAGCATTAAAACCACCGGAGTGGGCAAAATTCGTGAAAACAGGTCATGGCAGACAAAGACCACCAAGTAGGGATGATTGGTGGTACGTGAGAGCAGCAAGTATTTTAAGGACGCTTTACATTTACGGTCCGATTGGTGTAAGTAGATTAAGGACAAAATATGGTTGTAGAAAGAGAAGGGGACATAAACCAGAGAAATTCACAAGAGGTTCAGGAAATATCATAAGAAAAATATTACAACAACTTGAACAAGCTGGTCTCGTACAAAAATCAAAGGGAAAGAAAGCCGGGAGAGAATTAACGCCCAAGGGAAAATCATTTCTTGATAAGACAGCCTCACTTTTAAAGTGATTTTATGGATGAAGAATTAGAAGAGATTGAAAGGAGAAAAATTGAGAAATATAAGCGAGATATAGAGAGAAAATTGGCAGAAGCATACCAAAAACAACAAATGGAAGCGATGAAAAAGGCATTACTTTGGAAATTCTTAACAAGTGAGGCGATGGAGAGACTTTCAAGAGTTAGATTTGCACATCCAGAAATTGCCGAACAGGTTGAATTTGCAATCATACAAGCAGCCCAAACAGGTCAGCTCAAGAAAAAAATTGATGATCAAGAATTAAAACAAATACTTAAAGAAGTAAGTTCGAGTAAAAGAAGTTTCAGAATTATAAAGTGAGAATATGGCAAGGAACAAACCAAAAGCAAAAAAATTGAGGTTGGCAAGCGCACATAAAAAGTATATATCTGCGCCATTATTTGCAGTGTTAAAAAAATTTGGATTAAAGCGTGGACATAGGTGGAGATTAAATCCACATATGCGAAGACATTGGAGAAGAAAGAAATTAAAGGTGTAAGAAGATGGCAGAGGAAAAAATATTAACATTAAATTTAAGAAAATATGTTTCAATGGCGCCAAGATGGAGAAGGGCACCAAGAGCAATAAAGGCTGTAAGAGAACTTGTTAAAAAAAATCTAAAGGTAAAGAATGTAACCATAGGTGCCTCATTAAATGAATTGATATGGAGCAAGGGTGCTAAAAATCCAATCACGAAAATAAAAGTTAAAACAATTAAAGATGGTGAGAAAGTTACTGTTGATTTAATTGAAACAAAAAAAAGAGAAAAAGTCACTGAAAAAAGGAAGGAAGAGAAAAAAGAAAAATAGTTTCGGTTTCTGCCGAAAATAGAAAATTTAAATAATACGGCGCTCAAATTTATTTTTATATGGAAATAACGAAAGAGTCATTAAAAGTGATTGTAAGTGATACAAGATTAAAAATATTGAAAAGCTTAAGCCAAAGAAGAAAAACACTGTCTGAACTTGCCAGAGAGCTTAATTTGGCCTTTTCAACGACAAAGGAACACCTTGATAAATTAATCCAAGCCAATCTAATCACAAAAGTGGATGATGGTCACAAATGGAAATATTACGAATTAACACCACAAGCTCAAAAATTATTTTCTCATAAAGCTGAAATAGTTTTAATATTAGGTTCAATTTCATTGATGTTGATTGGAATTATTGGTTTGTCATTCCAATTAATTAGTACAATGAGCATGCAGCCAACTATAGAAAAAGTAGCAATGGGTGGGGAAGAAGCAATGATCTTGATACCTCCAAAAAGTCTAATTAACCCGTTCTATTTATTTTTAGCTGTACTGGGCTTCGCCATACTATTAAAAATTTATATTAGACGTTTAAGATTCAGTTTATAAAAAATTAAAATTTTTTTAATCCCTGCCACCAATCATTTGAATTGCTTTTTTCAAGCGCAGCAAGTAAATTCTTTGCTGAGTCTGTCTGAAGTCTTTTGGAGATATTGCTTATCCAGTCTTGCGCGAATGTATGTCCTCTTTCAATGTATTCTTTTGCTGTGAATGCCATCTCTAAAAGATCTGCATCCTTTGCAATAATCCCAGCTCTCGTGTTTTTGTACTTAATCTGCTTCCATAATTCAAAAATTTCTTCACCAAAATCTAATTTTTTCAATTGATCCTTAACCGCACTTTCATCATCCAATTGGATGTATCTATTAGCAATTCTATGTATGTCTCCTGTTCTACATTCAGCTATTTCATGAAAAGCAAGAATGGAACAAATCTCGAACGGATTTTCATATTTTTCCATCTTAGCTAGTATGAATCCAATCTGTATCGCGCGTGCAGTGTGAGCAGCTACACTTTCAGGATCTTCTATCCCAATTAGTCTCCAACCCTCATGTCTTATTCTTTTAAGTTGTGCTAATTCGAATATGAAATCTACTATTTCTTTATTGCCCATAAGTAAATGATTTAATTTTTATTTAAATAATTTTTTACAGCTACATCAAATAGTAAGCTTAATAATCTGAGAACATTTTTTAGAGAATAGGTGAAACGATGGAAAATAAAGAAAAAGAAGATATGTTGAAACAAAGGGCATTTGAATTTGAAGTTCTGAGAGAAAGGGCTCAAACATTGGAGGATCAAATACTAAATCTCGAAATGAAAAGAAATGAATTAGAAATCGTTTCTGGAAGTCTTGACGAAATCAAAGATAAGAAAGATAAAGAGATACTCGTACCTCTTGGCTCTGGTGTTTTTTTAAGAGGAAAATTGTTAGAAAGTGAAAAAGTACTTATAAATGTTGGTGCTAATGTTATTGTGGAGAAGAGTTTGGAAGAAGCAAAGAATATCATAACTTCCCAAATAGAAGAAATAGAGAAGATTGAGATGCAGGTAAAAGATGAATTTACAAAATATCTAGTCGCGATGCAGAAAATACAAGAAGAGTTTGAAGCACTTCAAAAGTGATTTTATGTTTGAATTTTTGAAGAAGAAATTAAAGGATTCAATATCCAAAATTTCTGGAACCATTAAGAAAAGTGAAAAATTAGAAGAAACTAGTATTGAAAAAATTGAAGAAGTACCCAAGCAAAAGTTTGCCGAAAAGGATAGTAAAGAGAGAGTTACATTAAAGGAAAAAATATCGAAGGTTCTATTTGAGAAAAAACTAAGTGAAAATGAATTTAATGAAATTTTTTCCGAAATTAAGAATGATTTTCTTGAGAACAATATTGCGTTTGAAGTCGTTGAAAAAATAAGAGAGAGTTTGCAAAATGAAATTGTTAATAAAAATGTTAAAAGGGGGGAAGAAGAAAAATACGTCAAAAAGGCACTTAAAAACGCAATAGAAGGTGTTCTAATCGAAGGTGATTTGAATCTAGTGATCAACAAAGTCAAAGAAAACAGAGAAAAGGGTACACCTACGAAGTTTTTATTCGTTGGTATAAATGGGAGTGGTAAAACAACAACGCTTGCAAAGTTTGCAAATTGGTTAAAGAAAAATAATTTCTCAAGTGTATTTGCTGCAAGTGATACGTTTAGAGCTGCTAGCATTGAACAATTAGAAAAACATGCAATTAATCTTGGAATTAAGGTAATAAAACACCAATATGGTGCTGACCCATGCGCAGTTGCATTTGATGCAAATGAATATGCAAAAACGCATCGGATAGATTGTGTTTTAATTGATACTGCTGGTAGGCAACATGTAAATAAGAACTTGATGGAAGAGTTAAAAAAAATTCATCGTGTAATAAAGCCAGATTTTGTGATTTTTGTTGGAGATTCTTTGACAGGAAATGATGTTGTTCAACAAGCAAAGGACTTTGATAAAATAGTACCAATTGACTTTTCAATTTTAACAAAAACAGATGTTGATAAGAAAGGTGGAGCAGTAATATCTGTAGGTTATGTAACAAAAAAACCAATTCTTTTTCTTGGAACAGGACAAGGATACGACGATATTAAGAAATTTAATAAAAATGAAATACTGGAAATGCTTGGACTGGCAAGCTAATCTTTAAAACTAAAAATTATTAAATAACCTCTATTTCTAATAAAAAGATATGTTCGAATCAATAAAAGAAGCATTAAGAAAAGTAATAACAGCTGGATATGTAGACGAGAAAACGATAGAAGCACTACTAAGTGAGATACATAATGCTCTGATAGTTGGAGATGTAGATGTTAAGTTGGCGGATGAGCTTATAAAAAAGATAAGGGAAAGAATAAAAAAGGAAAAAACCGGCGTTCTTTCAGTTAGAGAACAAGTCATAAGAATTGTTTATGAGGAATTGAGTGGCCTCTTGGGTAAAGAAACTGGAGAAATAAAAATAGAGAAAAAACCATTCAAAATCCTTTTAGTTGGTTTGTTCGGCTGTGGTAAAACAACAACAGCAGGTAAAATTGCAAAGTACTATCAAAAACGTGGTTATAAAGTCTGTCTACTTTGCTTGGATACATTCAGACCCGCAGCTTATGATCAGTTAAAACAGATAGCAACTAAATTGAATGTTGCTTTTTTTGGTGATGAAAGGGAGAGAGACCCAATAAAAATAATAGAAAAATTTAGAAAGGAGTTCAATAAGTATGATATTGTCATCGTAGATTCAGCGGGCAGGGACGCGCTGAATTCTGAATTGATAGATGAAATCAAAAAAATTAAATCATCGCTTATGCCAGAAGAAACATTACTTGTAATTCAGGCTGACTTGGGGCAGATGGCAAGAATGCAAGCAAGTGCATTTAACGATGCACTTAAGATCACTGGTGTTATCGTTACAAGAATGGATGGTAGTGCAAAAGGTGGTGGTGCATTAAGTGCATGTGCAGTTACTGGTGCTAAGGTTATATTTATTGGGACGGGTGAGCATCTTGAAGATCTTGAACAATACGATGCAAAAAAATTCGTTTCTAGATTGATTGGGCTTGGTGATCTTGAGACACTCATCCAAAAAATAAAAGAAAGTATTGAAGAAGAGAAAGCAAAAGAAATCACAGAAAAAGTTGAAAAAGGCAAGATCACACTCATTGATCTTTACGAGCAACTTGAATCAATCAATAAAATGGGTTCAATTAGTAAGATTATAAATATGATACCTGGTCTTGGAATGCTCAACCTACCAAAAGAGTTAATGGACATTCAGGAGGAAAGAATGAAATTATATAAATATATCATGGATTCAATGACAAAAGAAGAGCTTGAAAACCCAGATATTATAAATTTGGATCGGATCAAGAGGATTGCTGTTGGTAGTGGTACAAGTGAGGAAGATGTGAGAGAATTACTTTCTAGATATAAACAGATGAAAAGTTTAATGAAACGTATTAGCTCAGGTAATTTAAAAAAATTGATGAAACAATTTAGATTACCAATGTGATAAAAATGAAGTGTGAAATTTGTGGTAGAGAAATAGAGAAAGTATTTTTGGGGAAAATTAAAGGTACGTACTTTAGATTTGGGAAAAAATTGAAAGCAGTATGTTCAAATTGTCAAAAAAGCGAAAAAAATTTAAAAGAAAAACTGGGGGAAATACATAAATAATTTAAATTTATTTTTTCTTCGTGAGACTATGGTAATAAAATCAAAAGGCCCAAGATCAAAGACAAGACAAAAGTTTAAGAAGGAAAAATTAGGAGCCGGGAAAGTACCCATTTCAAGGTTTTTACAGTCATTCAATGTGGGGGAAAAAGTTATAATATCCCCAGAAGTTAGTTTTCATAAGGGGATGCCAAACAAAAGATTTTATGGTAAGATTGGTAAAGTAATTGGAAGGCGTGGAAAGGCATTTTTAGTTGAAGTAGAAGATGGTAACAAAAAGAAAATAGTGATATGTCCAGCGGTCCATTTAAAAAAATTAAGGTGAAATAAATGCCGGAAGAATTTGAGATATTAAAAGAAGAAGTTGTCCCATTGTTTAAGGTAAAAGAAATACTCTCAAAGAGATCTGCAAAAGACCTTACTTATGAACAAAAGAAGGCATTTGAACACGCAAAGGAATTTGTGAAATTGGATAAAGAAGAAATTGATCGTTTAAGTGAGGAATTAAAGGCGCTTGGTATTAGAAAATTAAAAGACAAACACATTGTAAAAATAATTGACATTTTACCTAAGAATGTTGAGCAATTGAAAGTAATATTAACAGAAACGGATTTAACATTCAAATCAAGTGAATTATCGAAAATAATGGAAATTGTGAGTAAGTATGTCAAGACAAAAAAATAAACTTAAAAATGTGAATTTAAATGATAAAAACCCAAGTAAAGGAAGACTTTGGAATTGTTTTGGATTTTTTGTTACATGGCAATCCGTACCGAGGTATAAATACGCCAGTAGCACAGGTACTTGGGGAAAAGCATTTTATACTTCTTGAAGTTGCACCCAAAGATAATGTTACTCTTTCTCCAAACGAAAAGGTTTATATCGGGCCTGAAAAAAGGGATAAAATACACCACATCATAGGAAGAATAATGTTCGACGACTTAACACAAATAGCAAGAACAAATCTTATTTTAATCATCGAAAAACTCGTGACAGAGAGGGAAAAAGAATTCGTTGATTTTTTTAATAATGCTGGACCAATAACAACAAGGTTACATCAGCTTGAGCTTTTACCAGGCATAGGAAAGAAACACATGTGGAAGATTTTAGAGGAGCGTGATGAGAAACCATTTGTAAGCTTCGAAGATATTAAAGAAAGAATACCTCTGGTCCCTGATCCAAAAAGGATGATAATTAAACGAATTTTACAAGAGTTAGAAAGCAAAGAAAAGTACAAGTTATTCGTTGGTTAAAGTAACGATCTTTCTGATATAACTGCTCGCTGCACTGAACCCGTCCTTGAGCACTCAACTACTATTTTTCCACCGGAGTGGAAAGATCCACTCAATTCCAGGTTTGAGACGTATGTAAAGTTACTGCAGTATCTATTTTCTAATCCGATGGTCATTGCACATATTTGATTGTTAATCACATAAACCATATATGGATAATTTACGATCTGTTGTGGCATTTCTAAGATGAACGCTACGCTACTTTCCATTGATTCATAAGAAGCCAAAGCGCAAGACTGTTTTATTAGAAAGCTTACATGGCTCTCCACATTCATCAATTCATTATTTATTGTATAATCCCTAATTTTTGGTACAATGATTCTGTTAAATAAATAAGCAGTTGAAACAACGATAAAGATACCAGCAGCAAATACGAGGATCTCTCTAACGATGTCAAACTGTCCTTTCATTTTATTTTCCAGCTGTTACGATATCAAGTATTGTTTCGTATCTGTCTTTCTTTCTTTCCAGTTCCTCCTTTAATTGTTTGTAGGTTTCCTCGCTTACTTTTCCTTCTGTGAATCTCTTCTGTAAATTATCTATCTCTTTATTTATTTCTCTCAGCGAATTTAATGCTTGAATTTCTGGTTCTCTCCCAATCGTGATTTTTGGTTCTTTCTCTTTCCTCTTGATGTATTTTCTTGAGATCACATCATACAATTCTGCTAGGTCATTTTCCAGTTTTTTAAATGCTTCCTTGTCTTTCTTCTCGCTGTCTCCTGATATCATTAAGTGAACATCACATTTCTCATCTTCTACATCATATATGCCTGCAATCTTTATCCACACTGCAAGACCAATTTTTTCTTTTATGTAATAAACGATGATTGCTGCCAATATGAATATGCCCCCTATCCACAATGAGTAACTCTTCCATTCACTAAGGATTGTGCTTTCCTGAACTAGTGACCAGGGCAGAACGTAAAGTAGCAGTGAGACGATGCCGATGGCCAAAAATATTTTCCAAATGATTGGAAATTTTGAGCCCTTATCAAGCTCCTTCAGCGATTTTATGATTGATTTGGTAGGTTTTAATCTTCCACCCCTAAAAATACCCTCAAATTCTGGATCATCGAATTTTGTCATTTCATTTAATATCGTAGTAAATCCAAGGTCCTCAAGTAATTCCATAGAAAATGACCTCAATTCTTCTGGATCCCCTGCTCTTATGTTCAAATCATAGAATATGTGTTTGTTCCTCATATGCTCCGTCTTAAATTCTTCTTCGTATCTTTCAATTACGGTTTTTTTACTAAAAAACATCCTTCCCACCTTTATTTTCATTACAATTATCTCATTATAAACTTAAACACTTATTATTTAAATATTTATTTACTTTAAAGTAGTACTTTTTTTGCTTCTTCTATAAATTTGTATTTCTTTGATGGTGAGCTCCTAAAATGTATTTTAACAAATATGCAGTCGTCCCCAGCGTTCAAATTTGCAACTTTTTTAGTAAATGCCTTCTGTTTGTCAAATCTTAAAAAAAGATTACCTTTATTATCGATCCTGTCTTCTATTGTTCTTTCTAAATTCTCCTTGGAGATGTTGTCCATTTTATTCCTTATGTTTTTGATTACTTCATCTATTTCTTCTTTCCTTGTTAAAATACAAGAAATAATCTTCATTCTTGTACCAAATGAAACATTCTTTTCATTTACTATTAAATCTTTTACAGGAATGATACATAGAAATGCATCTTTAACTTTACTCTCATCTTCGCTTTCATGAATGAATGTCTCAGCTTCTATCTTGTCTATCATACTACAGAATAGGTAAAATGAGCTCTTTAATTTTTTCTATCTCATCCTCGCTCAACTCGAAAACCCTTTTTTCTAAGAGTTCTTTATCAATTTTATTTTCCAGAAAATTCTTTATCTCAGATTTGTCCTTTATTTTTGTGTATGTTCTTGAGTTTATTAGTGCTTTAAGCACTGTATTATTTTTGTGAAAGAAAAGTAGATTTGTTGTCTTAAAAAAGTTTTCATCATATTTTTTACCCTTTGGTACAATTTTAACAATGGCACTGTCAACTTTTGGTGATGGTTTAAAAAAATGTTTTGGGATATACTTTAGTATCTCACAACGCGCGAAATAATTCACAAAAACAGTGAGTCTTGAATAATTTGGAAAACCTGGTTCTGCTATCATTCTCTCGGCAAATTCACGTTGATACATAAGTATTGCAAGTACATCTTTATTTTTTGATTTAAATTTCTCATCATTGAGAAATTTAAGTATTTTTTCGGTTATCGGTGAGGAGATTTCATACGGTAAATTACCTACGATTTTATTTGCTTCAGGAAATTTGATTTTTAGCGCGTCGGCATTTATAAAATTCACATTATTGAATTTGAGTAGATTTTTCTTCAATTCAATAAAAAGTTTTTTATCTATTTCGATTGCATGTACGAGCAATGCCCTCTCAGCTAAGTATTTGGTAAGATTACCATATCCAGCCCCTATTTCAATCACAATATCTTTTTTACTTAAGTCAGCATAATTCGCAATCTCCATCAAAATTCTCTCTGATTTAAGAAAAACTTGACTATATTTCGGCATTTTAATTATTAGTCTGGTGGTAATTTAAACTCTTTTTGCCACTTTTTCTTTGCCATTCTCCTTAAGAACCATATCAACACGATGATTAAGATGATTAATACGATGATGAAAAATAGATTTTCTTCTAAAACTTCCATAAATGCCATAATTAAATTAATATAATAGTGCATATTAAATTTTTCTATATGATCAGTATCGAGATATTGAATAATAGAGTCCCGGAAGAAATAATAAAAAAGATAATTGAAGCGATAAATCGTGAATATCCATTTCTGAGAATCACTGGTGTAAGAAGTGTCAAACTTCCACTTGAATCTTACAATGCCTCAAGAAAGCAGTACAACGCAACATTAATTTTAAGTAAGCTCGAAAAAATGAAAAAAACAGATTATTTATTAATTGTTACAAGTAGTGATCTTTATGCTGGTGACATGAATTTCATATTTGGAGAAGCAATTTTCTATTCTTGTGCTGTGCTGTCAATTGCAAGGTTGAAAACGTTTGCATTAATCCAAAAAGAAGCGGTTCATGAGGTTGGCCATGTATTAGGATTACAGCACTGTAAGTTACCTTGTGTTATGACATTTTCGAATTCAATTTATGATGCTTCTAAAAAATCGGGTTCGCTTTGTGAAAAATGTAGAAAGAAATTGGATAGATATATGGGGGAGGAATATCTTGGTAAATGAAAAAGAGATAGACAACGAGTTGGATAAAATAGTGATTGAATATCCAAAATTAAGAAAGACATTAGACATCTTAAGAAATGACAAGGAGATATACAACCTACTTGAATCAGCAAACACAAATATGGTATTAAGATTTGGTTATACGGATCATGGTAAAGTACATTCAAAAATTGTAAGCAGGAATGCGTTAAAAATTGTAGATTTATTATTTGATGGTGGAATAGAAACAAATTTAATAAAAGAGAAGGTCGCTAACGAAGAAGACACTAAAATAGTAATTTTAATCGCTTCTTACTTGCACGATATTGGTCTATCAATAAATAGAAAAATGCACGAACTACTCAGTGTCATTATTGCAAGACCTATTGCAACAAGGATATTGAAGCAAATATACAAAAATGATGAAAGAATATTCAGGTTTCTCTCTGTAATACTTGAATGTATCCTCTGTCATATGGGTAGCGTCGAACCTTCTTGTATCGAAGCAGGTATCGTTGCTCTAGCTGATGGTACTGATATAACCGAGGGAAGAGCTAGGATACCATTCAAGTTAGGAAAAGAAGATATTCATTCATTTTCCACACTTGCAATTCAAAATGTAAATATAATGAAAGGTAGAGATAGACCAATTAGGATTGAGGTAGAGATGAATAACAGTGCAGGAATATTCCAAGTAGAAGAAATTTTGCTTTTTAAAATTAAACATACAAAATTTGATAAATTTGTTGAGCTTACTGCAAAAATCAAAGAAATAAATAAGGAAGTAAAATATTTATAAGATGAAATACTGAAAATTGTGGATTGCAAATGAGGTATAGATGGAACGAGAGGAAAAAATTCATTTGTACTCATTGTATATTTAATAAAAATAACAATAAACTTGATAATTATACAGATTGCATTTATACACATTCGCCTGCAAAGGATAAATGTGATAATTTTAAACCAATAGAGGATTTTAAAAAAACAGACAAAAGATTTCCGATTGCTTTTTTTGTATTACTGTTATTATTGATATTTGGACTTGCTATTACTTTAGATTTAATGCCGCTTTTGATTATTTCAATACCTTTTCTATTTTACATGGTCTTAGGTGTCTTACTTCCTCATTAAATTTTTCTAATAAAAACTAAGAAACCAGTATGTCCTAAGATAATGTTTTTTGGTCTAAGGGCCTTATCATTTATTTTCCATTCTCTTTCTATTATTTCACATACTTTGAAAGCATTCAAACAATCAATTTTTTTTAGGTGTTTGAGTAGTTCCATTACTTGATTTGTGGTAGGTAAATAACACACGAAAAAACCACCACGTTTTAGTGATTTTTTCACGTTTTTTAATGCCTTCCATGGTTCAGGTAAATCTAAAACAATTAAGTCTAAGTCTTTTTCATCAATTTTTTTGTATACATCTCTATTCTTCAAAATAATATTTTTAAATCCGAAAAGTTTAATGTTTTTTTCTGCAATTTTAAAAAAATCTTTTCTTTTTTCATAACTATAAACCGTTTTCGCAATATTTGCCAAGAAACAGGTCAATGCGCCCGAACCTGTACCTGCATCCAGTACGATTGATTCTTTATTTATGCCTGTATATGCACAAATCAATGAAGCATCCTTCAATGTAATGATTTGGGGGCCGCGTTGTATTATCTCGAACACGTCAGTAAAGCTTGGTTTAGCTACAAGAAACTTTTTGCCAATGTGACTCTTGATATAATCTCCTTCCTTGGCCATCAAGATGTGATCTTTTTTTATTATTCCAAAGTTTGTGTTAATATCAGAATTCAGCCTTTCTTCATCTATTAAAATTTTTTTTATCTCATTATCCTTTGTTAAGAGTACTTTCACAATCTTTTTTAATTATATTTCCTTTAAATTCTTTATGAATGTTATATACATACCTTGTTTTTATAAAAGAGGAATCGATAATGAACTGCTCCAAAAAATAGTTGAAAATTTGAAAGAGGAAAAAATTGGTATTTTCTCTGTGGTACAATTTTCAAAGAATTTAAAAAAAATAAAGAAATTTCTTGAGGACAATAATAAAAAAGTATTTCTAGGTAGATCTGTAAAACTTGGAAAAGTTGGTCAGGTACTTGGCTGTGACATCTCAAGTTGTGAAAAGATTAAAGAAAAAGTTGATTGTTTCTTATTCATTGGTTCAGGTATATTTCATCCAATACTCGTTGCACTTAAAACAAATAAAGATGTATATATTGCAAATCCATTAACAAAAGAAGTATCTAAAATTTCAAGAAAAGAAATTGAGAAATTTAAGAGAAAGAATGAAGAAAACATTCGTAAATTCAAAAATGCAAAGAGAATAGGCATACTCGTCTCAACAAAACCTGGACAAGAAAATTTAAAAATTGCACTCGACATTAAGAAAGAAATAGAAAAAAACAACAGAAAAGCATTTATTTTTATTTTTGATACTCTTATCCCAGAAGAGCTTATGAATTTCACAGAAATAGATGCATGGGTAAATACTGCATGTCCAAGAATTGGAATCGATGATGCTGAGAGATTTGATAAACCTGTGATCAATGTGGAGGACTTTTATGCCATTGTCTAAAAAAGTGATAGTGGCAAGAAAATTAACACATCTTTGGGGTATATTCCTCGTTTATATTGCATTGATGTTTTTCATTAAAACCCATGTAATTATGCTCATCCTCGTGCTTATGATTATTTATCTTGCATATTTAAAAACAAGAAAAAAAATAAAAGTTCCTTTCTTGGAGGATTTTCTGAATGAAAGGATGAAAGAACAGGTTGATTTTGGACCTATAACATATGCTACTGGTATGATAATATGTTTAATTATTTTTAAACAAGAAATAGCACTTGCCTCCATAGCGATATTAAGTGTGGGTGATACCTTTTCTGGGCTCATAGGATTTTTTTATGGTAAAAATAAAGTGCCTTTAAATTCAAAAAAAACAATTGAAGGTTCAATTGCCTTTTTCATTACTGCATTAATTGCTGCTTCTTTCTTTGTTGAATTTAAACTTGCTTTTTTTGGTGCTCTAATTGGAACAATTGTTGAGGTATTACCAATAGAAGATGATAACCTACCGATTCCAATTGCTTCTGGTATCGTGATGAGTGTTGTATGATGCTTTAGAAAGAACAAAGGAAATAAGGAAAATTGTTTGTAGAAACAATGAAAGAAAATATTATCGATTCAGAGCTGCAAGGTTCTATGGCGGAATTGCAACTGCAGACTGTGTTGGTTGTAATTTGAATTGTTTTTATTGCTGGAGTTTTTATCCCAGAAATAATCCGGAAAAATTTGGGAAATTCTATTCGCCAGAGGAGGTGGCCAAAAAATTAATAAAGATTGCAGAGGCGAATAATTACAAAAATGTAAGGATTAGTGGGAATGAACCCACAATTTGTAAGGATCACTTAATCAAAATAATAGAACTCATCCCAGAAAAATTTCTCTTCATTCTTGAAACAAATGGAATTTTAATTGGTAGCGATGAGGAGTATGCGAAAGCACTTAGTAAATTCAAAAATCTACATGTCCGTGTAAGTTTAAAAGGTGCAACACCAGAAATTTTTTCAAAAATAACGGGAGCAATGAAAGAAAACTTTTATCTACAAATAAAAGCGCTTGAAAACCTTGAAAAGAATAGAGTTAGCTATCATGCGGCGATCATGATCGAGTTCGCAGACAACGAATCACAAGAAAAGTTAAAAAAAGAATTAGATAAAATAAATCCAAAAATATTTGAAAATTTAGAATTTGAGTCCCTTATGATTTTTCCACATATCAAAAAGGGATTGAGGAAGTTATAATGAAAGCAATTTTAATTCCTGGGATTTGTTAATTGAAATAATGTCTTTATCACTTGCTATTTTTATTAACAATTCCAAATCCAATGGCATATCGATGCTGAGTATCTTAGATGTTTTAGAATCCATATTAAACTCAACCTCACCGCTTAATTCAAGTAGTCCTTTTGCTTTTTTCTCAAGATCTACATTTTTGTCGTACACGATTAATACCTTGCCTTTGGGTAGCGGTTGAGCATTAAAGTAACTGAAGTAAGCTACCTCTTGGGCGAGCTCGAATTCAACATTTGGTAAATTCCTTTTAACAGAATCAAGAAAAGTGCCATAACTTCTTAATATGTCTTCAGCCATTTTCTCACCAATATTCTATTAATGTTACTACTTTATAAAGATTATTAATTGCTAATACCAGAAATTTTTTTTCATCCTCTCTATCCACAACCTTGGCTCATTTATCTCACAATAACTTGGTAAATTTTCTGGCACCTCGAATGCTTTTATCAAAAATTTCATACCTTTACTATCCACCACTTCATTAACGAATTTTTCACCAATAATGTATTGTTGTCTCTTAAGTTGTAGTATGTCGCCTTTTTCAGACCTTTTTTTCTCGAATTTTTCTTTTATTTGAGAATGAGAAAAAATGAATTTAGGCGCAAGTTTATTCATCACATAATCAGAAAAACCTTCCATGAGACACATAGTTGCTTGAAGGTCACTTCTAGCTATTAGGTTGGGATCATCAAATCTACTGAAAAATGAAAATCTTCTGTTATTAATGTCCATCTTAATTGCTTCCTGAATTTTTTTGTTTATGTAATCCTTTAACCATGAAGATTTCTTGTTGTCAAATTCATATTGGTGTGTCCTTTCATGTATGGCAATCCAATCAATGAAGTCATCGATACCAACTCTTAATTCCATTGCGGTTTTTTCTATATTTGGGTGTAAGAAATACATTTGACCTATCTTACCTTTACCAAAAAAATATGGATCATACTGTCCAAGTACTTTTGTAGACATATAGGCAACTTGCTGTCCAATTAACTGACTTAAAATCTTTCGGTCAGACCATGAAAGTGAAACCTTTATCTTATTGGATTCAAAAATTTGTTTATAATTTTCAATTGTTATATCTATCCAATCATATGGGTCTAGAATTAGTATTGAATCCAACGATTTTTCTATCTCTAAACCTGTGAAATTACTTATGTCTGGATCAATTTTCTCTATACTTTTAACATATCTTTCTCTAAGTTTTTCTTTCTCTTCATTGCTCATTCTTCCAGAAACCATGTCCTTTGCGGTCTCGCGCACTATTTCCCAATCTAAACTCAATTTCACCACTTACTCCGAAATTTTATCCTCCCACACACCTATTTCTTCTGGTATATCTAATATTTCTTCAACATCACCAATCATCGAAATTGTAAATATCTCATCCTTTTTGTTAAATCCACGGAATTTTACTTCTTTTCCAGAAAATAGATCTTTGATAGCTTTACTCATTTCTTTTGTTTTTTCATCTCCCAAATCTTTAGATACTTTTTTTATTATTTCATCACAAATGTTTTTCAATTTTTCTTTGTCTTTCATCAATTTTGATAGAAACTTTCTATCATATGTTTGTTCTATTTGATACATATACATTCTATTTTCAATTTCGCTTTTTCCATCTTTACCATTGATGTTGCCATCACTCAGAATTGTTAAGAGTGCAGCTGCAGTCAATTCTTTATTTTTTGAGGATATTATTTTTTTCATTAAGTATGGTGGGATCTCTGTTTTTCTTAGATCACTTAATCTATCAACAAGAACATTTTTTGCGGCTTCTAATTTATTATTTTCAACTAAGTTCTCAAGTAATTCCTGAGAAAACTTAGATTCCAAGACAGTATTATCATTGTCCCAAACAGGATCAAATTTAATATCCTTCAAGTACTGTGTTAAGAACTTTACTCTTAAGTACATTTCATACGGAGAATCGCTTTCTAGAAATTCCTTTAATGTATCATATTTTTTTATTTTTAAGAAGAATTGTGGTACTTCTTTTTTTATATTCTTTTTGATATCAGCAAAGAATTTCTCATCTTCATATATGTTGTCTATTATTTTTACTTTATTATCCTTAGTTACCTGCACGATCTTTTTATGTTCCGGTCTCAAGAGTATTGTATCATATTCTTTGGTTAGAATGTTTGGTATCCATCCATCTAGTTCATTGCTTCTTTTCTCTCTTTCATTAAGATAAGTCAAATAAAGCGTAATTTTCCTAAATTGGTCTTCTTGCAATAACTTTATATTTCTTGACCATCCATCATTTTTGATGAATTCTTCATTTATTTTTGAAATTAGTCCCTTTCCTGGAGAATCACCAAATATATCCCTTCTTACATCATCAATAAACTTGTCTCTGAGATTCTGCATCATGATATAAAGAATAAGGTCTTCCTTTGCATTCGGTATCATCTCAATTGTTTTCTCAATAAAATCGGGATTGAAGTAACCCTTAAACTCTTCCAAAAAATCATTTCTTACTTTTTCAAAATCTTCTTTACTTGCTGGTTTATAGTACAATTCTCCATCCTTCAACCATCCCAATCTCTCTGCAAATCTGTTTATGGCAGCAATGGCATCAAAATTTGAATACTTGTCATACTTTGATAAAAGGAGATCCCAAGTGTCCAATGACGCTTCTTCTAGATATTCAATAAAACTTTTATTAATCTTTTCAATATCTCTTTCTTCCTCCAAACCTTTCCTTAGGTATTCTTCTCTAAGAGAAACCATTTGATGCATTTGATTTATTATTCTTAAACCTTTTTCATATATATCTGGTGCCAGATTGTATGGAATTTTAATCACCTAGACTCTCCTCAAGCTCAACAAGCTTCCTAGTTTCGTCTTGAATATTCATTCTCATGTTTTTCTTAATTTCAGAAACATCCAAACCACATAACTCAGCAAACTTTATCATATCAACATTTTGATTTTTCACTTGAATGATCTTCGAATCCGATTTAAGATTTTTTTTAATTTCACTTTCAAGTAAATTTTTTAGTCTCACAAATTCTTTTTCTCCTCTTTTTTTCTTGACTTCCTCCATAAATGATGGTAAGGTCGCATCTCTTGTTTTGAACATTATTTTACATCTTTCTTCGATTCTTGAAAATGGTTCATCTTCAATCAAAGATGGGTTCCTGTCTATGATGGATAATGTCATATCAATTCGCTTGTAAATTTCTCTTTTATCACCATCGAATGGATTACTAATTTTGCCATTTAACTTTTTTATGCCATAGTAAGGTAAAGCAAATATTGGGATCGTAGTGTAGAAAGCTTTGTTTTTTGATGAGTTAGGTCTAACTCTAAGTATTCTAATTACGTTCCTAAAATTAAATATTGGGAAAGAAATCATCCACGCATCGGGTATACCCATAACAGCAAGCCCTGTGGATATTATTAAATGATCAATTATTGGTCCGCTTGTAGCAAGGATCCACTCACGAAAGCTAATTTCTTCTGAATTTGGATTAGAAATCCGATCTATCTGATCTAATAGTCCAATAATATGTTTGTACTTATAACCTCTTTTACCTTTAATTCCACTTTCTTCTAATGTCTTTTCAATATCATTTATATCGTTTCGTGTTAATGCATCTTCAAGTTTAGATTGATTTTGTATAAATTCTTCTAAACTTTTAATTTTATTTGATTTTAAATATGTGTATGCATCTTTTATTGTAGATACTAATTTTTCCCTATGGTGTATTGGTAATGCCTCACTTTCCATTTGTTCAATTATTTCTTTTGAAACTCCAGCTTTTTTCATCTCATCGATTGAATATGGATTTCTAAATTCTTTCAGTGTATTCATTATTCTATCCTTAACATAATTATTATGAAAAGAATTTAATTGATTCTTTGCCAAATCTTCAATAAAGACACTATCTGCGATTAGTGTGTTAAGCGATTGTTTAAGTTCTTTACTGCTTTTTATTATTTCTTCAATATTGGATGAGTCTTCTTTAACTCGTCGATATTTTTTTAATTTATGCATCACTTGTTCACAAACAGAAATAAATTCTCTTTTATTATAGGGTAGTGTAAAATGCTCCAAGTGATATCTATAATCATCAAAAAAATCATCTGAAATTCTACTTTTTATTTCTTGAATTAGTGAGGAAAGCTCATTTATCCTTTCATAGTTACCTTTATCAAGATCTTTCTTTATTTTCTTTATTTCTAAAATTTTTTTATATGCCTCTACATATGCCATTTTAATCACTAAAACTTGATTTTACTTCAACTAATTTCATCATATCTTCATCTATCTTCCTACTCAACTTCTTCTTTGCTTTTGATACATCTAAACCACAAAGTTCAGCGTAGGAAATCATATCTTTCATTTCATTCACTTCGTTACCCAAACTCATAGAATTCTCAAAATTCCTTTGTAAACTATCTTTTATTTCTAGGAATTTTTTTCTATCTTTCTCCTTTATTTCATTAAGCAGATTTGGTAGTTCCGGACTTTTGTTCAAAAACATTGATACCAGTCTATCTCTAGAAATATCTTGTGGTATCGTAAAACGTTCACTTGGAATAATATTGTCAAGGTTCTTATCAATTATCTTAGATAAGCTCCTCAGTTCTTTTCCTCTTTTATGTTCATCTAATTTTTGTTTTATTTTTCCACCAATTAAATAGAAGGGTAAGAGTTCCCAGGAAGCGCCAAAGTAAAAGCCTGGATGTTTTGTTGTTACGTCATATAGATCAGTCGCTCCTGCTGAAATGAGTTTTGATATAAAGGTACCTATTCCAACCCATATTGCATTACTAAAAAAAGTAATACGCTCTCTTTCTCCTTCAATGGAAGTAGTTATCCATGGCGTTCCTGGTGGATATAAAAAATTATGTGCTAGTATAGTATATAAAATTGGACTTCCAAATGTACCAAATAATATCATTAAACCCTCTTTTCTTCCTAGAGAATGACCATATCTACTCTCAAAATTTTCATCATTGTATATGTGTTTGTTAACTTCTTCTAATAATTTAATAATACGTCCATGTTTTTTTCCTATTTTTCCCTTAATTCCACTCTTCTTCAATATCTCCTCAACTTTGCTCAGGTTGCCAGCGTCTAATGCGCTTTCTAGTGTTTCTTTTTTATCTAAGAATTCAGCTATTTGTTTCATCTTAGTTTTCTTTGATAACACATAACTATAACCATCTTTAACTACTTGTAGGATTTCTTGTCTCACAGCAGGATTGTAATATTGATTTTTTTCTAAGTCCTTCCACTTTTCTTCATTGATTCCCATTTTCTTGGCTTTGTCTTCTGTAATGAAACTTTCCAGAATGTTTCTCATTCTATGCTCCAGTTCTTCCCTTCGTCTCCAAGAATGCATATTCTCTAAGAAACCTGAAATGGTGCTCTCATATCTTTCTTTTTTCTCGATTGCTCTATCTAATTGAGTCATAAGTGTTGTGTAAGCATCTTTTATCTGTTTTGGATTACTACTGATAATGTTCTCTGTCATATATCTATAATTTCTTACAGATTCTAAAATCGCATTTCCAACAACATCCCCCTTTGAAGAAAGTTCTAAAGCTATCTTCTCTAGCTCACTAATTCGCTTAAACTCCCCTTTCTCCATCTCCTTCTTTATTCTTTCAATTTTGTACAATTGGTGTATTGTTTCCAAGTCATTTACACTCAAATTCCTCACCTTTTCTTGGTTGAATTCACTATTTTTTCTCTTGCACCACGATGATAGAGCAATTCTTCTGCCTCATCCTTTGAAACGATGTTCTCTATACTTCGTGTGCTTACTGGAAACATCTCATTAACAATTTGAGTATCGTCTTCTTTGAATCTTGTAATAACAATTTCTAATCCTAAGTTCGGGGCATAATATTGGAGAATTATTTTTGGTATTATTTTGCCTCTTTCATATCCTCTTAACTCATATATGATTTTTCCTTCTTTTTCTTTCATTTGTACACTAGGTACAATATAACCTGCCTTCTCTATAATCTGTGAAAGTCTCTTGAGATTGATATTTTCCCTTTCATTATATTCAAATTTAGCAACTTTTCCAATCTGTTCTCTCAGTTCTTGCTTAAATGATTCCTCAAATTCATCAATACTTTTTGGGCCTGTGTAGTATGCCTCACCAAATTCATTGTTCATCATTGTCCGAAGTACTCTTCTTCCAACTTCTTTTATCTCAGGTAAATATTCTTTTTCTATTCCAATTCCACTTTGTTTTAGTGTCTTCTCATTTGTTGGAAAATATTTTTCTGTGACGATTTCTTCTAAGCTTTTATCTCCAAGACTAATCGGAATTGTAGCCTTATCAGCACCTGATTTGGAAATATCTACCGTCTCCTTATAAGTTTCAGTAACTCTACCAGTAGGTTTTTTGACTGTATATTTGTGTCCACTACCATCAATACATATACGTCTTTCGACTTCAACTTCCATATCAACTCTAGTTTTCTTTCGATAGATATTCAATAAATCACAGCCCTCTTGTTTGAGTATTTCACTCTCTCCACCTTTTAATGCTGAGTAAAGTTTTTTTATATCATCTTTAACTATGCTCTCATTTCCACTATTTTTTACTTCACTTTCAAACATAGCTGTTACTCGCTCAATCAAAGGATTAACATCGTTCGTCTTTGGCCCACCATTACCAAAGACTCTATTTTCAATGAATGATCTTAAAAGTACACTATCAATGTTACTATCTTCACATAATTCTCTATAAGTTCTAAGCCACATTGCTGCCTTGGCTATTGCTTCGCCCAAATCAACTGGATCTCTTACAAGTACTTCAGGTAAAAATACCACATAGTTTTTATCATACTTTATAAGTACTTGTTTTTGTCCATTGATCACCACTTCATTTAATTCTTCTGGAATATCATCTGCTCTTGCGATGTATACGTTCCTTCCTACTGGTTTCAGATTTTCGATAAACTTATCTTTACTCCTTCTTACCTGGATTTGTGACATTTTTTTTCACCTCCAGGTTTATAATTCTCAAATTTAAACTCTTGAGCCATGGCCTCCCAGTACGCTTTCTCTTCTTCATTAAATGATTTTGGTGTGGAATTCATTGCTTCATATATGTCTCTCAACGTCAGCGCTTCATCACTCACATCCTTTCCATTCATTTTTTTCTCAATAATCCTCTTCATCATTGTTTCTTTTGCCTTTTTTATGATTTGCACAATTTCCCTTGGAACATAGCCTTCAAGCACGGTTGCTAAATCTTCCGGTTTGACTTCAGGAGCTATGTTCATAGGTTTATTTTTCTTATGTCTCTCTATCTCATCGAGTCCAAGATTTGCTTTAATTATTTTGAGTCTTGCATCTTCATCTGGTGGTCCAACATAAAATTTTTTCTCGAACCTGTTTAAGAACTGTGGATCAAGCATATCTGGTGCTCTCGTTGCTGCTATCACTAATATATTCTTATTCTCCTGAATACCATCTAATTCTGTAAGTAATTGTTTCAGTACACTATCAGTAACGCCTGAAACACTTCTTATGCTTCCTTCTCTGGGCGCTATTGCGTCAACCTCGTCAAGGAATATAATTGAATTCCTTCCTTGTCTTGCTCTTTCAAATATTTCCCTAATCGCTTTTTCACTTTCACCAACAAACATATTTAATATTTCTGGACCTTTTACTGAGATGAAATTCGCTTCGCTTTCTCTTGCAACTGCTCTTGCCAAAAATGTTTTACCACATCCACTTGGACCAGCTAATAAAACATAACTTGATAACTCGTCCGATAGGCCGCTCATACTATATGCTTCTTGGTACTTTAATCTTGAGAAACTCCAAACTTTAAGGTCATTAACAATTTCTTCTAAACCACATACATCCTCAAACTTGACATCAGGAATTTCTATTTTAAATTTTTTAAATAGTGTCGGTTTGTATTCACTAAGAACTTTATCAAAATCTTTCATGTTCACTTTTGAATTTTCTTTTAGTTGTTTGTATTCCTTACTTTCCTTGAATTTTTCACCGTATTTTTTCTTTAATTCCTCTCTCTTTGACCATGTCTGGTTTCTTTCCTCAGCTGTCTCAATAACTTTCCTTGTTACACCTGCTATATCTGCACCAACGTATCCTGCTGTCCTTTCTGCTAGATCTTCTAAGCTGACATCCTTATCCAAATTCATGCCACGTGTGTGTATTGCAAATATCTCACGTCTCTCATTTTTACTTGGTGTAGTCAATTCAATATCCTTTCCAAGTCTTCCAGGTCTCCTCAGTGCTTCATCAAGTTTTTTGGGAAAGTTTGTTGTAGCAATAACCATCATCCCAGGATTATTCTTTAGGTAAAGATCTAAACAAGATAATATTTGGGAAGTTGCATTTGCATCGCCTGGATTTGCATATTCTCGAGCTGGCGCTATTGCGTCAACCTCGTCAAGGATTATTATACTTTTAGGACTCTTCGCAGCCTGATCAAATAATGCTCTTATGTTTTGTTCTGTACTTCCACTCACAGGTGAGACAAGTTCTCTTGCCTTTACATATGCAACAAAAAAATCTTTACTTCCCTTCTCTATATTTGAAAATTTTTTTTCTTCCCCAACCTGGTTATTATTTATCTTCTTATCTTCATTCAATCTTTGATAGATTTCCTTTACAATTGCCCTTGCAAGGAGTGATTTTCCAACTCCTGGTGGTCCAGAAATTAATATTCCTCTCTCCGGCTCTCTACCATATGTCTGTTGCCAGTGTTCAGGATCTATGATAGAAACAGCGGATTTCATTAGTTCCTGAATCTCTCTCTCATAGCCACCTACTTCTACCAAAGATTCGAACTTAGAGATTTCTTCAGGTGAATAAATTATTGCAACTGAATTTTTTCCTTCAATCCTATCGGCTTGACGTTGACTTAACATTTGTTTGTCACCTTTTTTCAGTTAAGAAATTGAAATTTATATTTATATAAAAAACTAATATTATTCATATTAATAATATTAAAAACGATGATAAAGAATCAGAAGAAACTCTTGTTTAGAATGAAAATCAAATCAGTAGTTTATAGCTGTACAAGAGCATGTAACCTTAATTGTAAGCATTGCTATCAGGACGCTGGGAAAAAAAGTAAAAATGAGCTTGATACGAAAAGAGCAATAAATCTCATTGTGGAAATATCTGAATTAGGTGGAAAGCAGCTTCTTTTTAGCGGTGGAGAACCTCTATTAAGAAAAGATATATATAACCTTATATATGAAGCTAAGGCAAGAGGTTTAGAGGTAGAACTCCTTTCTAATGGTACATTAATTAATGATAGAGTTGCCCAAATACTTTCATCTTTAAATGTGGATGGTGTACAAATAAGTATTGATGGTGAAAAAGAATTTCACGATTGGTTAAGAGGAAAAAGTTTCGATAAAGCAATAAATGCAATAAAAAATTTGCACGATTATCATATTCAAACTGAAATTGCAATGGTGGCAATGAGTAAGAATTATAACCAGATAGAAAACATTGCTGATGTTGCTCAAAGTTTTGGAGCGAGGTTTAGAGTCCTTAGGTTCCTTCCGCTGGGTAGAGGTGCTAAAAACTCATACCTTTCAATTGATGACAAAATATATAGAGAAATTGCCGAAAGAATAAAATCAAAATATAATGTAACATTTGCTGGCATAGACACTGAAAGATGTAGTGCTGGTATAGAAAGTATTGCTATCGATCCTGAGGGAAATGTACTCCCATGTGAACTATTAATTGATTATAAAATGGGAAATGTCAGGGAGAAAAGTTTGAAAGATATACTTGATGATAATAGACTTAAGGATTTTGTGCGAGAAAAATCTAGAAAATGTAAAGCGCTTGAATGCATTTAAAATCATAAAATTTAAATCAAATGAATTCTAAAAATTTACTACTGAAAATGAAAATTGCTCATATAGGCTGGGAAATTCATCCAGATAAAAAAGCTGGAGGTCTCTACGAAGTAATTTATAATTTATCTCTTTCTCAATCCAAGCTCTTTAATGATTACAGTGTAAGTGTAATCGGTCCTTATGGGGGTGAAAAAAGAGTAATTTCTGAACAAGTAACACCAAATTTACAATATGTTTATATAAATTCATTTCAGCCAAGAGAAAATGTTTGGGGACTTGAAGGTAAACTTTACCAGTTGACTGGGATAAGATCAGATGCTATTGACAATTTAGAAAAAGAGAAAAGGGCTCCTGATTGGGTAAAAATGTACAGGGAAGTAATCACATTTGGTAAGTTCTCATCCGACTACGTAAAGAATATGGATCCTGATATACTACATGTCCATGACTGGCTTGATGCAATCATTCTACCATTCTCAAGAGAAAGCGGATTAAAAAGCAAGAAATTGTTTCATGTGCACTCAACCGAGAAAGGAAGAACTGATGGATATCCGGATCCCACGATATTTGAGATAGAAAAAAATGCATGTCATGAAGCAGATGCTGTAATTACTGTGAGTAAGAATATGGTCGATGAAATACAACACCTCTTTGGAATAGAGAGATCCAAAATAAATGTTGCTTATAATGGAATAGACCCACAAAAATTTAATCCAGAAGTAAATGCAAAACTTAGACCATACTGGAGAGACTTTATACTTGAATTAGCTGGTTGGAAGGAACCCGTGAAGCTGGTTGGTTTTATCTCAAGACTTGAATTCGCAGACATAAAGGGATTTAAAACATTGATTGAGGCTGCATCAAAAGTTCATAACTCTTGTCCAAATACAAAGTTTGTTTTTGTATGTGGTCCAAAGAAACAGACTAAATCAAATGAATCCCTTGTTGACATTGAAACACTAAGAAAGAACGGTCATGTTTTTAAAATTGATAATGGGTTACAACAAGACAGATTCAACAAAATAAAAGAAGTTGGTTTAGGTGGTAATGTACTTTGGTTCAATTGCATGCTGGACAAAAATTCTTTGGAAGCGATCCTGAATAAATACAATTATTGCGGTGAAATACCTAGTAAGGAAGACCCGAAGAGAGGAATATACGCTGCGTGTGATTTGTTTGCTTTCCCATCCACATATGAGCCTTTTGGCATCGTGGCAAGCGAAGCAATGGGAATGGGAAAACCAGTAGTTGGGTGTGAGGGCACAGGAATTCACGAACAAATTAAATACGGTGGTGGGATTGCTTGTAAACCTAGAGATTCCAATAGTTTAGCGAACTGTTTAATTGATGTACTGACCGATGATGTTTTATATGAACAATTAAGCGAAAATGCCAGTAAAAGTGTAAAGAAAAAATTTACTTGGGACGCAGTTGCAAGGGACGTAGATAGAATATATCAGAAGGTTCTATCAAAAAAATAATTATTTGTGAAAATAGATTAAAGTTGGATGTGTCCACGCCTTATAATATTCTTTATTATCCACATGCATTGCCTTCTCAAATTTTTTTATTTTTATTGGAAAATTCTTTTTTCTCTTATATTTTGATTTTTTAGATACCCAAGGATCATTCACATATACAAATTGATCATCAATTCCAGTCACAACTACCCAATGATTGACGTCCTCTCTAGTAATTGGTTTCAGATTAATAAGCACTATAATAGGTCCATCTTTCAACAATTTTCTAATCAGGTCAATATCAAACCTACCATATTTTATCTTAACACCTGACGCAATCGCTTCCTTCTTCATCAATCTTTCAATGAAGACTAAATTTCTTTTTTTCTGTCCCTTTATTCGATAATACCCAAGTTTTCTCTTTTTTTGATGAATCGTAACCTTCAAACCGCGCTTTGCTAATGATTTTGCAATTCCAAATGAAGATGTCGCACCAGTAAACAAGATAGATGCTTCCCTCCATATCTCGAACTCAAATTTTCTTGACAATTTTATCTCTGGGTCAAAAAATTTTAGAATCATCATTACACAGGCAGAGCCACATGTAGTATCTGTTGTCTGCTTGTAATAGGGTACTTTCCAATTCATTATATAATATAATTATATCAAGTTCAAGTATTTTGCTGCTATGATAAACATCGCATGGGACCAGGCCAACGGATTTATTGAACAAGGTCTATCATTTTTTATTTGCTCAGGTATCTTACCATCACTTCTCTCTATCACCCAATTGAAATACTCTAGTGCTCTTTTTCGATCACCAAGCTTCGAGAAGTAGATGGAAGCAAAGAAATTTAGTATGGGCCACGCTCCAGCACCATTTAATATTAGTTTTCCCCATCTTATTTTCCCATCATATTTATCATTCCTGTATCTCATTATCCCTCCATTTATCTCATTTTCTTTAATTATTTTCCCTACTGTATTTACTATTCTCTCATCATCAGCAGAAAAAATTTCACAGGGCCAGACAAGCGCGAACATGGATGAATCTATTTTAGGGTCTATTTTGTTGATTCCGAATGTTCTGACAAAATATCTTAATTTATCTACATATGCTTTACTAATCTCATTTTTCATTTCATCCATACATTTTTTCCAATTTTTTCTATCCCCAACCATCTCAATTGCGCATTCTAAACCTTTGGCGCACATCGCTAATGAATAAGTGTGTTTTTCTCTCTTCTCCGGCCATGCTATCCTTTCTTCCCATAAGTCAAATGATGGCAATTTGAAATGGTCTTTTTTCCATATCCCACATACGCCATCAGCACTTTTTTCTACTATATGATTGAATTTACTTGTCTTATGATGTTTTGAATGGTGCCAAATAGCCCACAATAAGGAACCTGTTTGGTCAGGTTGAAACTCAAATCCTCTGATTTGTGTTCCTGTATATCTCTTCCTCACTTTTATTGGTATTTTTTTGATGTACTTACTTTCCACTAGTTCACCAGCTATCGTTCCATTCGGAGCGAATTTGTTAGCCAGAAAAACACCTTTTTCTTTGAATAATTCTGCTCTCTCCCAACACCAATTAAAAAATTTTTCAGGTATCTTACTTAAACCGATGAGATCACATGCAACACAAACATAACTGGCGTCCCTTGGCCAAACATAATCATACGCTTGGACGTTGTTAGGATAGATTTCATCTGTTATATCTGCAGCTACAATTGCACCGTTCTTCAATGAGCAATTTTTTATTACTTCGATGCTTTTTTTGTAGATTTTTCTGATTTTCATAAGTTATCGTTAAGAACTTATAGATTAAAATCCTATACAAATATTTATAAATAAAAATTTTTTACTATGTAGTGATTAATATGGTTGGATGGAAGGAAAAACACATAAAAGATACGCTGGAAGAAATTGTACGAAGATGTATAAATCCAACAATACCACTAGCAACGCTTTATGGTGTCATAAGTTCAAATGAAATTTTAACTAATCCTAGTTTTACATATGGAACACTTGCAGGAACAGCAGGTTTCCTATTATTAGGAGAAAATAACAAAACAAAAAGAGGAATAAGGTACACCCTAATTATCCCAGCATTTCTAAATATTGTAGAAAATTTCTTACAAGGTAATTATCTTGAAGTAACTAAGACTGGGGCTGGTATGTTGTTTGGCTCAGTTCTTGGCGTTACCGAAAAGAAACTAGAAGAAAGACTCAAAAAATGATAGAGTAAGTTATTTTTTACTATTAATCATATTAATAAAAGATATATAAGTAAAAAGACTAACAAATTAAAATGCACAGGCAATCGCATCATTTTCTAAAAATAAAAGAAATTCTACCAGAACTTAACACTTCAGAAGAGGATGGTCTAAATGAATCTGAAGTTAGAAGAAGATTAGCTAAGTATGGTCAAAATATTGTACCAAAAAGAAAAGTCAGGAATGTATATGAGATCTTCTATTCTCAATTTAAAAATCCATTAATCTCAATTTTAATTGGAGCAAGCATCGTAGCTGCTATACTTGGAGACGTGATAGAAGCTTGTGTGATACTTTTCATTGTATTAATAAATAGCATATTGGGTTTTTATCAAGAATATAAATCAGAAAAGGCGATTGATAAACTTTTGAAATACATTTCTTACAAAGCAAAGGTAATTAGAGACGGTAAGGTAATTGAAGTGGATACGAGAAATTTAGTAATTGGTGATGTTGTGATTATTTCGGTTGGGGATATAGTACCAGCCGATCTACTTCTAATAAGCGCGGATGATTTGTATGTCAATGAATCTATCTTAACTGGCGAATCTTATCCTGTTAGGAAGATCGGAGTATCTAATAAAAGTAACTTAGCCTCGTTTAACATTAAGAACATTGCTTTTATGGGTACAAATGTAACAGAAGGGTTGGGTAAGGGTATTGTAGTTGCAACAGGTAAAAACACGGAATTTGCCAAAATAGCAACGATGTTGGAAGTGAAAGTACCTGAAAGTGATTTCCAAAAAAATATTAGAAAGTTTGGAGATTTCTTATTAAAAATTGTCTTAATTGGTACTTTTATTATATTTCTCTTAAATTCACTTTTGGGTAGAGATATTTTTGACTCATTTTTATTTGCACTTGCATTAGCTGTTGGAATTGTCCCGGAATCATTGCCTATTATTGTGACAATAACACTCTCGAATGGTGCATTATTCCTTGCTAAGAAGAAGGTTGTAGTAAAAAAACTCATATCAATTGAAGACTTAGGTAATATGGATGTACTTTGCACAGACAAAACTGGAACATTGACAGAGAGTAGAATCAAACTCCAGGAATTTATCGATGTTGATGAGCAACCAAACGAGGACTTGGTTATTTATTCGCTTCTTTGTAATTCTGCGATTCTACACAAGAATAAAGTTACAGGTAATCCAATTGATGTGGCTATATGGGAGTACGCGAAGATCTGGAAGTACCCAATTAAAAGAATAGTTTCTTATGAAAAAATAGAGGAAATACCATTTGATCATAAAAGAAAGAGGATGAGTACTGTTGTTAAACAAGGTGGAAAATATTTATTAATTGCTAAGGGTGCACCTGAATCAGTGCTTGAAATTTCTAAATATGCGCTATCAAAGGGTAAAAAGCAAAGCATAAATAAGTGTATCGAAAAAATTAAGAGAATATACCAGGATTTCAGTAAAAGAGGTTATCGAGTAATAAGTGTGGCAATTAAAGAGATAGAGAAAAAAGATGATTATAGTATAAAGGATGAGAAGGATTTGATTTTCCTCGGTTTCCTTGTATTTATTGATCCTCCAAAAAAAACAGCAAGAGAAGCACTTTTCGCTTTACATAAACTTGGTGTGCAAGTAAAGATTTTGACTGGAGATAGTGATCTCGTAGCAAAGGAAGTAGCAAGTAAAGTTGGCTTAAAAGTTAGAGATGAAGAAATAATACTTGGACATGAAATAGAAAAGATGAATAAAGAAGAACTTAGAAAGGTAGTGGAAGAAAAATTTATCTTTGCTCGGGTAACACCAGAGCAAAAGTATAGAATCATATTGGCGCTTCATGATAATGGACATGTTGTTGGATATTTGGGAGATGGTGTGAACGATGCACCTGCATTAAGAGCCGCTGATGTTGGAATATCTGTGGATACTGGTGTGGATGTTGCTAAGGATGCAGCGGATATAATAATTTTAAAAAAGAGTTTAATGGTAATTGCTGATGGTATAGCAGAAGGAAGAAAAATATTTGGGAATATAATGAAATATATTTTGAATACGATAAGTGCAAATATTGGAAATATGACAACAGTAGGTATCGCTTCTGTAATATTAAACTTTATCCCTCTCCTTCCTTCACAGATACTCCTCACAAATTTCCTTTCAGATATGCCTTTGTTGTCAATATCAACGGACAACGTAGATGAAGAAGAGCTGATGAGACCAAAGAGAATGAGTATTAAATTGATTTCAAAATTTTCCATAATTTTTGGTGGAATTAGTGTATTATTTGACATTCTAACGTTGGGTTTACTTAAGTATGTTTTCTTGGTGAAAGAGGCAATGTTGAGAACTGGCTGGTTCATAGAAAGTTGTTTATCTGAAATTCTCATTACATTTGCAATAAGAACAAGAAAAAAATTCTATGAAAGTAAACCTAGTAAAATACTTCTTTATGTTTCAGTGATAATTGCTGTCCTTACAGTTTGTATCGTTTATTCTCCACTAAATATACTTTTTGAATTCTTACCTTTACCAATTCATTTTTTAATTACAATATTCATAATACTTTTAAGCTATTTCCTAATGGCTGAAGTAGTAAAATTATATGTATACAAGAAAAAAATTATTTAGCCAGTCATATGCGGCCGCCGGGATTTGAACCCGGGTCGTTAGCTTTCTACGTTGGTCGCTAACGTGCCATGGAAGGCTAAGGTCCTAACCACTAGACCACGGCCGCTTAATCTATTAGATATTATCTAATTAAAAAATTTTAGTATTTTAATTTTAAACTAAACAATTTTAAATAGCGAATCACTTTGGATAAGTATGAAGAAGATTAAAAACATAAAAGAAGTTGTAATTAAAGAAGAAGATAAAGAACCGATAAAATACAGAG
>JAPDLJ010000020.1 GCA_025920705.1 Candidatus Jingweiarchaeum tengchongense
GATATTGAATGTGCAATTGAGAACTGTATGAAGAAAATTGAAGGTGCATATTCTGTTGTCATGTTCACAGGTCAGGGAGAGCTCATATCATTCCGGGATCCATTTGGATTCAAGCCATTATGTTACGGCAGGAATGAAGGACTTGAGATGGTCGCTTCTGAGAGCGTTGCATTGGACATAAATAATGTAAAAAACTTTTCAGACATCCAACCAGGTGAAATGTTGATTGTCAATAATGAAAACACGGAAAGGAAACGAATCATCAAGAATAAGAGTCATGCACATTGCATGTTCGAATATGTTTATTTTTCTCGCCCAGACAGCGTGATTGATGGTAAATGTGTTTATGATGTTAGAAGAAAACTTGGTGAAAATTTAACAAAGAATTACAAATCGGATGCTGACATCATTGTTCCCGTTCCTGATACATCTAGACCAGCAGCTGATGAAATATCCAGAAGAACTGGTATTCCGGTGATGGAAGGACTGATAAAAAACAGGTACATAGGTAGGACATTTATCATGCCTGAACAAGACATGAGGGAAAAGGCTGTTTTTCTGAAATTAAATCCACTTCGTCCTGTCATTAAAAATAAACATGTACTCTTGGTTGATGATAGTATTGTTAGAGGCACAACATCAAAGAAAATAATAGAACTGGTGAGAAGCGCAGGCGCTAAAAAGGTTGATTTCTGGGTAACTTGCCCACCAATTATCTCACCTTGTTTTTATGGGATTGATATAGCCACACATAATGAACTGATTGCATTTAAGAATCCTATGAATGAAATTGAGAGGAAGATAGGTGCTGATAATTTATGCTACCAAACAATTGATGGACTAGTAGACGCGATTGGTTTTCATAAGAATGATTTGTGCTTGGCTTGCTTAACTGGTAGTTATCCAACGCCGCTCGCGCAGAAAATAGCAGATGAGATGAAGGAAAAAAATTTCACAGGGAGAAGATATTTGGAGGTATTATTATGAATAAATGTTTGAGTTATTCCAAGCTCGGTATAGACATTAAAAAGATTAAAGGAATACATGATAAAATTCACAGGAAAATTTTACCAACTTTTGATAGAAATGTGACTGACATTGGTCAACATTATGCGAGTTTGATTAAAATTGGAGGAAAACTGATTGCACTCCATTGTGATGGTGTTGGAACAAAGGTGTTGATCGCACAGATTTTAAAGAATTACAGGACAATAGGTATCGATTGCATTGCAATGAACGTGAATGATTTGATATGTATTGGAGCTAAACCAATTTCATTTCTTGATTATATAGCGCTTGAAAGAGTGAATAAGCAAATGATAAATGAGATATTCATTGGTTTGAGAAAAGGAGCAAAAGAAGCAAGAGTTTCAATAATTGGTGGAGAGATGGCAATCATGCCTGATATGATAAAAGGAATAAATGGAAATGGGTTTGATCTTGTTGGTTTTGCCATTGGCTTCCTGGATAAAAAAGAATTGATCACAGGGGACAAAATGAGAGCTGGAGATTTGATCATTGGTTTACGTAGTAGCGGAATTCATAGTAATGGTTTAACACTTGCGAGGAAAGTTTTTTTTGGAGATAAAATAGATAGATATAAAATTAGAAAAAAAAGGAAAATTTTGGAGGAGTTGATAAAACCAACTAAAATCTATGTGAAACCCATATTAGCATTGTTAAAAAATTGCAAGGTAAATGCACTTGCACACATCACCGGTGGCGCATTTTCAAAATTGAGAAGATTAGGCAAGAGGTCCGATCTGGGTTTTTACCTGGATAATCTGTTCGAGCCACAACCAATATTCAAACTGATTCAAAAGTACGGAAAATTATCGCAAAGAGAGATGTACAGGACTTTTAACATGGGCACTGGTTTTCTCGTAATTTTACCAAAAGAAGAGCTCAAGAAAACAATGAGTGTGCTACAAAAATTTGATCTTCAATCAAGAATCGTTGGTAAAGTGATAAAAGAGAAGAAGGTAATCCTGAAAAGTGGCTCGAAGGAGATCGTGTTGGAGGAATGGTAAATGTTCAATGCGAAGGAATACATAAAAAAACAAGTCAGTGAAATAAGAAAGATTGTTGGGAATGAAAGTGCGCTAGTGGCTGTTTCAGGAGGAATAGACAGCACAGTATGTGCATTTCTCATGCACAAAGCAATTGGAGAAAGGATCGAGTGTGTTTTCATCGATACCGGATTTGTTAGGTCTGATGAGAGAAAAACAGTCAAATCAATATTTGAGGAGCTTGGGATGAAAGTAAACATCATAGATGCAAGTAGAGATTTCATCCGAAGGCTTAGACATCTCAAAGATGCAGAGAGAAAGAGAATTGTTTTTAGAGAGACATTTTATTATGTCTTAAGCAAAATTGCTAAAGAAAGAAATCATAAATTCTTGGTGCAGGGTACAATCGCGCCCGATTGGATTGAAACAAAAGGAGGAATAAAAACACAACACAATGTGCTCAGCCAAATTGGTATAAATTCAGTAGAAAAATTTGGATTTAGCGTAATTGAGCCGCTTCTTTACTTGTACAAGGACCAAGTCAGGAAAGTCGCGATGGAATTGGGAATAAAGCAATTGGTAAAGAAGCAACCATTTCCAGGACCAGGATTGTTGGTCAGGATAATAGGAGAGATTTCGGTTGATAAAATAAAAGTACTGAAAGATATCACGAAGATCGTAGAGAATGAATTATTTGGAGACCAATATTTTGCTGCGATTGTGTCAGACAAATGTAAAGAGGATAAAACAATAACAAAAATTGTCTCAAAGAAATTTGAGAAGCAAAAGATAAAAATGAAAGTTCCTGATTGCTTGGTTACGGGTGTGAAGGGTGATTTGAGAGCATATAAAAAATTGGCTTTACTTACGATTAAAAATTCTGATTTATTTTTACCAGATTTTTCAGTACTCAATGAGCTACAGTTTGAAATCATATCCAAGAATCCAGATTTCACCCGAGTTGCATATAACATCACAGAAAAACCAAGAGTAGCAAAATACATCATCCTCATCAGGTCAATCACAACTAGAGATTTCATGACCGCGGATGTCACGAGAATTCCTTGGGATGAATTAACTGGAGTTGCAAACAAAATCATGTTGAAAAATAAACACATTTCAGAAGTTTATTATGACATTACCCCAAAGCCGCCAGCATGTATAGAATATGAGTGATCAGATATGATCATTCCAGTAGTGAATGTTGGTGGACAGTATAACCACCTAATCACAAGAGTATTGGTAGAAGTAGGCGCTGAGAGTGAACTTGTACCAATTTCCATCACAAAAAAAGAAATTGAAAAAGCGAAAGGTCTTGTTATCGGTGGTGGACCACAAAGAATTGCGAGTGAAATCGATAAATTAACCACTCTTTCAGCATTGATAAGAGAGATAGAGATACCGATTTTAGGTCTCTGCCTTGCGCACCAGTTGATTGCAATAATTTTTGGAGGCAAGGCAGGACCTGCGAAGTTTCCAGAATATGGGCCAGTAAAAGTTTTTGTGAAAGAGAAAGATGACATCTTGAAAGGATTTCCCAAAGTTTTTACTGCATGGGCATCACACAATGATGAAGTTCTTTCCTTACCAAAAAATTTTGAAATCCTGGCTTACTCGAAGCATTGTAAGGTGGAAGTGATGAAACACGTAAATAAACCAATTTTTGGTGTACAGTTTCATCCAGAAGTAAGTCATACGGAGCATGGTAAAAAGATGTTCGAGAATTTTGTTAGAATATGTGAAGATCACTAATTCAAAACAATCCTCATGAAATCGTTTGCAAGCTTCGTATTTGGAAATACTTTCTTTGCCTCGTTGTGCAAGTGCTCTAGGTCATCCCCATATCGCTGTGAAAAATGGAAAAGGATGAGCTCCTTTGCCTTTGCATTCTTCGCAATGTTTGCCGCCGTTTCAGCAGTTAAGTGCGCATATTCTTCTGCAAGCTCTTTGTGTTCATTTGCGAAACTTGCCTCACATATCAAGAGATCAGATTCTTTTGAAATTTCTTCAAGTATCCTATCATAAGAGGTATCAGCGATGTAAGTGACTTTTTTTCCTTTGACTAAGACTGTACCTTTAGCTGGCGTAATCTTATGTCCCTTCCAAGTGATTGTTTCACCATTTTGCAATCTGCCAAGAATCGGATGCTTTACAAGGCCATATTTTTTCACGTAATCCAAATTTATTTTCCTTCTTTCCTTTTCGCAGAAAGAGAATGCAACTGTTGGTATGTTGTGCTTTGTTGCGCAACTAAAAATCTCATATTTTTCCGCTTCCAGGACCTTACATATTTTCTTTCCAGGCAAAATCTCATGAACTTCGATATCAAAATTTTTCACAAATGAGAATGAATTCATGATATTTGAAACATACTTTTTTGTACCCTTTGGTCCATAGATCTCAAGTGCTTTTTCCCTGCCGCTGGCTGATAGGCTCTGTATTATTCCACCCAAACCAAGCGCATGATCACCATGCCAATGCGTGATGAAAACACGATTTATTTTCATTGGACTTATTTTTGCAATTCTCAGCTGTCTTTGCGTCCCTTCACCACAATCAAATAACATGTAATCACCCTCGTAGCGCAGGAGCACGCTTGGGTGATTCCTCTTCTCCGTAGGAAACATGCTGCTTGTTCCGAGAAAGACTATTTCTATCATCCTTGAAAGTAAGAAAATTTCATTTTAAAAACTTTGTTTAGTTTACAACTTTAAATTAAAAAATAAAAAATAATTACTTAGAAATTGTGATCTCAATCGTCGATACTCTTACCTTCTTGCCCTCCTGTCCCTCAAACTCTTCGCTGTTTATGTCGACTTTTTCAAGTTTAAGGTTTGGTAGGAATCTATTTCTAACCACTTCAACGACATCAACAGCCCTTGAAATGTATTTACCTCTTGCCTTAACACAAACTTTTTTTGCTCCACTATTAAATTGCATTACAACCCCTGTCACATAGTTCATAAATGGTTTCTTTCCAATAAAAACCACTGCACCTCCAGTTTCCTGATTCAATGTCTACACCTCCGTGTTCAATGTCTCAAAGTTATTTTTAAACTTGTTTATTTTATTAAGATGATTTATATTAAAAATCTTTTCATTTTTATACGATCCACTTAACCCAAGAAACAATGATATTATAAACTCTTTTTACTAAAATTTATAAAATAGAAAATTTTAGAACTAAATATGTTAGAAGTAGCAGGACCGATATTAATTATAATTGCTATTTTTGCCTTAATGTGGTTTCTATTCCCAACATTCCAACTAATCATGAAAACAATTTTTGTCTTAGCTATAATTTACATACTCTTCGCTCTGTTTGTGAAGAAATATGATGAATATGAAAGAGGCATCATATTCAGAATTGGAAAATTCAATCGAGTTGCAGGCCCTGGCTGGAGTATTGTGATACCATTCATTGAAAAGGAATTCACAAGAGTTGACGTGAGAACAAGGATGATGAATCTGTTTGTTCCAATGGCATTCACAAAGGATGACCTCAGGTTAAAAATTGATGGTATCGTTTACTATCGAATCGTTGATGCCAATAAAGCAGTCTTACAAATAGAGAACTACCTTGTCGGCCTTGGTAATATGATACAAAGCGAAACAAGGAATGCAATTGCATCGATGAACATGCGGGAAGTGTTTGCCAATATGGATAAGCTCAATGATATTCTTGCAGATAGGATAAGACACACAAGTTGGAAGTGGGGAATTGATGTTCCGATGGTACAGATCAGAGGAATAGCACCACCAGAGGAAATAGCAATTGCAATGCAACAAAAAGAGATTGCTGCTAATATGTTACAGGCGCAAAAGTTCAATGCTGAGGCTAGGAAAGTCGTGATAGAAGCAATTGGTGAGGCAGCGAAGAAATTGGATGATATGGCAATCATGTATTTGTACATTAAGGCACTCGAAGAGATAAGTAAGGGTTCTGCAACAAAGATCATCTTTCCGATGCAGTTTATTGATATTTTGAAAGGAATGGAGGGAGATGTCAGCAAAGCATTGGCTGGTTTGAATTTGAGCGCTGCAGTCAATGCGGTCGCTGGGAAAATAACAGAAGTAAAAACTTAAAACCACATCTCAATTATCTTAAGTAAATGAGGAAAATCCGGTTCGCTGATAAATTTGGAATTACCCTTCCAAATTTAGATGCTGAATGAATCCAATACTGATTTTAAGTCCAAAACAAAAACATTTAAAAAACGACTACTTTTTAAAAAAATATGAGGAGCGAACTAATTGCAGGTTTAATTTTGTTTCTCCTTACTTCCTTGATTACGAATGTCTTTGCAATGGAGCAATATCCAACAACATCGATTGCAATTCCGATAGAAGTAATCAAGACAAATGTATCAGAAGTCAATGTTTCTATCACAGTCCAGCCAAGCATAGAAATAGAGATAAGGAGAGCAGCTGATATTGTTGTTCCACCCCAAGGATGTAAAGATTTGTGCGGTGATGGCATCTGCCAAGAAATTGTTTGCATGGCAACCAATTGCCCATGTCCTGAAACAAAAGAAAATTGCCCAAAAGATTGCACTTCAGTTTCACCGTTACCAGTAACGCCTTTAATTTCATTACCACCAGACACGAGAATCAAAATTTCACCAGTAGAGATTAAACCAATACTCATTGAGGGTAAACCAGTTGAATTTAAAGGTATTGATGAGATTCCTAAAATTTCAATTGATGTCAAACCAGTTTTAGCACCAACGATATCCAGCGAAGCTGTTGAGATCATTTGCAAGGAAGCATTAAAAAAAGAGTTTGATGTCTGTATCTCAACTGGAAATTCAACCGAAATTTGCAAACTGGAATATGAAAGATCATTCAAGGAAAAATGTGTTGGTAAAACATCAACCGCGATTGCTGAACAAGTGGATATCCCATCAGTTTCAATTAGAGTAAATGTTGACCAAGAGAAAAAATTAACGAAGATAGAAATTGGTGATGTCGTTGCAGTGACTCACGAAGTCATAAAATTTGAACAGTCTTCTTTAAAAATAGAAACACCAAAGACAAACATTTCTATCCAAGTACTCCCCCACATAGCAACAAGCATTGCAACTTCCAAAGAACCGCAAAAAGTCGAAGCAACAGAATTAAAAGTGATAGATGAGAAACCAGTTTATGAAATTAATGGCACGAGAGATGCAAAATTGCTTTGGATCTTTCCAGTCACATTACCAATAAGAACAAGTGTCAATGCTGAGACAGGAAAAATTGAGCGATTGGAAAAGCCATGGTGGAGTTTTCTGGCTTGGTAAAACGTTTATTGTTTTTATATACTTCCTAATTATTTAGGAATACGCGAATCTTAAGACTCTTGGTGTGATGATGTTGGTAAGGAATACGATGCAGATTAGGATTGAGTAGATTTTCACTTCTATCACATTCATTGTAAGTGCAATGAAAGCAGTTATCAATGTGTATTCGCCCATTGGTATTAATCCAGCACCAATCTTTATTGCTTCGCTACTTTCCATTCCAGCAAACTTTGAACCATAGTAACCTCCAAGAAACTTTGCAATTGCTTCAGCCAAAAATATTGCAATCAACAGGTAAAATCCAGAGGAGATTGCGTTTATGTTCACATTTATGCCAACATAGGCAAAGAATATCGGTATCAAAAAACCATGCCCGATTACCTTTAGCTTTGGTATAATTGACTGTGAATACTCACTCTTTGCAAGCATCATGCCAGCCAAAAATGCACCAGTTAGTATCGTGATGTTCAATTTATCTGCGATTATAGAAATGAATAGCATTGTTACAAGTGCCATCGAAATTAGTCCCTGTTCATCTTTCATCGATGCAAAGAAATTGGTCATTTTCCTTGATATCAAACTACCTAGATTTAGCACGATCACATAGAAACCAATCACGATTAAGAACATTTTCAATAAATTGAAACCTGTGATTGTTTTAACATTTACATAACCCATGAGTAAAGATAATGCTAGTATTGCTAGGATATCATCACCAACACTTGCTGAGACCATCGTTTTCACACTCTTACTGTATATTTCTCCGATGTCTGTCAATGTCCTGATACTCACGCTGATACTTGTTGATATTAATGCAACTCCAACAACAATTGAGCTTATTGTATCTAGACCAAATAGCCTTGAAATCGAAAACGTAAGCACAAGAGATAAAATTCCACTAAAGAGCGCAATTATCGTGGCTTTGTATATGTCATTGAGTGAATCAAAAGCAGTTGAAAGTCCTGCGAGGAAAAGAAGCGATAAAACACCAAGCATTGCAATTATTTCAATGAACTCATTTGGTGCAACGATGTTCAGTACACTTGGGCCGAGTAGGATCCCAACGAGTACTTCACCAGTTATGCTTGATAAACCAATCCTTTCAGATATCTCGCCAAATATCTTTGTAAGGAAGAGGAGTATACTCAATGAGAGTAATACGTCTTGTATCATTTTTATATTCTCCAAACATCTAAGAATCCATCACTCAAATTTTCCTCCTTTTTTCATAAATTTACATTTAAGTAATATTAAAAATTTATTTTATATAAGGGTTTTGTTGTTTGCTTTAAAGAATAAAGCTATCATACCAAAACCAAAACACAATATAGCAGCCCCAGAAAGCAATAATGTTTGGTCATATTTCACCCATCCGCTACCTATTAGTAGAGAACCAGTAATGGTAACTATTGTTCCGAGCTCATATGCTTCTAAATCTCTTGTATTCATGTTTTTTAGTATAAAAAAATTATCTATTTAAGTTTTGTGAGTGTATAGAAAAATCCAAATTAGCAATTCAATTTTTAGATTTGAATATTTTTAGAAGAGTTAGGTCTGTTCTAATAGACAATGTATTATGTCTCTCAACTTAATGATGCCAACCAATTTTTTTTCGACATTAACGACAGGTAAATATCTAAAATTGTTTTGATCCATTATAGCTAGCGCATCAAAAACATTTTCTTCCTCTGAAATTGTGATCGGATTCTTTACCATTATCTCTTCTATCCCCTTGTTTCCGATGTCCTTTGGGAGCTGTGTCCATACAACATCTACAGTTGGTAATGGCTGTATCTTTGCCAATTTTATCAGATCACTTTCATGAAATGTGCCAATTACGTGATTTTCTTCATCGGTCACAGGAATGAAGCTAATGTTCTTTTCCTTTAGTATCTTTATTGCTTCCTTTATTGTCTTATTCTTCTTTATTGTGATCGGATTCTTTACCATTATGTCCCTAACGATCATTCAAATCACAAAAAAGAAAAAGAAAAATTGGATTTATATTCTTTACTTCTCGTTTATTTATACTTGTGGTTGCGGTTGAGGAGCCTGAGGTTCCGGTTTTTTTTCCTCCTTCTTTTTCCTTGCCATGTTTATCACCGCTTTTATTCTAATATATACCAATTTTAAATATTTGTTACCGTAAAATAGTAAATAAAATAATTGATAGGGATTGCCTTTGTTTTTAATTGGGATTCCTACTCATTTAATCTTTCTGATCGTTTATTCCGTCATTAAAATCATATCCATACAAAAATATCGTCATAATTTGAGCGAAAAATACATGAAATAGTAGAAAAAATACAAAAATTAAAAAATTAATATTTTAAAATTTTTTTTAATCAAAATAAGTATTATTTTAA
>JAPDLJ010000021.1 GCA_025920705.1 Candidatus Jingweiarchaeum tengchongense
GATTTCCTTAAATGTTTTTGCCTCTTCGTCTGATGTGTGAAATTTCCATTTACCGTTTAAAGACAACATCGTAAAATCTCCTTCCTCTAATTTGATATTTTATAAATTTTTAGAGCAATATCGTTCAAGTTATCCATATTTAAATTAAGTTCAATCTTATTTTTTTGAGATAGAAGTTTAATTACTTTTAACAAAGTCCCATCATGAGTATTCCAAAGTTCAACATCATAAGTCCCATTTTCCAGATTTGAGACGATTAAGTCCACTTTTGAAAAATCTATATTTTTAAGATCCTTTGTGCTATTTTTTAAAATCCATAAAATTCTTGCGTTATTGTCACCACACGAAAATGGAATGACATAATTTTTTGCTGTCCCAGATATTGTGATATTATGACTCTCTGGAAATGCTTTAAAATAAAGCCAATCTATTCCAGGTGAGTTGATAAAGTTAGAAATGGCTTTATAAGTATCTAAGCCCGTTATGTTTACAGGAGACAGATAAGGCCATTTAAGACCTGGGCCACAAGCTCCTGAAGCAAATTCTGCCCACAACATATTATGATGATATTCCTCATTTTCCGTCATAGGTAATGACCATCCATTTATAGGACCATCTTCAGAGTCAATATAAGGTTTTGAATAATTCATGTTTTCTAAATTTTCTATAACTGCTTGAGATACTTCAATTGCTGGATTGATTGTGTTTGTCGGATTACTAACAGCTGGTAAATATAGATGAGTTGTAACAAAATCAAGATGCTTATTTTTATAAATTGTCTTACCTAAATTGTTAAACAAAACTGGAGTTGCAGTTGATACAGTTATCAGATGATGTTGACCGAATTTTGAATCTTCATAGTTTTTTATAAAATCAGAAATAGTTTTTATGTACTTACTTATGGCATCTGTGTTATTACTGCCATACCATAAATCTATCTCATTATTGATTTCCCAAGCAAGTATATGTGAAGTATTTCCCCAATGATCTATAAAAAACTTGAATCTGAATTCAGTATCCTCTATCGTTTTGGGGGATTCTAAAAACTGTGCGAGAGAATCTATAGGACCTCCATTTTTTATGTTGAAAGGACTTTCAGCCCAATTTCTTGACATCCAAAATGGATCAAATGGTTCTATTATAAGATAAATATCGTATTTCTTTGCATATTCAAAAATATAATTCCAAACTTTGACTAAAGATTCATTTACATTACCTAACGGATCTTCAAACAAAGCAGAACCACTTGGATCTGAAGCATCTTCCATGAAAATTCTTAAAGTGTTAACTCCATACATGTGCCATTCTTTAAAAGTACTTTCAACAGATTCTGGATCACCCCATTTTAATCCTCCTACATCACCTGTCCACAAATTACTAAAATCAGGCCAATCTACGCCATAGTTAAAACCTATTGGTATGAAAACTTTGCCGTTTAATTCAAAATAAAAACCGGAAGGACAAATTTTTATAAACTGCTTATTTTCAGAATTTGCAAATAGCAAAAGTGAAGCAAATATGAAAATTGTTAGAAAAATTAAATATTTTTTTGTCAATTTTATCACTCCTTAAAATAGAATATTCATAGGTAGCCAATTGTAAGTTATTGTATTTCCAAATTTATCCAAAGCCTTGACCTTTAAAATATATGATCCAGAAGGCAGTTTAATATTGATATCAAAAAAATTAGATAACCCATAAGAAACTTCCCTTAACATGAAGTTTCCAGATTTTATAGGAGTAAGGTCATCAGAAGTACTTATAGACCATGACAAATCTATATTTGATAGATCAATATTTGACGTATGACTAAAAGCTATAGGAATATTTTCGCTTTTGTTTGCCCAGTAAGTTATATGGTTCGGATCTATATTAAATATGATCGCATCTGGAGAATTTATTAACTTTATTTGCTCTTTCACATTATCATCAAATTTTGGAGTCCTGTTGTAGTAGTAAAGGCCAGAGATTTCATGTTCAACGTCATAGAGTTCTGTATAAACAAATCCTGCGATCTTGTACATTCTAAGTTGTCCAACTTCCCATATATAATTTTCTGGAAAGCCACTGCCATCAAACTCACTTACTATTATTGGCTCATTCTCATATCGATACCCGTTAGCCATTAATGCTTCAGAAACATTAGAAGTGTTAAAGGATACATTTGTTCCAGCTTTTACATTTGAAATTATAGAAAGTGCATTATCCCAACTATTAAAAGAAGGCTCATACAAGTGAACATCCGTTATATCAGTTTTAACATGATCCCATCCAGAATTATCAATTATAAGTCTTGAATGATCATAATTTTTAACTTTAGCATAAATGTTAGAGATATAATTTTGTTCTTTTTTGTTGTTAAGTAAATCCCAAATTCCCCAATTTTCGTTAAACAATGTCCAAATTATAATAGAAGGATGATTGTAGTCCCTTTTAATCATTGAAAATAATGTATACTCAAACCTTTCTTTGGAAGTAATATCGTAATTTGTAAAAGAAGGTACTTCTTCCCAAATATACATTCCTAAAACATCAGCCCAAAATAAAAATCTTGGATTTTCTATTTTTTCGTGAATTTCTAGGCCATTAAAATTTAACTGTTTGGCTAATTCTATATCTGTTTTAAAATCTGAAGTTGAAGGTGGCGTATATACCCCCTTAGGCCAATAACCTTGTGCAAGAGCCATTTTAAGAAACGTAGGTTTATCATTGATCAGAATAAGTCCATTTTTTGTTTGAATAGTTCTAAATCCAAAGTATGTATAAACTTCGTCCAAAGTTTTTTCTGGATCCATAAGTTTAATATCAACAAAATATAAGTAAGGATGATTAGTATCCCAAAATTGAGGCTCTTTTATGTCAAAGGAAATGACGTCAGTACTTTCGTAACTTTTATTTACGACAATTGATCCCAAAGGGTTAATGACTTTAACAGAAATATTTTTAACAACTTTTTCATTGAAAATATTCAAATTCAGATCGACTTTTCCATTATTAGAGGGATAAATTTTTACAGATTTTATGTATGATCTATCATAAAATTCAAGCCAGACATCTTGCCATATACCGCAACTTCTTTTGAAAGAAACGTTTGACCATGGATCAGGAGGATCATCTTCTTGCTTTCCATGAGGAATTTCTTGAAGATTTTTTGGCATAAAAGCTCTAACAATTAGCGTATTAGTTCCATTGTTAACAAAATTTGATATATCAAATCTAAACGGAGTATATCCTCCTTCATGTTTACCTACATATTTCCCATTTATCCAAACCATAGTTGAGTAATTGACAGCCCCAAAATTTAAAAGAACTCCCGATTTTGTATTTACATTAAAGTGAGTGGCATACCATCCTATTTCAACATAATCTCCGGTTCCAATTTCAGATAATTCTGAATTCCAAGGAAAAGGCAATTTTATAACTTTGCTGAAGTGATTTTCATCGAACCAATGTTCTTCTAATCCAACATCGTTTTTATCAAACTGGAACGTCCATTTGTTGTGAGTTAAGTTTAACATAGATGGCCTTGAAAATATTGGATCTGGAAATCTTCGCAAGCTTAGAACAAAATTCATTCCAAACACTAAAGAAAAACTTGTTAAAAGCACTATAATTATCAAAATTGATGATCTATGCATTTTTAATTTTCCCTTCTCTCTTACTCAAGTGGTTCTAAAAGAAAATAGGATTTTGGCAATGGTGCCCAGTTTTCAGTTATTTTTGTGGCACTACTAACCCAATAATCCCAAATTTCTTTATTGGTTAACATGGTTATGAAAGCAGCTCCAACTACTGGCCTTGCAAACATGCCCGCTTGATACCCGCTTTGAGTCCAGTAAAAATCTGCCATTGGTACTTTGTTAGGAGTTTCATTTAAAAATTTATACACAAGATTGATAAGAGTATGGAAATAAGTAGTTTGAGGTTTAAGTGATGCAGTCCAAATAGTCCAATCTGTTTTTGTGTATAACTGTCTTGAATCAAGTGGTAGACCAAAATTTTGTAGTTTGGTCATATAATAATTTGCTTCTGTATTGATTACAGTTGCTGAAAATAGATTTAAGTTGAGAATTTTATCCCATACAAGATTATATTTTTGACTCCAGGTATCTTCAGATGATTCGAAACCAAGTAAGTAATGACTTTCATCACTACTTATATCTTTTTTTGTCCAATTATTTGCCCATTCTTTTGCTATTTTCATATATTTTTGTGCATCTTTTTGTTTACCAATTATTTGGCACATTTGAGCGTAAGCACCTATTGCTTCTATAGATTTTATTGATAAATTGGCATTATGTGGCATTGGGCCGGCAAAATCATCTGTGCTCAGTTGATTTCCGGGATCAAAACCATTTTTCAAAAGATAGTCAGCCCATTTTGTTAGTAAAGGCCAATATCTTGATGCAAAATTAGCATTACCTTCAGATTGAGTAATAGCATCCATCATGATTAGCATATTTCCTGTTTCTTCCACTGGCATTTGCTCTCCGATATCACCTAGTTTGCTAAAATGACCTAGCACATTTGGATACGTTCCTAAATCATGCGGAGCAAAATTATTATTCCATAAAGGGCTTTCAGAATAATCAAGAATTGGTATGAGCATTCCTTTTAATAAATCAGGGTTGAATAACAGAAAAATGGGACTTGTTGGGTAAATAACGTCTACTGTTGAGATATCCCCATTGCTTGTATTTTCTTTGGTAAATAAAAGAGGTTGACCATTAGAATCTTTTGCTATTCCAATACCTGCTAACGCTTGTCTGTAAGCTAAAGCACATATTTGTGCATATTCTTCACCACCTACTTGTGCACAATCGTAGGAAACTTTATGATCAAAATTATTAGATTCATTATAAATTTCACTGTATTTATTAACTGCATCTACAAATAAATTATCTATACTTGAATACCAATGCATCCAGTAAGGACGTAGATATGTACCAAAATAATTTACAGTATATCTTTCATTCAAACCAACGATTACATATTTTGAAACATTTTCAGACTTTACTTCACCTAAATTAAACACAACAGCCTCAACAGGCTCCCCACCATCGACTGCTTCTGATTTTGCAGTACTTCCAGAAGGTAAACTACCGCTTATTATGAATGCTTGTTGACAATTATTATTGTCATTAATAGTGCTTGTAGATTGGCTTGATAGAGTAACTGTGTAAATATATCCCCAGTTAATTCTTACCCTGTCTCCTGCCAAACCCAAAATATCTTGAGTGCTCGCTCCTGTTTTTAATATTGTTAAATTTTTAACTTCTTTCTTTATCCAGTTTACTTTTTCACTGGATTCATTAACAGCCAATTGAGAACTCGTACTATAATATATTTGCACTTTGTGAGGATGATCGTCGATTGAATGTACATTCCATGTGATATAAGTAATCGGCCAACTAAATATTTCTAAATTTGAAGGTAGTCGCGGAGAAAGGAAAGATATTTTAACTGATATTCCATCCCCTTCAAAATTGTAAATACTCTCTAAAAATGATACTTCAAGACTTTTTTGCTTTAGAGCAGGTAAATTGTTTGGTTGATCTCCCATTAATCTATATGTTTTTCCGTCAATTCGTATCAAACTAACTAAACTTTGCTCAGTACCTGTCCAATGAACAGTTGAATGATTTGCCAAATATGTTCCTTCCGACCAAACGCTGAAATAAGGATCAAACGTTATCAAAGGGACGGCGGGAGGACGAAAAACACTTTCTTTCTCCATAATAGGTGAATTTTGAGAAGTAAGAATAAGCATGATAATTAAAAGAACAGAAAATATCAAGAATGTTTTCCCAATCGCTTGTAATGCCCCCTTTCCAAATTTTATTTTAGTCCAGATTGTAAAGATAGACCACTGACTATATATTTTTGAATTATGAAAAATATTAAGTAAAGAGGTAATCCCGCTATAATACTTGAAGTAGCCATAATTGTAACGTAGTTAGGAACATTAACTGATGTTATAGAAGTCAAACCAGCGGTTAAAGTATAAAGCATAGGATTTTGAGTTGCTACGATAGGCCAAAGAAGATTATTCCATGACCCTAAAAAAGTAAAAATTGCAACTGTAGTAATGCCAGGTATTGAATTTGGAAATATTACATTGAAAGCTATCTTAAATGAATTAGCGCCATCTATTCTTGCACTTTCTTCTAATTCTTTTGGAATCGATAAGAGATAATTTCTCAACAGAAAAACTCCAAAAGGGGATACAAACTGTGGAAGTATTATGCCCCAATATGTATTAACAAGACCCAGTTTATTTATAAAATCATAAAGAGGCACAAGTAAAACCGTAAAAGGAATCATAAGACCAGCTATTATTATAAAATAAACAAACTTGTTTCCAAAAAATTTCATTCTTGCTAAAGGATATGCAGCTAAAAAATCTATCATTGTGACAACAACTGTCACAGATAAAGAAACAATAAAACTATTTAAATACCATATTTCTATTGGTACTCTAGATATTGTATTTTCATAGTTAAATGTTGTTATTCCATCTAATGGTAATAATAAGTTAGGATTCCTATAAAACGCGGCAACAGATCTTAAAGAAGTTGATATTGGCCACAATAAAGGAACAAGCCACACAAGCCCAATAAAAACAATTAATGCGATCAAAAGTATATTTTTGTTTCTCATTTACCATTCCTCTTTTCTCCTTGAAATAACAAATAGTTCTATAAAAGAAACAGCTAACATCATTAAAAATAAAATAACGGAGGCAGCAGATGCGAATCCTATATTTGTGGTTAAGTATCCATAAATATACATTAATGGAGTTGCTGTCGTATTGAATGGCCCTCCTCCTGTTATTGTATATGGTTGACCAAACAATTGAAACGATGCTATTGTTTGTAAAATTATTACAACTATTATTAAAGGTCTTAATAGTGGCAAAGTTATGCTAAAGAATGTTCTTACATCTGAGGCTCCATCTAACTTAGCAGCTTCATAATACTCAGACGGAATTGACTGTAACCCAGCTAGGAATATTATTACATTTGAACCAAGTGTCCACCATAAAGTAGCCATTATTATAAGCCACATTGCAAAGGAAGGGTTATTCAATACCTGCACATTTTTGCCAATTATAAAACTTATCAAATTATTTCCTGGACCAGACGTAAATAATAATTGCCATATAATTCCTATTACACTTACAGACAAAACTAATGGGGCAATAACAAAAGATCTCATTATATAAGTAAGTATACCTTTTCTGTTAAAAATGTTTGCTATTATTAGTGAAAGAAAAGTATAAATAAGAACAGTTGCTACTGTAAAGTATAATATATTAAAGATATCTTGAATAAAAACAGGATCAGTTAAAACTCCTATGTAATTGCTAAAACCTGCAAAATTGTATCCAGAGAAAAAAGTTTTGTGAAAAAAACTCAATTGAATCCCTCTTACTAATGGATAAACCATGAAAGTAGCGTACACAACAATAAAAGGTGATAAATATAACCATGCCACCATGTTATGCTTCAAATTTGCAATTTTTTTACTTTTAACAGGAAACATTTCTATCTGAATCTCCTTTCACTTTTACGTTATTTTTATCAAAAAAATAGCAGAAGGTACTTATAGTTCTTCTTAGAATTTTGTACCTTCTGCATGTAAAATTTTATTGTTGCTGGGATATGAATCTATTCAATGCATCTGCAGCTTGGGAAAGAGCAGATTGAGGAGTCGCTTTACCAAGAAAAGCTTGCTGGAAATAAGGAAGAATTACTCCCCATGGATCCCCAGCAAACGGTTGATTTAATACTGTTCCCTCTTTTAACAAATCTTCGTAGTAATGGCGATCTCCGTTATTTAGATTAAGAAGGTAATCAAGCTGATCTTGTGACAATTGTACAACAGGTATGTGTCCCGTATTACCCCAGTAAAGATTATATTTGAGCATATCGACTAAAAATTTGTAAGCTTCTATTTGTCTCTGAAGTGGCAGATAAGCCGGGATAACGAAACTATGCGAATTTGCCCATACCTTAGCTGGGCCCACATGATAAAGTGTTGGAAGATTTGTCACATAAAGATTTGTTCCCATTGAATGAGCATATTGGTTTACCATCCACGTCCCTTCAAATATAGATGCTACCTTGCCATTTTGAAGTGCGCTTGATTCATCAGGAACTGTCATAGAAAAGTTAGCTAATCCATGAGTAGTAAGATATGTCATAAAACTTAGAACATCTAATCCAGCTTTAGTATCAAATCCAGCTTTCATTCCATCACTCGTTAAAAACTGTCCGCCATTTTGGAGTAGCCAAGAGTAAAATTCCCATGGTGTACTCTCACCATTATCACTATAAACGAAGGGTTGCCCTGTTGCTGCTTTGTATTTTTCTGCTTCATTTATAAATTCTTCCGGAGTTGTTGGAATTATTGGATTGCCATTCTTATCTAAAAGACCTGCTTTGGCAAATTCAGATTTATTTATGTCCCATAGAAAAGCATGTATATCCCACCTTACAGCGTATATATTTCCATTATAAGAGACTGCATCCAATAGTTGAGGTTGAATTATTTTATTAAGATAAATGCCAGTTACTTTTTCTAAATTGGATATATTAGCCACAAGACCTGCTTTAGCATAAGGCATTAAATATTCAACATGCATTATATCTATATCCCCAGCTTTATGAGAAGAAAGAGCTTGATTTAATATTGTGTAATAGTTACCCCAATTCACTGGGACAACATCAACAGATGCACCGTAAGTTTGTTCGGCCGCTCTTATTATGGCATAAAATGTGTCTGCTTCTGTATAGGCCGTCTTGATAGTTTGAGTTGCTGAACCTACACCGAAAAATTGCCACAAAACTAACGGTGAATCGGCAAAAATTGCCATTGCAAACAACAAAATGCCAGCAATGACCAAAAAAACAATACTCTTTTTCATACTTCATTCCTCCCTTATAAAAATTAAATACTTTCTCTTATTACAATTTCTGATTTAAGAACAACTTCTTTCTTTTCTTCTTGAATTAGCAAAAATTTCAAAGACTCTTTTCCCATTTCCTGCTTTTGTATTCTCATCGTCGTCAAAGATGGTGTTATCAAGGCAGAAAATGGTATATCATCATAGCCTATGACTTTCACCTGTTG
>JAPDLJ010000022.1 GCA_025920705.1 Candidatus Jingweiarchaeum tengchongense
GATGAGGTAGTATGCCCTACTGTTTCTTGTATAGTAGGTATTCTTCAATACTTCTATTAGGTTGTTTCCTGAAGGAAGAAGCACTTTTGCAGAGTTTCTGTAGGAAGACCATGTGGACCACCAATAGTAAAGAGAATTTGATGGAGAATAACCTATAAGGTAGAAATTGGTAAGATAATAACCATTTTTGTCGATAGGTTTAACTTCTAATAGGGAGGAGCTATTATCCAAAACATAGAGATAATCATAGCATCTCTTGTAGTTTCCGTAGGTAACTTCAAAATAAACTGATGTTGAATAGCTTAAGTTTATGTTAAGTGTTACCTGTCCAGATGAGTTTGTGGTAAGGGTTGTGCCAGTGTAAGAGTTGTAGACGTTTGCACCAGATACAGGGTTACCATCTTGGGTGATTGTTACTGTAACATTTGTTGGGGTATTTGTTTGAATAAGTTCAGGAGAAAATGATATCTTAAGTGCAGGATATACACGAATATCGTAGTTAGTGTTGTCACCAAAGGTATTAGGATTGAAATTAGAGACTTTTATGTAGTAGGTGCCACTTTTACCAGCAGGAACTTCAAAGTCGATACGTGCGGAAGGCCAATCAAACCAATCGTTGTAATCAATTAGGGTTGTTCCATCTGGAGCATAGAGTTCTATCACTGTATCACAGTTTGACCCAAGGTTCAGGGTATCAATAGTGTAGGTTTTTCCTTCAACTGCAGTAAATTTACACCAATCTACATCACCCTGTTTACTAAAATTGTGAGTTTGGGAAATTCCATCTGTTGTAATAAGCTTAGCATCCTGTGGGGTATCATCAGGTTCAAATTGGTCGGGAGGATAGCTATTTAAAGAAAATGTTGAAACATTACCATAAACTGTTCCTTGAAGCGGACCAGTGTAAAGTGAAATATTCACTGAATAATTCCCTAGTGGCCAGTTGCTTGATGGAGTAAAATAAGTATTGTAAAAGCCCGAATTGTTACTATTTTGGTAATAAACATTATTGTCTGGGCCGACTATCTTAATTAATGGTCCAAAAGAGGCACTATATCCTGGCAAGGGATTATCTTTAGCAAGCGGCCTTGTGAAATCTATTGTTACAGTTGGTAGATACTCGTAGATATATTGAAGTCTATTACCATACGTATCTGATACTTTATTAAGAAGCTTAACCTGATCTCCAATATAGTATGAAGCCTTTTCAGGTTGGGAAGTTAAGTACAAATTACCACCGGCATCAAAAGATTGATTTGAACCATTAGTAATGGTCACAGAGCTGTCCTTTAGGCGCAATTCGTAGGACCATTTAGAATTATCTTGGGCACTTATATATCCAACAAAAATCATATCGTAAGTATCACTGCTAAAAGTGAAACTTTTAGAAGAGTTTATCATAAAACCATATGCCCATCCACAATAAGAACCCCAAGCATACAAATACCCATAGTCAAAATTATGAGAAGTCAAAGTAAATGAGCCTGTTGGCATTGTTGAACTATCAAGAACTACTTGAGTTGTGCTTGAGTTGATTATTACAGAAGGCAAAACAAGCAAATACCCATCATTTATACCATTGATTAAAGTAGTATATGTACCTGGGGTAATATCAACATTAATAGTCCCACTACTGTAACCAATATCAATCGAACAACTTTTAAAAGGTGAAAAAGAGATGTATCCAGAAAGAAAACTACCATCCTTTTTCTTTGAGGTTACAGAAAAATGCTGAGTTCCTGTAGTATCAAATGTATATTCGCCAGGTGCAGTTATGTTAGTTTTCATAATACCAAAATGACTGCTAGACGATGATACAACAACAGTATAAGTACCAGAAGCATTTGCAAAATAGATTGTCCCAGTATCATCAGTCAAACCAGCAAAATCAGAGTAATTTGATGTATTTGAGAATAATTGGACGTATGCTCGTGCCGCAGGATTACTAGACTGGTCTTTCACATGAATTAGCATTCCCGAACTTCCTTTAACCTCTAAAGTACAAGATAAAGAATGAGTAATAGAACCACTATAAGCTACAACGTTAAATGTATATACCCCTGCAGAAACTGATGAGCTAACTTGAACCGAGAGATTTACTTGTGTAGGTGGATTAACCGAGGAGTTGCTTATGGTGTAATTAATTCCTGTTGGTAATCCAGAAACAGAAAGCACAACATTTGAGTTAAATCCACTTAAGCTATCCACGTAAATAGTTCTCAGAGAAGAGCCTCCTGCCATTGTAGACTGATATAAAGGAACCGCACCAATTGTAAAATCTTGAGGTGTTTGGGCGTCTGTCATTGTCCATGCTTCTCCAACATCTACTTTGAAAAAGTCATAACTTAAGTTCACGAACCCGTTATATCCGTAACTAGGACCCCATGAATTCACTATTTTAAAAGCTCCATAATGCTTAATTCCCGAATTGTCGGTATAGTACAAATTATCATTATATCCAACAACAGCAAGAGCATGCCAACCTCTAGGCGTATCATTTGGATTATGAGGTGGCACAACATATGAAGGATCGTTGGGTGCGCTATCAAATTCGGAATATACTGGTATCGCTATAACAAATATATCTCCGTTAGCGAGCCAGGCCTTTAAATTACCAATTACGCTATCGCTACAATTACCTTGTCCTTGAAAAACATTCGCAAAACTTTGCGCCTTAAAAGGAAAAGCAAGCTGCAATTGGTTGGAATTTGGTTGAGTTGTGTAATCGTACTGGTTGTAAGGGAACACTGCTAATGTATCGCATCCTTTATCAACTAAGAGGTTTAAAGCATCGGGAATTGCTGAGCCTCTGTCATTTCCCCCATTTATCTGATTATAAACAAACGCTGGAGAAAATTGATGATTTAAAGAACTTAAATTCCAATTTTGCTCTTTTCCTTCCTGAAATGTCTTGTAATAATATGAAGTAGCCCATGCAGTGCAACTTCCCTGACCTCCTTGGTCGCCCACTGGCGGGATCTTAGAACTCCAATCCACGTAAGATGGCAGGGTTGTAATACCTTTCGAAATAAGGTCTTCTTCAAGTTTTTGCAAATTAATTTTTGGCCAGTTTTTTACAGGAGCAGGTATACAACCGGTAGGGTGAAAACTTAAGTTATCAAAACTGTTTGCCTTCGCAACATTGTTTGCAAATTTTACTGAAAATAAAGGCACAAAATTAAACAAAGAAAGAAGAAAAACCAAAACTACAAATACTAAAATTATCTTTTTCATTATCTCCTCCTTTTTCATTCAATGAATAATAATTTGATAAGTAATTGTTTTTTCTATTTTATTAGGTTCCCAATCTCTGTAGTATTCAAATATTATTGAAGTTTCACCAGATTTGTTACCTCTAATAGTCCAGAGATGTTTGCCTGGAGATCCTGGAATCTGCTGCGCAGGAGAAATAAAAGTTTCATTTACAATTTCTATTACCGAATTATTCCCAATTTGACAATGCCATTTGAACCCTGCCGACGGGTTTTCATCAAGACTGACTGTATAAGTCCCACCAACATTTAACAAAATTAAATTCGGGTTGTAAGTAATATCTATTCTTTTTTCTTCGCTATACCATTCGAGATTTAATCCCAAATAATTAGATAAAAACCTTACGGGCACAATAGTTTTGCCCAAATAAAGCTCTGGAATGATTCTAGGATTTTCAGGTTCAATTTGAATAGTGTTGCCATTTACCTTAGCATTTTGATTTCCAATCCACAATTCTATAGTCGATGAATTGAAAATAATTTTAACCCCTTTTGTTTCACCATACCAATCAACTGTACCACCAAGGCTTTCAACAATAGGTCTTAATTGAACAAAAGCTCTACCGTTTTTAATAAAAACGGGTACATCCAGAAACTTCTCTAAGTTATTCTGCGTAAAGCTAGCTCTCCCGACAAACAATGTGATTTTCACACAGTCAGCACAATAATCTGCTTTTAACTCTGAATTAACAAAATTTGTCTTCCTAATAACATAATCATTAAACAGTAAAAGCAACAAAATTAAAGGAAAAATAACTAAGTTTCTTTTCATTCTGTCACTTATCACCCCCTTTCAACATTGCAAACCTTTTTCATAAGAAGTTTGGTCTACAATCTTCTCATATAAGATTAACTGTCTAAATTCTCTTTGCACATTGCTTACGTAAATACCCTATACATAAATATCACAAGCTCTTAAAGTCTTAAATAAAGCTTTTGAATATCGCCTACTCAACTTTAAAATGATTTTAAAGGTGGTTAAAATCATTGCCGGAAAAAAACCTTGTATAATATAAATTCTGATAACATTATTGGATTTAAATAAAAAAGAGTCAGAAGTATTTTTATCCTCAGTTCCCTTTAAGTCATCCATTTTAAATTTAATCTCCTTTAACACTTTTTTATACAAAAATAATTTTTTGTCAAGCGTAAATTCAGCAATGCAGATACGTAAGCTTGAAATAAACAAATTTATAACCAAAGACTTTAATTTACAAAAATTATTTTACAAATATCGGCTAAAGTTACTTAATAAAAAAATTAAATAACAAAGTAATGCTTTCTAAATTGTGATAAGAAGCATTTAAATTTATAGGAAAATAATTCATCAACGTGCAAGGACTTGTGATCGGTAGTGTTAACCAAAAAAGGAGGGTAGAATTACTCTACCCTCCTGTGCGTTCTTATTGGTTAAACTTATGGAGTAGTTATTGAGAATGGAGCATCTGAATCATCATAGACTATCCAGTTTGCAATTGTAGGGTTGTAGTTGCCTACTATTATCTTGCAGTTTGTTGCATTGATGTTGGGAACAGTCCAGGCATATGAGGTTTTGGAGAGAGTGGAGATTGTTGTATCAAGAGACAAGGTAGAACCATTGTAGAAGTAGATCCTTATGACACCTGTGGTAAGGTTGGAAGATGTCCAGGTGATGTTAACTGTTGAACCACCTGTAAGAGTTTCTCCACCGTTGGGATAGGTAACGTTTACTGAAGGAGGTGGTAACAATTCAAATTGGGCTTCTATTGTATGATTATTCGTAACATTTGCAAAAGTATATTAGGATACCGGACCAATTGACCCACCATCAATGAGTACATCTTTGATTCGGTAGCCCTCGTTGGGGGTGATTGTGAAGGTTTGAGAACCATTGTATGGAACTACAACTTCACCGGATGGGGTAATTGTTCCACCTTCACCTGCTGAGGCAGTGATAATTGGGTTGACAGTTAAGATGTATGCTTGTTCTTCGTTTTCATTACCCCAAGCATCTTTTACTGCACCTTGAGGAACTCTAAAGTGGAATGTACCTGCAAGACCTGCTCTTTCATTTCCAAGATATGGGGTAACGATGATGGTCTTGTGGGTTGAATCTTCTGGGTCAAGGGAGATTGTACCATATGGAGCGTTGCTGAGTTCATCTATTGTAACAACTGGTGTACCTATTATTTGGACGAGTTCTGTAAGAAGGACTTTTATGGAAGTTACAACACTTCCTACAGTGCATGTGAGAGGTTGAGGTGGAGTAACTGTTTGTGATACACCATCAATTACTGCTGTAATACTTACTACATCTGGAGGAGTTTCGTCAAGCTTTATGTTAATTGTAACTGTTGAAATATTATCTGCTGAATCCTCAAGTTCAACAACAACTGTAAGATAACCATCGTGGTTAACGTCCTGTGCTTTAAGGATTGCAAATGTAACATCCTGTGAGAATCCAAGGAGTGATTTTATGCCTCCTGTATTTTCTCCTTCGATGAGGGAAACAGTGTTGAATCCTCAGCCTGAGACATCAACACCATCAATTGTTTTGGTTGTAAGGGTGCAATCTTCTGAGACAGTGATTGACCCTGAATCAAGGAGTGATTCATTGGTTACACCGCTTATGTCAACTGTCCAGTCATCGCCCGAACCAGTACCATCAACACCTGCAAAGCTTATGGCAGTCATTGAAGGAGGTACTGCTTCAATGAATTGAGCTTCAATTGTGTGGTTGTTGTCTATGTTTTCAAAGGTGTATGATGATACTGGGCCTACTGAGTTACCGTCGACGAGGACGTCTTTAATCTTGAAGCCGGGATCGGAGAAGAAGTAATATTTTACGACCTCGAATTGAGACCAAAAATGAAAGTGTTCTCCAGGTTGATATGTAAAATTATTCTGTTCGATCATCATTGTTCCACCGGCTCCAACAATGCTTTTTACCATAAAATATAACTCTCCTGGAGCAAAAACTGCCTGAATAGTATGATCGGAAGTAACGTTTTGAAAAGTATAGGTAAACGAGAGACCCTCAACTGACGGACTTATTTTCCCTACATTATTGAATACGCTTACGCTATCAACTAAGACATCTGCTATATGGTACCCAAAATCTGGAGAAACAACAAAAGTTTGAGAATCATTGGGAGGCAAGTATATTGTCCCTGAAGGATTTATTCTTCCGCCGGAATCGGAAGAAGCAGTTATCTTGTATTGGTAAGAAGACCAATACCAATCATTAATATTCCAAGTAATTGGGATGGAACTACTTAGATTATAATCAATTCCCATTAAATTTCTTTTATAAGTATAGATATCTGTCCATACATTTAATCCGATCTGAGGTATAAGATCGGCTATTCTCTGGTGGGCTATATCATAATAGGTTTTTCTCACAATAGGATCAACTTCGTGAGTTGCAGTGTAAATTGCGTTATCAAGCATTGAATCTGATACACCACTATAGTTTTGCCCCTGGAAACCGTTTGCTTCGCTTGGAATTTGCGACGAGTGAAATAAATTGAAACCACTTGGATCAAGTATATCTCCACCATATGCAAACATTGCAAGCTGGAACACCCTGTGAGTTGTGTATGTACCGAAGAAGTAAGATGCAGATAAAAACTTTGTCTGAATATAAATTCCAATTTGCCTAAGCTGAGCCTTTAATACTAGTACTTGATCTTTTCTATCTTGTCTTGTTGTAGTTGAAAGTTCAAGTGTTAGCTTTTGTCCATCCTTGTACCTGTAACCATCGGATGCCATAACCCAGCCAGCATCATCTAAAAGTCTATTAGCTAAAACCAAGCTATGAGATGGAAGTCTTGCATTACTATTTCTGTAGTAAGAATTAAACAAACCCAAATAGGTAAGATTAGAAACTAATCTCTGCCCACTAAAGACTCTGTTATTTAAATCATCATAGTTTATTCCGTATGCTATAGCTTTTTGAACTCTTATATCTGAAAGTATAGGATCAGAGAGATTAATTTCGAGATGTTCCCAATATGTTGAAGGAACTCGCAGAACCTTAATTGTTGTGTTTTGCTCTGCTTGTTTAGCTTCATTTAGACCAAGTCCTACTATACTGACGTCAACTGTTCCACTAAGAACATTCGCGAGCATAGTCGTTGCATCAGGAATCCATTTTAAAATTACACTCGGAATTTTTGGCGTACTGCCATAAAAGTAAAGATTCGTTTCAAGTGAAATATATTCACCCAATGCTTAACTCTATACGGATCTAAGTGAACAGGATGTTTAACGAGCTCGAATTCAGCAAGTTGTTCAGTTGGAATTTGACTGTAATAGTGTTTAGGAAAAATCGGAAGTCCAAGGTTTGCATAAGGATTTATGTCGTTCTAAGTAACTACCATTGTATATGGATCAAGAAATTCAATTTTTTCAATTTTATCGTATGGATCTGTTAGGGAATTTGTTCTATTTTTCCTGATAAATACAATTCATAAACTGCATATTTAATATATTATTCATAACTTACATTTACACCGTCAGACCATTTAACATTTGGTCTCAAATAGTAAGTTGTATCCATCCAAGTTTTACCGTTAACACTGAATGTAATCCATGTACTATTAGAAAAGCTAGGAACATTAAATGCCAAAACAGGATAAGGCGTTCCATCAGGTCTTACTCCGATTAAGTCTACTTCAATAGCACTCTCGATATTACGCGCAGCTATCATTGAAGTTAAAAAAGAGGGCAGAGCGTCTGGTTCCTGAGTTTAGGCAATAATCAAACTTCCACCGATTACAGGTTCGTCTGCTTTGACAACGCTATTTTCTGGCATAAAATTAATAAAAGAAAGGCTAAAAAGGAAAGTAATTAACAGAATTAGAGAAGATACCTTTTTCATTTTTCGGCTCCTTTCTTTGCTTCTTTCATGCTAAACTAGTATATTCAAAATTTTTAGAAATTTTATAATAAAAATTCTTTTTTCAAAATAACAAGTCTTTTAAACATTTCACATAAAAATTGCAAGTATATAAGCATTCCATTAAATTTTTGACAACTCTATATGCGAAACACAAAAATTTCAATCCTTTGAATAAAGTTTTATTAAGCAATATATTAAGCAATAAATGTTTTGCTAATTCTTGATTATAAAGTGATAACTCAATCAAAAAAGTAATGTTTGATATTATAAAGTTAATTGTAGTGCTATTAAGAAAATAATGAACATTTTAAGGTATTAAAGCGAATCAAAATCTATTGCCTCTCATAATAATTAAATTATTTCAACAAAAAATATTTTTAAACTACTTTTAGGCAATTCTTTTTACTGCTATTTTCCCCAAAATAGATAATTTAAGTATTTTTTAGGAATTTTCAAATATAGTTGAACTAACTTCCTTTACTTATAATATTGACGCAACATAAATTAATATAAACTAAGACCATAATTTGACAGGGAGGCTTTAGCCTCCCTATCAAATACATATGGTTAATCTAGTATCCTACGGTGCTATTGAGAAGGTGTTGGATATCCATACACCAAGGACATTGTTGGAGGAGTCTTTTGCAACAATCATAAGCTTACAGGTTGAGGAGATTCTGTATGGGACTGTGAAAGTAAAGTTAGAGTTAACTGCTAATGGTTCCCAGGATGCACCATTATCCATGGTAATGTAGCAGTCATAGTGGTCAAGTTCTGAGGGTGGATTTTGGATCGTAAGGTCAAGGGTATAGGTTGTGTTTGCAGGAAGAATATCACCTGTTGTTGGATGGTTGATTGTAATAGAGAAGTTGTAAGAGGAAGGTTTAA
>JAPDLJ010000023.1 GCA_025920705.1 Candidatus Jingweiarchaeum tengchongense
CAGTTGTAACAATCGATCATTTTAAACCTGACATTGATCTCGAAGAATCCATTGGCTTTGTAAGGCTAAAGGTTGGCGATAAAATCTTTGAAAATCATGAAGTATTTGCGAATTTGAGAAAGGTGAAAGTTGAAGATCCGCACATCACATTTGAAAAATCCGGTAACACTGTAACGATAAAGGCAGAAAAGCCAGCCTTTGGTGTGAGGATAACGACTGGAAAAGATGAGATACTCGAAGATAACTTTTTTGCAATATCTCCTAATCATCCAAAGCGGATAAAAGTGCCTAAATCCGATTTTAAGATACTCAGTGTATACGATTTTCTGAAATGAAAAGACCGCTTATGGTAGCATTTTTATCCAACATGCGAGCCGTTTTTGCCTTTAAAGACAAAGGTGATCCTGAAACAAGTTCAGGAGATGACAAACACAAGTTCAGAAGAATGGAGAAGAATAAGAGCACGGAAATTGAAACAATAAAGTTTGACACAGGACACTTAAAACAGAAAATAAAAACAAAAGTGAAGTCAAGAGATGAAAACAGTAAATTAAAAGTGATAGATCTTTTTGGTAATGAAACTCCATTGATTTCATCTAATGGAACTATTGATCTTGTCGTTAAAAACATTCCAATTTATCTTGAAACAAATAACGACCTTGTTATAAAAACGCTTGAGAAAACTAGAAGGTGAATTAGCCTATGTTGCAATTAAATAAGAAATGGAATTTATACGTAATTCATCACAGTCATACAGATGTTGGTTACACAGATAGGCAAGAAAGAATTGAGGAATACCATGCAGATTTCATAAGACAAGCGGTAGAGATACTTAATAAAATCCATTCTGGCGAGGAAAAAGCATGGAAAGGATTTAAATGGAACTGTGAAGGATTTTGGGGAGTTGAACAGTTCTTAAAGTTTGCTGATTCAAAGTTGCTTGAAAGATTCGAATATTACGTAAAAAACGGAGATATAGGCATATCTGCAAATTACCTTAATCTAACTGAACTTATAAACTTCGATGTGCTGAAAGATGAGATAAAAAAAGCCTTTGAATATGGAGAGTCTCTGAGAATAAAATTAGATTCCGCCATGACAGCAGACATAAATGGATACAGTTGGGGATATGCTGATGCTTTACTGGATAATGGCGTTGAAAATCTTTTTTCATGTATACACACACACCATGGCATGTTTCCTCTGACAAAGCAAAGACCTTTCTGGTGGGAAGGGCAAAGTGGAAACAAATTACTAGTTTGGATTGGAGAACATTACATGTTTGGCAATGAACTCGGTCTTATAGAAGGGCAGGAATTCAGTTACATGATTCATGACGAATCTAAGCCACAAAACAAAAAAGAAATCGAAGAAAGAACTCGAAATAGAATTCTTGGATATTTACAACAACTTGAATCAGAAAATTATCCATACGATTTTGTTCCGGTGATGGTATCAGGCGTTTTAACAGATAATGCTCCGCCAAATGGAAAAATAATGGATTTCATAAACAAGTGGGATGAAAAAAATGGAGATGTTGTAAACATAAAGATGGTAACGTTGAGCGAATTTTTCAAAATACTGAGATCACAAAGAGTTGACATCCCAACTTATAAAGGAGATTGGACTGATTGGTGGGCTGATGGAATGGGATCAACACCTGGTATTGTGAAACTTTTCAGAGATGCTCAAAGGAAATGGGTTCTTTGCAAGACTTTGGATCCTGAAAACAAATTCGGAGATAAGAAGATTATGGCTGAAGTTGCCAATGATTTAACGTTGTATTCTGAGCATACATGGGGATATTCAGCATCTGTTTTAGAGCCTTGGGACACCATGACAAATATCGTTGATTTAAGAAAATCTGCTTACGCGATAAATGCTCATGAAAAGATTTACAGGAATTTTGACAAGATAATGAAAAGTAAATCAGAAGTGCTTGTAAATCCAGATATGCCTTTGACATTTAAGGTAATAAACTCTTTTGATCATAAAATATCTGATCTGGCAAAGTTGTATATCTATGACTGGGAAAGAATAGGAGATGTAGAGGTTATTGAAGAAAAAAGTGGGAAAGTGCTCCCATCTCAAGTAGATAGAGTTGCAAGAGGACTTGAAGTCAATGTTTTCATTTCTTTAGATGCCAAAGAAGAAAAGATATTGGTAATACATCCTTTAAAAACAATAGAGCAAACTATTTTGGTGAGTAATACCCCACTGAAGGGAGCAGAAGGAATTTACGATTTCAAATCTATTTTCGATTGTGAAAGTCTTGTATTTAGTCCATCCAGAATTGAATCCCCCTTTTTTAGGTTGGAATATAAGATAAATGAAGGAATAACATCTTGGATCGATAAAACAGATGGTACGGAACTTCTGCGAGAAGATAGAAAATACAACGCATTTACTCCTATATATGAGGTGACTCCCGTTACCACTAACATAGTAGAAGAAAGAAGAAGGATGGGCAGAAACAGAAATAACTTTCATACTAAAAGATATCAAGGTAGATTGATAAATGCTGATTTGATCTCAAGTGGAAATCTGTTTTTAAAAGCCAAATTTGAATATGAAATAAAAGGAACAAAATATTTTGCTTTGATCATAACCGCTTATAAAGATATCCCACGAGTGGATATCTCTTTAAGAATTAACAAAGAAAGTGTTTGGGAGCCAGAAAATTTGTATGTTGCTTTACCATTTAGAATATCGCCCGTTCAAACCTTGTGGATAGAAAAAACAGGTTGCATTTTGCGACCTGGGATAGACCAAATACCCGGAACGAATATGGACTTTTATTGTATTCAAGATGGATTATCATATATTTCAAAACAAAAGGGACTAATCGTAGCAACACCAGACGTACCATTAATCCATCTTGGCACGTTAGAAAAGCATGAGATAGAATTATGCAATGGAAATGACATTCAACATAACGACGATCAACTTTATTCGTGGCTTATGAATAATTTCTGGGAAACGAATTTTAAAGCCACAACAGGAGGATTTTATGAATTCAACTACCATATCTCTTGTTCGAAAGAATTCAGTGATCCTCAAGAGGCAATACAAAGTTGCAAAATGATGAATACGGGAGTGCAAGTCGTCAGAATAAAAAAATTGTAGAGGTTGTGCATAGATGTTGAATGAGCTTCAAAAATCTCATGCCAGAAAGATATCGATAATAGAAGGTTCTGTTTCAGCTGTTTGGGGTTCTTTCACAGGTGGTAATTATCTTACAGGCCTTTTCATATGGCTTGGAGCTGGGCCAATTTCTATCTCTTTGTATGGAGCATCAGGGCCGTTGGCAAATGTCATCCAACCATTCTTTTTAGCACTCTTAGGTCGTAGTGTCACGAACAAGAAAAAGTTCATCATAATTTCTGTTGCTCTTTTTAAGCCTTTATTTTTCATTCTTGTTCTTACATCTTTGATAAATAGCGGATTAAAAGTATGGATTGCTTTAGCCGTCTTGTTTTTCTTTCAAATTGTGTCATCGATGGCAGGCCCTGTTTGGACAAGATGGATGACAGATATTGTAGGTCGAGAAATTTATGGTAAATATTTTGGTCTTAGAAATCTCATAACACAAATCGTTGCTGCAGCGTCAACTTTGTTAGCTGGATATTTGCTTGATATATGGGGAAAAGGATTCTGGGCTTTTTTATTTGTTTTTGTAATAGGTTCAGTTTTCGGCTTGTTAGATATTCTTGCTTTTATGCATCAAGACGATGAATCTTTACCGAATATAAAATTAATCAATTATCATGTTTTTCCGGATCTTTTGAAAATACCAACAAATTACAGAAAATACATGATTTCAATCATGGTATGGATCTTTACGATGAATATCTTTGGACCATACGCGACAGTTATGATGATAAGTGAATTTAAGTATAATTATGCGATTCTTGGATTGTTATCAGTAGTTTCATCATTAGCGGTAGCTGTATTCCAACCAATTTTTGGGAAATTGGGTGATAAATTTGGGAACTTTAAAGTGCTTAGATACACTTTAACAATTCAAACAATGCTTAACGTAGGATGGATTTTAGCAGTTCCAAGCATGTACTACATGATACCCTTTCAATTGATCTTAGGAATAATAGGAACAGCTGGGACAGGTTTAATTTCTTCCAATTTTCTTATGGAAATTGTGCCTAGTTTTGGTAAGACAGAAGCATTTGCCATTTACGCGAGCATCACAAATTTGGCAGCTTTTGGAGGGAATATGATTTCTGGTTTTCTTTTTCTTCTTTTTTCACGGATACATTTTAAGTTCATAATCTGGAATTTTGATGCATACAGATTTGTTTTTATGATTTCTGTTTTGGCATCGGTTATTACCCTATATAATTTTTTAAGATTAAAAATGGCAAGTTATTAGGAGGAATGATAGTTATGACTAAATCGATAAGATTTTTGTTTATAACTTTACTTGTATGCTTTTTTCCATCCATCTTACTGGCTTCTTCCAAAAATGTCTTACAGTATGTTGATCCTTTTATTGGAACAGGTGGAAGTGGACATACTTTCCCAGGTGCGACCTTTCCCTTCGGAATGGTGCAAGTGAGCCCTGATACTGGTACAGAGGGATGGAATCATTGTTCTGGATATGATTATACTGATCATACCATAGAAGGATTTAGCGTGACTCATCTAAATGGTACAGGGGCAGCAGACGGTGGGAATGTGATGTTGGCACCTGTTTTGGATATTCAACAAATAACTCCATTTTTTCTTATGAACTACAAAATGCCATTTCAACATAGTAATGAAGTTGTGAGTCCAGGTTATTATTCGGTGATTCTTAACAATGGAATCAAGGCAGAATTGACGTGCACAAAATGGGTTGCTTTTGAACAATATTTTTTCCCTTCAACGGTTTCTACAGCTGGATTCATTTTGAATTTATCTCATATAATTGGAGATAATTTTAATGATGCGTGGGCAAAAGTTGTTTCCGATTCAGAAATAGATGGATATATTAAAGGCGGACTTTTCTGCGCAGCAACAAGAACACATGTCGTTTATTTTTATATGAAATTTTCAATTCCTATTAAAGAAACGAAAATATGGGAAGGGCTTAAAATATTAAGTAACGAATCCACTATTACTCTTTCTAAAAATTACTTATTATTACCAATGGGCGGAATTTACCTTGACTTTGATACAAAGAACAATGAAAAAGTTGGCGTTAAAATTGCTTTGTCTTATACGAGTATAAATGAAGCCGCTAAAAACATGTCAACTGCTTCAAATTTAGATTTTGATGGTGCGTTAAAAAAGGCTGAAAATGCCTGGGCAAATTACCTTGAAAAGATAACCATTTCTTCGTCAAATACAAATAATCTCAAAAAATTTTACACAGCGTTGTACCACACAGCGATAGATCCAAGCTTATTTTCTAATGCAGATGGTACTTATATAGGACCAAATGATCACGTTTATTCTTCAACTTATCCTCATTACACTACTTTTTCGTTATGGGATACATTCAGAGCTGAAAATCCATTGTTAACCATCATTGATCCTGAAATGGAAGTGAATGAGATACGAAGCTTGGTAGATATTTATAAAGAAGGTGGTTGGTTACCGAAATGGTATGAAACAAATACCTATACGAATTGCATGATCGGTTCACCTGCAGATAATGTTATAGCCGAAGCTATTGTTGACCACTTAAAAGGATTTAATCTCGATATTGCCTATCAAGCTATAAGAAAAGATGCTTTTGTTCAAGGTATAAATCATGGAAGAAGAAGCTTAGGCTTGTATGTAAAATTTGGGTATATTCCAGACAATCTCGCCAATCAAGCAACTTCAAAAACTTTAGAATATGCTTTTAATGATTTTTGTGTTGCTGAAGCGGCAAAGGTTGTAGGAAAAGACGAAGATTACAAAACACTTATAAAGAGATCTGAAAATTGGAGGAATGTTTTTGATCAAAATCTCGGTTTTGTAACAGGTCGAAATTCAGATGGAAAATGGATAGAACAAAATTTTGATCCAGTTTATGGTAATTATCCTTTCTTTACGGAAGGTAATGCATGGCAATGGACTTTTTCTGTGACACCTGATATATACGGTTTAATTAAAGCACTTGGTGGAATCTCTCAATTTGATAAAAAGCTCGATGAACTGTTTTCTAATAATTCTGAAATTTCTGGTCCCCCTGATATAACAGGTTGTATTGGACAAGCAGCTTTAGGTAATGAACCTTCACAGAGATTACCTTATCTTTATATTTACGGAGATCAACCATGGAAGACACAAAAAATTGTTAGATATGCAATGGATCATGTCTATGGTACAGGTCCTAATGGTCTTCCTGGTAATGATGATTGTGGAGAAATATCGTCATGGTTTGTTTTTAGTGCTATGGGGTTTTACCCTGAACCACCATTACCTTATTATTTCATCGGTTCTCCTTTATTCTCAAAGATTCAAATCCATCTACCAAATGGAAATACTTTTACAGTTATAGCAGAAAAAAATAACAAAGATAATATTTACGTTCAATCTGCTTACCTAAATGGTAAAAAAATAAACAGATCTTGGATAACTTATGATGAAATAGAAAAAGGTGGAACATTGAAACTTGTAATGGGTAATAAGCCAAATGAACAATTTGGAATGGAGCATTTTCCCAATCTGTTTTCTTCGTAACTTTTAGTGAAGTTTTAAACATAATATGCGGGGAGATGATTTAAATATGTTAAAGGTAGCAATGTTAAGTAAATGGCATGTTCATGCCGGAGGATATGCAAATATACTCCAATCATTGGGAAATGTACAAATAACATGCGTTTGGGATGAATTACCATCAAGAGGCAAAGATTGGGCTAAAGAATTGAGAACCGACTTTGAAAGTAACTTGGACGTGTTGCTTAAAAGGTCAGATGTTGATGGAGTTGTGGTATGTGCTCCCACAAATATGCATGCAGATATAATGGTATCTGCTGCTCAAGCTGGGAAACATATATTCACTGAAAAGGCTATGGCCTTAACCGTAAAGGATTGTCATAAGATAACGGAATCTGTAAAAAAGTCTGGAGTTAAATTTTGTATATCTTTTCCTGATCGTACTACTTCCGAACATCTTTATGTAAAGAAGGTTATTGATGACGATTTAATTGGCGATGTAACCCTCCTAAGAGTACGAAATGGTCATGATGGTGCGTTGAACAACTGGCTTCCAGATTATTGGTATGATGAGAAAGCGACCGGTGGTGGCGCTATGATGGATCTTGGTTGTCATCCTATGTATCTTGCCAGTTGGATACTTGGAAAGCCGAAAAGGATCATGTCCATGTTCAATTATTTTACAAATAGAGCCGTTGAGGACAACGCTGTTTGTACTATTGAATTCCAGAATAACGCCTTAGCGATTGTAGAAACTAGTTTTGTTACATATAAAACTTTGCCGATACTTGAAGTTTATGGCACAGAAGGGAGTATTTTAGTTAACGGCAATAACATACAACTTGTTTCAAAGAAAATGGATCCTGCTTTTAGTGGTTGGGTTACCCCATCTATTTTACCGAAAGCGTTACCATCGCCTATTATTCAATGGGTTAATGGAATATTACAAGGAGAGACAATTTACTTTGGGACAGAAGATGGCACTAAATTAACTGAATTGCTTGAAAATGCTTATATTTCTCATAAAGAAAAAAGAGAAGTAGAGATTCATTGAATTGAAAGGAAGTGCGTGTTTACGAAAAACGTAAAGATTGGGGTTATAGGCACAGGTTTAATTGCCCAATTGGCACATATTCCAGCTTACATTGAAGCAGGGGCAGAAGTTGTTGGAATAGCAGATGTTGTTGAAAGCAGGTTGAAATATGTTTCACAAAAATTTTCCATACCAAAAGTCTATACCAATTACAAGGATTTACTTTCAAATCCGGATATCGATGCCGTGAGCATATGCACACCGAATTATTTACATGCCAAAATGACAATCGATGCTTTGAACGCAAGGAAGGCCGTACTTTGCGAAAAGCCAATGGCCATGAACGCAAGTGAAGCCCAAAATATGCTTGAAACATCTCAGAAAACCGGAAAGTTACTCATGATGGGATTTAACAACAGGTTCAGAGGAGATGCACAAAAGTTAAAGCAATTCATAGACGAGGGAAAACTTGGAAAGATATATTACGCTAAGATAGGGTATATGAGAAGGCGTGGTACTCCAAAGGGATGGTTTACCGTCAAAAAAGAATCAGGTGGAGGACCTGTTATAGACATAGGAGTTCACGTGATAGATCTTACAAGATATCTGATGGGAAATCCAAAACCAATTTCTGTTTCAGCTTCGACTTACAAATATTTTCCAGATTATCATATAGATGGAAAATACCCATGGGAATCTTCAGATGTTAAAGATGGTCTAAGGGACGGCAAAGAGAACGATGTTGAAGATCTTGCAACTGCGTTCATAAGGTTTGAAGATGGATCGACTATTTTCGTTGAAACTTCGTGGGCATCCAACATAGCAGAAGATAGGTTTTACATAGACATGTTGGGAACGAAGATGGGAGCTGAGATAGACTCTTACAACCCGATTCACAAAGGTTCCAAAAACAACGAGGGATTTATATCTCTTTATGGAGAAGAGCTTCATTCCCTTGTGGATTACGAGGTGAAGACTCCAGAGGTAAGAAGTCATTTTGAAGAGATAAAGTATTTCGTTGAACTTTTGAAGGACGAGAAACCAGATTTGCTTGATACGGCGAAAAATGGTGTTGAGATTCAAAAGATAATTGACGCAATTTACAAGAGCGCCGAAACCAAAAAAGAGATTATAATTTCAACTCTATAACTACATGTTTATTCCATTAAATGCTTTGAAAATATTTGGAATAAAGGTGAGCGAAATGAATAAAAAATTAAGAATAGGAATTATAGGCACTGGAGGTATAGCTGGAGCCCATGTAATGGCATATAAAAAATTTAATGATGTTGAGATTGTTGGTGGTGCTGATATAGTGCGAGGAAAAGCCAAAGCGTTTTTCGAAAAATGGGGATTACCT